>NZ_JASCAQ010000053.1:0-196858 GCF_029967685.1 Erwinia sp. V90_4 | reverse complement strand
CCGAAAAAGAGGGTCAGCCCCTACAAATACGAGGTTGCCCCTGCCGATACAACGCGTGGCTGGGCGCCCGGATTGGGTAATACAGACGGCAGAGTAACAGGTAGGTAGGGGTCGACCCTTTTTTTCGGTCGACCCGTGGCGGTGATTCGCAATAACGGGCTGACCGAAAAAGAGGGTCAGCCCCTACAGGGTATTGGCCCGCGATGATTACTGCGGTGGCGTGGTGCTGTCGCCGGACGGAGCGGCTGCGGCATCGGATGCTGCAGCGGGCGCAGGCTCTGGCGTCATAATCTTCTGCCAGCTCTCCTGCAGCGCCTTGACGTTAGTTTCCGGCTCGCCCGGCGGCTGCATCAGCACCATCGTCATATCCTGCGTCAGCTGCTGGCGCAGCTCCTGGTTAAGCATATCCAGCGTCAGACCTGACAGGAACTGCTGACGCAGCTTCTGATACTGCTCCGGCGCGATATCCACCACCGCATTCTGCTGAGAACGCAGACGCTGGCTCATCAGGACATCGGTATCGGTGCGCGCGTAGGTGGCAAACAGCTTGTTCAGCTCGCTGTTCTTCTGCCCAATCAGCGCATCAAACTCCTGCTGAGACAGACCCTTATCACGAATGTTGACCATCTCTTTGGCAATCAGCGTCAGGTTACTGTTTAGCGAGGCATTGTCGGCATCCAGATTGATGGCGCACTGCGCACGCTGGTACAGCACGCGGCAGTCAAAGCCCACCTGCATGCCCTGGGTTTTGTTATCGCTCAGCACCTTCTGCACATGCCAGAACAGCGCCTCACGCGCCAGATCGCTCTGCCAGTAACGCAGCAGGTTTTGCGACTCGCGGATCGGCTGCCATGGCGTATCCCACACCAGCGACAGGCGGTCCTGACTGAGGGTGCTGTTTGCCAGGTTGATCGGCTGCGGCAGCAGCGGGGAGAGCGTTGGCATCGCGGAAGGCTGTTCGCGCTTGCCTTCCAGCGGCGAAAACACTTTGTTGATCTGTTCAGACAGGCTGCGGCTGTCGACGTTGCCGACGACAAACAGCGTCATGGCATCCGGGGTGTACCACTGCTTATAGAAGGCATTGAGCGCGGCGAGATCTACCGGCACTTTTACCGGGGAAGCGGGGTCGTGGGCCAGCATGGAGGAGCCTTTCAGCCGGTAGCGCCACCAGGTATCCTGCGGATTGCCCGGCCAGGTGGCAATCGGATCATCCGCATTATTGGCGGTATTGACCACTTCTTCATTAATGGTCATTTTACCCGCCGTTGCCGCCAGCCAGGTCAGCGCTTCTTTCACTAATTCCGGGCGGTTGTTCGGCAGGCTGAGGTTGTAGAGCGTGTAGTCGTAGGAGGTGATGGCCGGCGGCATCGGGTGCTGCGGGTCCATACTCTGCTGCCACAGCGAGCGCTGCTGCGCGGGATCGAGCGCGGCATTATGCACCAGCGCAAGGCGCGGCAGTAAATGGCTGTAGCCAGCCTGCTGGGCGCTCTCCACCAGCGAACCGGTGTTAACCATCAGGCGAATCTCAACGCGATCGCTTGGGCGCTGAGGGGTTGTGAGTAGCTGCCAGCTGAAACCGTTATCCAGCTTGCCCTGCTGCCAGGCAGGATCGGGTTGGAGAGTTTCGGCCTGCACAGTCAGGCTGGCCGCAGCCAGCAATATTCCACCAACTAATAAACGAATTCTGGTGCCCTGCATGTGAACCCCTACTCAATCACAAACCAAAAAATTATCACTGGCGATCTACTACCTGCCGTTATCGCGCGTACGCACGTTTAGGAAGCGACTGTTCTTAATATAAATTGCGAATGGAACAGTTTGTTAGACCACACATCGGCGGGGATGTCACACCGCAGAATGAAAAATCATAAAAATAGCTTGGGGGTTATTATGCAAATGCCCGTCGTGAGGGCAAGTCACGACGGGCATTTGGGGCAATATTTAATGAATTAAGCACTTATGCCGTGAAATCAGGCCGTTTTTTCAGCTTTTTTTCCCGCGTTCAACGTCTCTTTCATCTGCGTCTCATCCAGCTGGCCAACCCATTTCGCCACAAACACCGTCGCCACACCGTTACCGATCAGGTTAGTCAGCGCGCGCGCTTCGGACATAAAGCGGTCGATACCGAGGATCAGCGCCAGCCCGGCCACCGGCAGGTGTCCGACCGCGGACAGCGTCGCCGCCAGGACGATAAAGCCACTCCCCGTCACGCCCGCGGCGCCTTTCGAGGAGAGCAGCAGCACCACCAGCAGGGTGATCTGATGCCAGATATCCATATGGCTGTTGGTCGCCTGGGCGATAAACACCGCCGCCATGGTCAGATAAATCGAGGTGCCATCAAGGTTGAATGAGTAGCCGGTAGGAATAACCAGCCCCACCACCGATTTTTTACAGCCGAGCTTTTCCATCTTATCCAGCATGCGCGGCAGCGCAGATTCGGAAGAGGAAGTTCCCAGCACAATCAGCAGCTCTTCTTTGATGTAGGCGATAAATTTGAAGATGTTAAAGCCGACCATACGGGCAATCAGCCCCAGCACCACCACCACAAACAGCGCGCAGGTAATATAGAAGCAGATAATCAGCTGGCCGAGCTGCACCAGCGAGCCAACGCCATATTTACCGATGGTGAAAGCCATGGCACCAAATGCCCCGATCGGCGCCAGGCGCATGATCATGTTGATGATACCGAAAATCACCTTGGAGAAACTGTCGATAAAGTTAAACACCAGCGTGCCTTTATCGCCCAGGCGGTGCAGCGCGAAGCCGAACATAATGGCGAACAGCAGCACCTGCAGGATGTTGCCGCTGGCGAAGGCGCCAATCACGCTGCTGGGAATAACATCCAGCAGGAAGGCGATCACGCCCTGCTGCTCTGCCTGCTGGGCATACATCGCCACCGCTTTGGCATCCAGCGTCGCCGGGTCAACGTTCATCCCCACGCCCGGCTGCAGCACGTTAACCACCACCAGACCGATAATCAGGGCAATAGTGCTGACGATTTCAAAGTAGAGCAGCGCGACCGCACCGGTACGGCCGACCGCTTTCATGCTCTCCATTCCGGCGATGCCGGTCACCACGGTACAGAAGATCACCGGGGCAATAATCATTTTGATCAGCTTGACGAAGGCATCGCCCAGCGGCTTCATCTGCGCGCCCAGCTCAGGATAGAAATGGCCCAGAAGCACGCCAATGGCGATGGCAGTCAGCACCTGGAAATAGAGACTTTTGAACAGGGATTTTTTCATAAGGTATCCGTTAACGGCTGAATTGCTGTTGTTATAATCAGTGACAGCGCGAAAGTAACATCCAGTTAACAGGATTAATATAGCCCGACCAGGCCCGGCGGCTTCCATAACCTGGTTTTATGAGCTGAATCACTTCAGCCCCGACTTGTATAACTAAAGAAAGTGAAATGGCGCCTAATCAATTCAATATGACGCTTTTAGCAACTAACTGGCGTTTTCGTCGCTGGAGTCCAGGTTATGACGAACCCATTCACGCTGCTTTTTCTTGTTCTGCGGTGTCTTCTGACCCATGGGCAAAAACATCAGGTCGTGATAGATCAACGCTTCTATAACTGCCCGTTCATATCTTTGCTGGTCAACGATCATGCCCTGAAATGTCATGATCACCAACGGATCGACTTCACCCGTTTTGAGTAAGCGAGCATGGTACAGGCCCGTATAGTCGGGGGATGAGCCAGCGACAGAATTACTGTCTTTAGCCAGAGGCTAGTGAGCGGAATAGCCGTGCGAGGATGGGTCGTAGATTTCAATATAGCCCTGCTGCTCCCAGATATCCTGGAGATCGAGCAAAGCATCTTCATAATATTGCTGGTCTTCTGCGTCATAACCGAACTTCGCACTGGTCGACGCAAATTTTACCGCAATCTCGAGACGTGCAAAATAAAAGCGCTTAGGATGATGTTTGCCCAATGCGATATCCTTCCTGGATAAAATCTTTACGGCGCATCTCACGAAGCTGCTCGCGGCGCTCTTCCCTTGTTCCTGTCAGCTGAACAGATCCAGCTTTTTGTGCATCAGACAGAGCTTGAATAATCTCTTTCTGAGTCAGATTTTTTGCAGGCATATCACCTCCTGATGCAAGTTGCTGAATAATTGTACACCAGCCATCCTCGCTTTGTCATTGGCGTTGCATCTTTTATATGCAAAATCAGTGAGTGAAATAGCAGGATTTTACAGGTACTGCTGTTGGAACTGCGCCAGCGGCAGCGCTTCGGAGTAGAGGTAACCCTGGCCGATATGGATGCCGCGTGCCAGCAGCCAGTCGCGCTGCGCTTCGGTTTCCACCCCTTCGGCCACCACGTCGAGCGTGATGATCTCGGCAATAGCAGCGACGATGCGCACCATGGTGTCATCTTCGGGCAGCGCTACCACAAAGCTGCGGTCCATCTTCAGCTTGGCGATCGGCAGGGCTTTGAACTGGTTCAGCCAGTTGAGATTGGCGTAGCCCATGCCGAAATCGTCGAGTGCTACCGACACGCCCACCTGGCGCAGCTGCTGCAACAGGCTGAGCGCCTGCTGCGGCTCACCAATCTGCGCGGTTTCGGTGATCTCCAGCACCAGGCTGCCAGGGCAGATCTGATGCTGGGTGATCAGGTTCTGTAGATGGCTGACCATGGACGGGTCGCTGAGCTGCACGGCGGAGAGATTCACGCTCAGCGGTAGCGTAATGCCCTGCTGCTGCCAGCCCGCCAGCACCCGGCAGGACTCTTCAAACACCCAGCGGCCCAGCGCGGTTATCACCCCTTTTTCCTCCGCGCACGGGATCAAATCGTCCGGCAGCGACCAGCTGCCGTCGGCCTGGCGCATGCGCAGCAGCGCTTCGGCCCCCACCAGCTGACCATTGCGCATATCGATCTGCGGCTGCAGCCACAGGGCAAACTGCTGCTGCTGCAGCGCGCGCACAATATCCTGCTCGCACACCGTGCGCGGCTTTGCCGCGCTGCTCTGGTCAGCAGGGCGCTCGGCATACAGCGCCGCCTGCGCCAGCTGGTTGCGATTGTAGTTGCGGATAAGCATGCCTATTTCATCGTTACGATGGTATTTCGGCAGCGGCAGCTGATGGCCGATACTCTGCTGCGGGCTAAGGTCCTGCAGCTCGGCAGCGATGGTGCGCAGCGGCCTGACCATCAGGCGGTTGATACACCAGCTGATCGACACCGAGAGGATCAGCGCCAGCAGCAGATAGGTGGTCACCATGGTGGAAACCGCGCTGAGGATAAACTGATACACGCGCCATGAATCGGCCTGCAGCACCAGCAGCGCCAGCGGCTTCGGGTTGGCCGGCTCTACCGAATAGAGCGGCACGGTGATCTGCACCGGCAGTTCAAACAGCCGGGCGATAAACTGCGGCACCGGCTTTTCGGGTTCAAAATCGGTATGCAGCGCCTGCAAGCCGTTGGGCAGCACCACTTCCGCCCGCGCCAGAATACCGGCCGGGCGCAGCGAGTTGAGGATAAATTCAGCCTGAGGAATGTCCGCCTTCAGCACCGCCTGCGACAGCGGCTGACGCACGGTATGCGCCACGTTCTCCATCTGCTGGGCGTAGTCAATCCTGCGCTGCTGCACAAAATGGAAAAGCTGTATGACGATAAAAATACAAATCGTGACCACCGCAACGCTGGAAATGGTCGCCATCTGCTTGATCGTTAATGAACGACTGACTCGCAAGCCTGCTCTCCGAAGAACTCTGCTGAAAGGACTAAAATCGCCCTGAGTATATCCTATGACTGCGGGTTGTTAAGCTATCACGCTTTGCAGGGCGAGGTTTAGGTGTTTTCCTGGGAGAACAGTCACGCAGCTTACTTCAGGCTGGCGTACGGCGCCAGCGGCTGCGGCGGCATATCAAGGTCGCCCTGCCAGCCCGCCATCGAGTAGCGCAGAAAGAGTAATCCGTGGCTCGGGGTGTAATCTTTGGCCTGCTGGATATCCACGCCGAGGCCCAGCGTCCAGTTTGAGGTTAAGCGGCGCTCGACCAGCGCCTGTAAAGTATAGCCAAAGCCGGAGCCGCCGCCGTCACTGCCCGGGGCGTTATCAGCGGTGATGGCGCCGAAGTTCAGCGGATAGCGCGGCGTGGCGTCGCTATGGGCGTGCGACAGCGAAACCGAGCCGCCAAGGTCAAACGACCAGTTGGCCGTGCGCTGGCGATAGGTGACCGGCAGCGACAGCGAAGCATAGCGCTGCGGGCTGTAGTAGCCGCCCTGGCCGAGGGAATAGTCGCTCAGATCCTGCGCGTAGTGCCACAGCATGCCGTTAATACCAACGGTTGCCCGGCGGTTATCGTCGTTGATGAGCTTGTAGTAGTAACCGCTTATCAGGCGCTCGCGGGAGTTATCCGCCACGTTTTTACCCGTTAGCTGATGTGCGCTGAGATCGGCCCATACGCCGTGCGCGCCGCCGCGATCCCAGCTCAGACCGACTGCGCCACCGGTCGCCACCACGCCGCCCCAGCGTTTGCCGCTAGCCTGATTGGGGTCGCGCGCGCCGGCAAACGCCAGCAGCGAGCTGGCAATCGGGCGGCGCGAGGCGCTCAGCGTCACGCCGAGATCGTCAATATCGCTGTTCCAGCTCAGGCCGCCGACCCAGTTGGTGACCTCAAAGCCGAGCGGCGTGGTGCCGAGGTCGGCAGACCAGCGCTCGCTGCGAAAGCCCGCGCCAATGCTGGTGCCGTTCTGATGCTGGCGGAAGTCGCGGTTGCACAGCGCATCCGCGCTGGCGCAGGTGCCAAAATTCTCCCTGATTGTGCCATTGGCGCTGCGGGCAAAGCTGCCTGCCGAGACGTCTACATTATCCAGCTGCAGCCAGCCACGCCCGTCAGACAGCGGAGTCTCCGCCTGCATCATGGTGGTGTGCGCGCTAAAATCGGAAACGCCGCCGGTGCCTTTATTACGCGAATAGTCCTCGGCCAGCGTCAGCTGCGTATCCTGCTGGCGATACAGGCTGGCGCTGTCGCGGCGGATGCCGCGCTGCTGCCAGTCGTCCTGCGCGTCGCTGCGCATCAGGCGGGTAAAGGTCTCGTTGTCGCCGGGTGCGGTGGCGCTAATCCCCACCGCCTGCATTGCCTGGCGATAGTCGCTCAGCGCCGTGGCATACTCCTGCTTCGCCACCCTGCGGTCGATGCGCGCCAGCAGCTCGCTGCGCTCCAGGCGCTGCGCCAGCGCCCGCATTTCCCCCGTCCATCGGCTGCGTGGCAGGGTGTTGAGACGCGCCAGCGCGGCCGCGTCGTCACCGTTGCCGGAGAGCCACAGCCCGTAAGCATAAACCTGCGCCGGCTGCTGCGGCTGGCGCGCCGCCATCGCTGCCATCAGCCTGTCGCCCGCCGCGCGCTGACCGCTCTCACGCAGCGCGCGCGCGCTGTGATAGTTGAGCCAGACATCATCCGGCGCCTCGCGCTGCGCCAGGCGATACTTCTCTGCCGCCTGCGCCCATCTGCCCTGCGCCGCCAGCTGCTCTGCTTCAGCAGTCAGCGCGTCCAGCCGCAGCGTCACCAGCCGACGTCCGGCGGTACGGTTTTGCGGCTCAAGCCGCAGCGCCTGGCGGTAGTATTGCTCCGCCCCGGCGCGATCTTTACCGGCCAGCGCCACATCGCCAAAGCCGATACGGGCCCAGGCATCACGCGGATCGAAACCCGCGGCCTGCTGATAGTGGCTCTGCGCCGCGCTGAGTTCGCCTGCCGCCAGCGCCTTATCGCCCTGCTCAATGCTGAGCCAGTAGTGGTTCGAGCGCAGCAGACTACGCCATTTATTGACGTCGTCACCGCCTGGATCGGCGGCAATCGCCTGGCGGAACAGCGCAATAGCGGCCGCCCGGTGGTTGGCCGCTGCCAGCGCCTGCCCGCGAGCGCCCAGTGCGGCGGCCTGGCTATCGGCTTTGACCCGCTGCACATTCTGCTGCATCAGCCGCAGCGACTGCTGCAGTTCGGCATTGCCCGGCGTGATGCGGTCCAGCGCCTGCATCTGCGCCAGCGCGCGCGCCTGCTGGCCGGGCAGCTGGGCCACCAGCCGCCAGTACTCCAGCGCCATGTCAGCGGAGGGAAACGCGCCGTGGAACAGGCGATCCCACGCGGCCTGCGCCTCCACCAGCCGCCCGGAAGCGCCGAGCAGCCGCGCCTGCTGCAGCTGCTGCCGGCCTTCCGGCGTGATGAGCAGCATATTGGCCGCCGCCTCACGCGTGGCCTGCGCATCCGGTGCGCTGCGCCGCAGCTGCGCCATCAGCTGTGCGGCGCGGGCCTGGTCGCCCTGGCGCAGCGCCAGCCGCAGTTTGGCCGCGACAACCTGCGGATTATCCGGGTCGATTTTATCCAGCCGGTAGAGCGACTGCGTCACCAGTTCGTATTTATGGTTGGCTTCGCCGACCCGCACCTGCTGGAGCAGCCAGTCAATCGGCGCCACCTGCGCCCGCACGCCGGGGCTGCCGGGCAGCAGCAGCAGCGGCAGTAACAGCCCGGTCAGCCGCCGCATCACGCGTCGTCATCCTCGTCATCCAGGCGGCGACGGCTGACGCCGCGCATCAGGCGCCACACCAGCACCGCAAACAGGATCACCACCACCCCGGCCAGCAGCGCCAGCCACAGCGGATGATTCGCCAGCGCATTCCACAGGCGCTCCCACCACGGCAGGTGGCCGACGTAATAGGTTTCGCCGACGCGCAGGCTGCTGACGCCGGACTCGCGAATAATCGAGGCGGAGCCAAACATGGCGGCGCGTTTGCCGCTGTCGTTCATCGCCTCATTCAGCAGCTGCCAGCCGCGCGGGCTGTCGGCTAACAGTGCCACCACGCTGCGCTGCGGGTCATACGGCGACTGGAAGCCGACCACCGCCGCCATTGGCCCGTCTGACGTTATCGTGGTCTGACTCTGCGCCTGACGGTCGCTGGCCGGGCCGTCCACACTGCTCAGCGCTGGCTGGCGCAGCGGCTTGTTGATGCGGCTTTTCGCCGCATCGACCAGCAGGCTGATATTGCTGTCCTGCTTCAGCCCGGCGGGCAGGCTGCCAATGGTCAGAATATCGGCGTTGCTGCTCTGCGCCTGCGCCCAGCTGTCGGCAATCTGCACCTTGAGCGCCGGATAGCCGGTCTGCGCGCTGACGTTCGCCAGCACATTGAGCATGGCGCTGATGTTCTCCGGCTGCGGCTGCGGGTCCATCAGAACCAGAGTTTGCGCCAGATCGGCCTGGCGGCTGAACGGGAAGCCGGCGGTGGCGAAGGCGCGCAGCGACGGCATCTCGATAAAGTGGCGATAGCCGGAGAAGTCGACGGTGGAGTTGCCGTCGATCACCACGTGATTGCTGACCGGCACCACGGTTTCGCAGCGGTCGCTGGTACCGCCGATAAAGGTCAGCGCATAGTCGAAGCTAAAGCGCAGCTGGTTCACCACGTCGAGGCGCAGCGCCGGGATGGTCAGGCTGGTGCTACCATCCTGCAGCCCCTGCAGCAGCGGAATACGCAGCAGCTGTTTGCTGCGATCCTGCTTCACGGTCAGCGGGTAATCCTGCACAAACTGGTCGTTAAGGTGTATTGCCAGCCGCGAACCATCCTCCTGCAGCGGCGAGGTGTAGCGGTAGCGCAGATCCATGTCGATGCCGCGTGCGCGGATCAAAAACAGGTCCGGCGGCAGGTTGAGGGTAAACGCCAGCGGCGCAGGCTGCAGCCCATCCGACTGCAGCTGGCCCGCATACTGCTGCAGCTCGGCAAAGGTGGTCGGGCGGTCGGTGCGCACCCAGTTCGGCGCGTCGTAGGGCTGGCGGTCGGCGAGGGTTTTCACCCCTTCCACCTGGGCGGTCTGACCGCGCAGCAGCAGCTCGCCCTGCGCGATACCCTGCACCGCCGCGATCAGATCGTTGTCGTCACGCCCGAGCACCAGCAGCATTTTCTGGTACGGATTTCCCGGCTGATCGACGATCTCCACCGTCGGCTTATCCACCGGGGGCAGCGCTTTGAGGAAGTCAGGCCGCTGGGCATTGGTAGCGAACACCACCGCGTGCTGCTGCGCGGGCAGCTGGTTCAACAGCACCGGGAAGTTTTGCCCACGCCACTGGGCTTTGCTGCCAAACCACGACGCGAGTATGGCGGCGGCGCGCTGCTGGCCCAGATCCGGCGTGGCGGCAAACACCACCGGCAGGCTCATCGGGCGGCCGTCGCGCGCGTCAAAGAACGGTTCCGGGAAGTGCGAAAGGTCGTTTTTCAGCGGCAGCTTTTGCAGCGTCAGCTGCAGCCCGCTCTGCTTACCGACATCCAGCCAGATCGCGCTGTTAGCCGGGTTTTCGCAGATATTGGTGTAATGCCCGATCAGTTCGAGGCGGATGCGGTTGAAATCGCCGATAAAGCGCGGGTCGATCGCCACCTGCGTCTGGTTCTCTTTCCCCAGCTGATCCGCCGTGATGGTTACCAGCCCGACCAGCTCGTCGTTGAGGGTGATTTTCAGCTGCGACAGCGTGGGGATCAGCGCCGGGGACGGGCGATAGCTGAGGTTGAGCAGCGCTTTAGTCACCACTTCGTCACTACGCACCCCGAACTCAATCTGCCCCTGCGGCTGGGTGCCGCGCAGCGCAAAGTTGCCCGGCGGCGGTGCCAGCTGGGCAAAGTTGAGCGCCGACTGGCGTACCGGGGCGGCGGGCGGCACCTGCGCCTCTGCTGCCGGGGTTTCTGCGGGGGCGGCCTGGGTGACGAATGCCAGCAGGAGTGCGGCCAGGCCGCGGCGTGTTTTTCTCATGATTCTGCGATTACCGAGCGGGCACCGGGCCGTGGCCCGCGCGCTTTAGGGAAAAATGAAGCTAGCCACGCCATCAGCGCGGTTAAGCCAATAAACAGCTGGCGCAGGCGCGGCGGCCCGTACTCCGCCAGGCGCAGGTAGCCTTTAAAGCCGAGGATGACGATATCCACCAGGCTGTGGATCGGTTTGTCTTCCGGGAAACTGTCCTGCCACAGCGCCCAGGTATCGGCGCGGGCGAAGGTGCACTGAATAAACTCGACGTGCTGTTCGGTGCTGAGGTTGTGCAGGCGAATGCCCGCCCGGCGGCCAAAGGTGCGCTGCACCACGCAGGGGAAGCTGAACTCCTGCTGGCCGCGCTTGAGCAGCAGCCAGACCTCTTCGTCTGCGTTGAGCGCGTGCGCTTCACGCAGCTCCAGCCCGACGCCGCCGTCCGAATAGTCGCGCAGGGTGCAGGGCAGCAGATGGCCGTCGGCGCGCGCGATGGCCGCAGGCATGGCGATCTCCACGCGGTGCGCTTCGCGGATCTGGCGCGCCTCCACCGATACCGCCACCGCGCCGCCGAGAATAATCATGTTGTAAAACACCCACAGCAGGCTGACCAGCACCGTCAGGATCTCGTGCGTCGGGCCGCTGTACAGGCGCCAGATGGCCGCTGCCACCCCCGCCAGGTTGAGCAGCACCAGGAAGATATAGGGCTTGGTGATCACCCAGTCGAGATGCTCCTCCTGCACCAGCCCGCCCTTAGCGGTGACGTTAAACTTGCCCTTATGCGGGTTGAACAGCGCTACCGTGGTCGGCCGGGCGATATACCAGGCGAGCACGGTTTCATACACTTCGCTCCAGAACGAGTGGCGCCAGCGCCCCTGAATTTTCGAGTTAGTCAGGCTGGTGTGCAGCATATGCGGCAGTACATAGATGGCGATGGCCAGCGCCGGGGCGTAGATGATAAAGGCGTGGCACAGCAGGAACGCCAGCGGGGCCAGCAGAAAGATCAGCCGGGGAATACCCGCCAGGAAGTGCAGCATGGCGTTGGCGTAGCACAACCGCTGCACCAGCCTTAGCCCTTTACCGAGCAGCGGATTGTCGAGGCGGAAAATCTGCACCATGCCGCGCGCCCAGCGAATGCGCTGCCCGATATGCCCCGCCAGGCTCTCGGTGGCCAGCCCGGCGGCCTGCGGGATGCGGATATAGGCCGAGGTCCAGCCAGCGCGGTGCAGGCGCAGCGAGGTGTGCGCATCTTCGGTAACGGTTTCCACCGCGATACCGCCGATCTCCTCCAGCGCGCTGCGCCGCAGCACCGCGCACGAGCCGCAGAAGAAGGTGGCATCCCAGACGTCATTACCATCCTGCACCAGCCCGTAAAACAGCGTGCCTTCGTTCGGCGTGCGGCGAAAACGCCCGAGGTTGCGCTCAAACGGGTCCGGCGAGAAGAAGTGGTGCGGGGTCTGTAACATCGCCAGCCGGGGGTCTTTAATAAACCAGCCGAGGGTCATCTGCAGGAAAGAGCGCGTCGGCACGTGGTCGCAGTCAAAAATCGCCACAAACTCGCCGCGGCAGGTGGTGCGCAGCGCGTGGTTAATGTTGCCCGCCTTGGCGTGCTGGTGACTGGGGCGGGCGAGGTAGTGGATGCCCACGCTCTCGGCAAAGGCGCGAAACTCCGGCCGCCGGCCGTCATCCAGCAGATAAATATTGAGCTTTTCACGCGGCCAGTCGAGGCCAAGCGCAGCGTAGATCGTCGGCTTCACCACGCTGAGCGGCTCGTTCCAGGTTGGCACCAGCAGATCGATCGCGGGCCAGCTGCTGACATCTTCCGGCATTGATAGCGGCTTGCGCTGCAGCGGCCACAGGCTCTGGAAATAACCCAGCAGCAGGACCACCCATGAGTAGGTTTCAGCGGCGATCAACAGCACGCCAAAGGTCAGACTGAGCGGATCGTTCCAGTTTAGCGTGGCCGTATAGCGCCACCACAGATAGCGGCAGGAGATGGTCAGCGACAGCACGATCATCATCATGATTGGCAGCCTGCCGGGGATGCGCCGCACCACCATCGCCACCGCCCACAGCACCATCACGAAGATAAACTGCGTCCAGATATCGAACGGCTGCGAGATGCACAACAGCGCCAGCGCCGTCGCCAGCAGCACCGCCACGGTGAACAGCGCGCGGCGCAGCAAAGGGGGAAGCTGGCTTAACCAGCGCTCGCCGCGTTTTTCCAGCTTCGCCTGCGCGGCGCGCTGCGGCAGGCGGTTGAGCCAGCGGTAAAAACCCCGGCGCCAGCGGGCCAGCGCGCTAAAGGCATTCAGCCGCTGGCGTTCGCTGCGCGCCGAGGCATCCAGCGGCAGCACCAGCAGCAGCCACAGGCTCTGGATCAGGTAGCGCAGCGCATCGCCCGGGCGCGGGCGCTCGGGGGAGATATGCGGGTAAAGCTGGCGCTGGCGGGCGCTGACCTGCTGCCACTGCGCGCTTTCAAAGCGCAGCAGCGCCCAGCCGAGCGCCACCAGCAGGCAGTGCAGCGCCGCCGTCAGGGGCGGCGTGCGCTGGCGGCGATAGCCGCGGTAACGCTGGCTCAGCGCCTTTAGGGCGGCGGGCATCAGCAGCGCGCGCAGCGGGTTCATGCTGGCACGCTCGTCAGGTTGATCAGGCACCAGCTCGCCAGCGTGGCAATCTCCTCCGCCGCCAGGCTCAGCGGGCGATACTCACCGAGAGGCTGCTTGTTCAGCAGCGCTTCAGCCAGCGCCTCGTCGCGATGCACCAGCAGCGGCAGGCGCTGATTGAGCGAGCCGCTCCACAGCTGGTGCAGATCCTGCTGTGCCTTGCTCACCGGATTAAACTGGTTAATAAGGTACCGGGTATTTTCTGCGACCTCTGCCTGATGCAGGCGCAGATGGCAGTTGCCGTCGGGGACAATCACCCCGATCTGGTGGTCCGCCTGCGGCAACAGCTGCCGCGCCAGCTGCGGCATATCCGCCGGGATATCCAGCAGCACCCAGCGATAGTCGCCCCGCAGCGCGTGCAGCCGCCCGGCCCACGGCGCCAGCAGCGCTTCAGGATTGCGCAGATACGCTTCGCTTTCAGCCGCTTGCAGCTGGCCGAAGGGGATAAAATCGAGCAATGGCGTGTAGCGCATGGCGCTCTGCTGCCAGGGCTGCTGCCGTAGCGCGCTGTGCGCCCAGCCGCGCGGCTGTTGGTAAGGGGTGTTGAAATGCATCCGCAGCTGGTTAAACGGGGAAAAATCGATGGCGAGCGTACGTTCGCCAAGGCTATTCAGTGCCCAGGCCAGCGCCGCTGTTATGGAAGTGGTGCCCACTCCCCCGCGTAAACCGCAAAATGCCACCACCGGCATAACTACCCCTTTTTTTGCAATGCGCCCAATTCGGTCAGTAATGGCCAGCGCTGATAAATTGCGGCCAGCCTTTCCTGACGGGCAATATCGATATAGCGAAACGCGGTTAACGCAAAAGCCTCACCCAGTGCGCTAATGTCATCGGGCGGTTCGTGGCCAGGGGTTTTCCCAGATTGCTGATTTTTATTCGGCATGGCGGTCATTATGTCGGATTATCCGCACGGATTAATAGGATTTCATCACATAACGATTCCATCAATGATTCACTGGAATGGTTTACGATGTAATGTATATTTACGGGATTAGAATTGGTACGGAAATCTTTATCCGACCTGCCATTATGCTGGATTACCCCTGGTGCGAAAAATCTTATGACGATTTCATTTAGCTTAGGGCTGGGTCAGGTCCAAAATGAATTAGTGCTGATGCAACCGCCAGGCTGCTACTGGGTAACGGTAAACCGTCAGGAAGATGCACGCACTCTGGCACGTCAGACTATCGCGACTCAGACGGCCGTGACGCTGATCGCGACCCCTGAGAAACCCCAGTCTCTGCTGGTTCCAGACCCTGCCAGCGGCCCGAACAAGATCCCGCTGTTTTCCCTGCCCGCTACTCCGCAAGCTCTGCTTAATTTGAGCGAAGATTTATCGCGCGCTTTAGCCAACAAGCCACGATTCTTGTTATTTTTTACCGCATTTAGCAGCTGGGAAAAAATAGCACCTGAAGAATTAAACAGCTGGCTGAAGGGAATGCAAAAGTGGTTAGCCTCGCGACAGTCAACAATGTTGATTATCACTTACGGTTCCGGCGTTAATCACCTGCGAAATGATTTACAAACCCGCTATCGTCATTTAGACGGACTTTCACATCTGGAATGGCAGCAGGATAGCTGGAATTACCGAATTAACTGGTGGTGTAATAAAAGTGGCATGCTGGCCGACCGCGCATTACGCCTTGAATTACAGCAGGATTGCTTCACTCAGATTAGCGAATCGGAGCAAAATAGCCCGTTAACCTTAAATGATGAGCATCTGTACCTGGCCGAAAAAGGGGTGCTGGAGGGCGCGCCGCCGCTCTCCAGCGCCTGGACGCTGTTCGACGATAACGGCCAGCTGGCCAGCCGCGCTCAGCAGGCCAGCGCCGCCACGGTGATCTTTAACCTGCACCACAGTGACCAGATCGCCCAGCTTGCCGCAGACATTCATAACCTGCGGCGCACGCGCGGCAGCGGGCTGAAAATCGTGGTGCGCGAGATGCACACCGCGCTGCGCAACAGCGATGAGCGCCTGCTGCTGGCCTGCGGCGTAAACGCGATTGTGCCGCTAAACGCCGCGATGTCGCGCTTTCTCACCACGCTGGAAGGCTTGCAGGGGCAGCGCTATAACCGCCACGTGCCGGCCGACCTGAGCGTACTGCTGAAATCGATGCAGCCATTGCAGGAGAAAGGCTACCTGCCGCTGGAGCACTTCTGCCGCTCGGTAACGCGCCTGATCGGCAACACCGTGCTGCCGCAGGACGGCAAAGGGCTACTGGTGGCGCTGCGCCCGGTGCCGGAGCTGAACCCGGAGCAGGCGCTGACGCTGTGCAAGCCGCGCCGCTTCGGTGACCTGGTGACGCGCATCGGCGACCGCCTGTACCTGTTCCTCTCTTCGTGCCGCTACAACGACCTGGATACCGCGCTGAAATTTATCTTCCGCCTGCCGCCCGACGAGATCTTCACCAATCGCCTGGTGTGGTTTGAAGATCTGCAGATCCTGTCGGAAGTGCGGCAGATGGCGGGCACCACGCCCGGCGCCTGGCGCGATGCCCCTGCTGTGCAAGCCCCCTCTTCTGCTGCGGAACCGCAGGCCGCACCGCTGCGCCTGGTGCCGGAAGAGGTGACGCTTAACACCCCGGTGGACAAGGGCGATGCGCCATGACGCTGATGGACTGGGTGCAGATTGTCACTCTGCTGCTGCTGATCCTGCTGCTGCTCAAACCGCTATACAGCCGCTGGCTGCCGAAAAAATGGCGCGGGCTGCGGCACCGCGTGCTGCCGCCGCGCGCGTTGAAATATGAAGGCACGTGGCGGCGTAAAACTTCCGGGACGGACAGTAAAAAATCATGACCCTGCGTGACCCTTCTGCTGAGACTTCCCCTGGCCTGTGGCGCAACTGGCGCGGGCTGGGCGGCTGGAACCTCTATTTCCTGCTGAAATTTGCCCTGCTGTGGTTTGGCTACCTCAACTTCCACGCGCTGGCTAATCTGGTGTTTCTGGCGTGGCTGCTGCTGCCGCTGCCCTCGCCTAAGCTGCACCGTCTGCGCCACTGGGTCTCCGTGCCCCTCGGCATCGCGCTGCTGTGGCACGACACCTGGCTGCCGGGGCTTTCCAGCCTGCTCAGCCAGGGCAGCCAGCTGGCGGGCTTCTCCCCGGCTTATCTGCTCGACCTGCTGCAGCGCTTTATCAACTGGCAGATGATCGGCAGCGGCTTCGTGCTGATGGTGCTCTACCTGTTTGTTGCCCAGTGGCTGCGGGTGACGGTGCTGGTGTCACTGGCGCTGGTGTGGCTCAACGTGGTGAACCTGGCCGGGCCATCCTTCGCCCTGCTGCCGGATAAAGCGGCTGCGCCGGTTGCCGTCGCAAACAGTACGCCGGGGAATAATACCGTGGCCGCCAGCGGGCTGGATCAGTCCGCTGCCCCCACCAGCGCCAGCCTGACGGCGTACCTGAACAGGTTTTATGAAACAGAGAAGCAGCGCGTCACCGCCTTCCCGGCGGCGCTGCCTGCCGATGCCGCGCCGTTCGATATTCTGGTGATCAACATTTGCTCGCTGGCCTGGTCGGATATTGATTACGCCCGGCTGCGTAATCACCCGCTGTGGAAACATTTCGACCTGCTGCTGGATAACTACAATTCTGCCACCGGCTACAGCGGCCCGGCGGGCATCCGCCTGCTGCGCGCCAGCTGCGGGCAAAGCTCGCACAGCGATCTGTACAAGCCGGTAGATGCCCGCTGCTACCTGTTTGATAACCTGGCGCAGCTCGGGTTTAAGCCTCAGCTGATGCTGGACCATCAGGGGATTTTTGGCGGCTATTTACAGGAGCTGCGCGAAGAGGGCAATTTACAGGCACCGCTGATGTCGCAGGCCGGTATCTCGCACGAACTGACCTCCTTCGACGGCTCGCCGGTGTTTAACGATGCGCAGCTGATGCAGCGCTGGCTCGACGAACGCCAGAAAAGCGCCGACGCCCGCAGCGCCACCTTCTATAACCTGATCCCGCTGCACGACGGCACGCGCACGCTGGGCAGCAGCAAAACCGCGCCGTGGCAGCCACGGGCCAACACGCTGTTTGACCAGCTGGACGGCTTCCTGACGAACCTCGACAAGTCTGGCCGCCGGGTGATGGTGATTGTGGTGCCGGAGCACGGCGCAGCGCTGGAGGGTGACCGCATGCAGATGTCCGGCCTGCGCGACATCCCAAGCAGCAGTATTACCCACGTGCCGGTCGGGATTAAGTTTGCCGGGATGAAAGCGCCGCACCAGGCGACGCTAAACGTCAGCACCCCCACCAGCCTGCAGGCGATCTCCGAACTGGTCTCCCGCGTGGTCGACGGCCAGGTGTTCAACGCGCCGAATGTGAATATGGCCGCGCTGAGCGATAACCTGCCGCAGACGCCGGTAGTCTCGGAAAATGATAACGCGGTGGTGGTGATGTATCAGGGCAAGCCGTGGATTAGGTTGAACGGCGGCGACTGGGTGACGTATCCGCAGTGATCGGCGTGGGGTTTGTCGGGGTGGGTTCAGGGCCGACCGCAAAAGAAGGTCGGCCCCTACCCAGGCAGGTAGCCCGACCCGGGGTGAGACGGTATTCAGTACCGGCGAGGCATATAGCACCAAACGGGATTTGCGTAGGGGTCGGGCATGCCCGACCCGGGGTGAGCACGGAGCTCAGTACGGGCGAGGCAAGCCTTCGCCCCTACGAAAACCCGATCTTACCGGTCTTTCAGCGCCAGCCAGGTGAGCAGGTGCAGGCTGGAGGAGTAGTAATCTTCGCTGCTGTTAAGCTGGTCGTTAAGATAGCCGGTATCATCCAGCGTCAAATCACGCACTGCCAGCAGGCCGCCGGCCATATTGTACGGCGCTTTTTCGTTGCTCATCACATCAATCCACGCCGGGGTTTGCAGGCGCTGGAAGCTCATCCAGAAACGCTGGAACGGCACCAGCTGCAGCGACTGGGGATCGTACCAGTGCAGATAGAGCGGAATGCGGATGGCATCGTAACTGAAGCGCGGCGGCCAGGCGGTGGCCGGGGCCATGCTGCCGTCGGCGTTCAGCGCCACCCAGTCGAGCGGCAGGCCGCTGTCGCCAAAGCGCATCCCGGACAGCAGCTGCTGCCCGTCGCTGATGAGCTTGTTCCATACCTGCAGATGACTGCGCGCGGCAAAATCACGCCACGCCGGGAAGATAAAGTAGGACGGATTGAGGATCACATAGCTGGTCTTGTTAAAGCCCTGCGCCCCCGGCAGCATAATGGTGCGCCCGGCATAGACGATCACATTGCGTTTGATAATCGCTTTTTGCAGGCGGTCGGAGGCCTGTAAATAGCCGTTATCGCCCCACTTATTGCCCGCCTTCAGCAGCGCCCAGGCGATCAGCACATCGCCATCGGAGGCGTTGTTGCGGTCGCTGACCGGGTCGCTGGCGCCGGGGATGTACTTCCAGTAGAACAGGCCGTTAGCCGGGTTGCTAAGGTTGTTCTGCGTCCAGCGCCACAGGCTGTCGAAGCCGCTGCGGTCGTTGTACCAGACGGCCATCAGCATCGCGAAACCCTGGCCCTCGGTGTGGCTGACGTTTTTGTTACCGGTGTCCTGAATGCGGCCATCGGCGGTCATAAAACGGGTTTTAAAGGTGCTCCAGCCGTCCGCTGCACCGGCCTGGGATACGCCCAGCGCCAGTGCCAGCAGCAGCACGCTGGCCCTGAATATGGCAATCATAGTCATCCTCATGCCTGATAGCGGAAGCGCAGCGAGCTGTCGCCCGTCTCTTCCACACTCAGCGATACGCTATCGCTGCCACCCTGCCCGCGCAGCCAGCGGGCATACAGCCCCACCAGCACCGCGCCGAGCGCCAGCCGCCACTGGCGGTCGCTCATCACGCCATCGCCCGGCGGCAGCGCCAGATGATCGATGACGATCGCGCTGTCGCTCGGTTGCAGATCGACAAAGCCCCAGTTGAACTGCGCCAGCACGCGGTTGATCTGGTTTTCCAGATCGGCCACGGTCGCCACCTCGCCCAGCGGATAGCGGCTGGCAAGGTTGTCGCCCATCTGGCGCAGAAACGCCTGGCTCTCCTGCTCGCCCGCATTGTTCAACATGCCGTTGATCATCACGCTCAGCAGATCAAACCAGCCGGGCTGATACTGCTGCTGACGATAATATTGCAGGGTACGATCCTGTAACTGACTCATGCTTATTTGCCCCCCAGCATGTAGCGGAAGTAGAGTTGCGCAGTACTTTCGTTGTAGTCACCGAAGGTATCGTAGCCCACCTGGCCGCCGATGGTGACATCCTTGTTGATCTTGTAATCCGCACCCGCGTGCAGGTTGTAACCGATACCGCTCTTACTGCCGCCGCTGAAGTACGCTTCTTTGGCGTAGCCGGCGGTGACCGCATCTTCCAGCAGGGACTGATAGTCCGGGTTGTTCGGGAAGTAGGCGCTCTTGTCCTGGGTATAAGACTGGTAACCGGCCGAACCGCCCACTTTCACACTCAGGTCATCATAGGTCTGCGAGAAGTCCACCGGGAACGACACGCTGATGTAGTTCTGCGGGCTGAAGTAGCCGCCCTGACCGTAGGTGAAGTTGCTGAGGTTCTTCGAGAAGTCCATCCAGCTGATGTTGATGCCGGTTTTCAGCTCGCGGTCACTGTAGTGGAACGGGCGCACGTAGGCTCCCGCACTTCCCATCAGCGCGGTGTTGCTGGCAACGTTTTCGCCGATATAGCTGTAGCCGCCACCGCCGAAGTAGAAGCCCGCATCGCCATCATCGTAGCTTAACAGCGCGTTACCGCCGTTCTTGGTCACCTGGCCCCAGCTCTTGCCGGAGTAGCTGTCTTTCACGCCCACGTAGGAGAGCAGGCTGTCGGTGACGGCGCGGCGCTCCCCGGTGAGGATCAGCGTCAGGTAGTCGGTCAGCTTCGGTGCCCACTTCACGCCACCCACCATGGTACTGAGATCCTGCCCCAGCGGAGTGCTGCCGAGGTCAATTTTGTAACTGTCGCCGCTTAACGCCAGGTTCAGCTCAACGCCGTTGGCGGTCTGCGAATCGGACGCGCTGTCGCTGGCGGTATCAACGTTAACCTTACGCGAGGAGGCCGCAAGGTATTTCGCCAGCGTGCTGTTGTTGTTCAGGGTTTGCAGATTGCTCTGGCCGCCGTTGGTAAACGGGTTGTAGTCCGCGCTGTCGATGCCGCTGAGGTTGGTCAGCGCGGCGCCGACGCCCGGGTTGGCGGCATCAAACACGGTTTTTTCCGCAGCGGTTAAGCCACTGTAGTAAGCCTGCTCGTTCTTGATGTTCTGGATCAGGTTGCTGGTCGCCACGCTGGCCGCGCCGGTGCCAAGGCGGCGGAAGGCGTCGCCGCTGGCGCTGCCCGCGCTGAGCGTCATTGGCGTGACGGTGAAATCAAAGCGCGCATCGCCAAGCGGTGAGCTTGACCAGGTCAGCGGCGCTTTGGCTTCGGTCAGCTTGCTCAGGCCGTTCTCGCCATCGCGACCGCGGATCTGGATCCCGCCCTGCACCCAGGTGCCGGTATCCTTTTGCAGTTCGTCCATCATGGTGTCGATCTGGTGCAGCGTCTGGCTCTGCTGGGTCGCGACCTGCGTGCCGCCGCCCACCACGCTAACGCCGTCGATATCACGGTAGTCGCGCGCATCCGGCGACTGCTGCCACGGCATGGTATTGCCATACACCGATGGCGATTTACGTACCGACAGCGTGGTGCGGTTGATAAACGGGTTGTCGGCCAGCGTCAGGCCACCAATGCCCGCGCTGCTGCCCACCGTGCTGCCGTCAAGGCCAATCATCTTGCCCTTGGCGGTGCGCAGGTAGCTTAGCGCCTGGTTGTGGTCGCCTTCTGCTTCCGCGACGCGCGCCAGTAACAGCAGGCGTTGCGGGGAAGGTTCGCCCTGCAGACCGCTGGCGAGCGCACGCGCTTTTGGCACGTCGTTCAGCGCCAGCGCGCTGTTGATCGCCCCTTCGCGCGCATCCTGAGTCGGCGTGTCGCGCGTCATCAGGTAGTCGTAGACCACCGCCGCTTCTTTGTTCATTTTTCCGGACTGATAGAGGCGCGCCATGGCGAACATCAGGTCGCTATTCTGCGGGTCTTTCTGCAATGCGCCGATCAGCTTGTCGTAGGCCGCCGCGTACTGCTTACGCTCGCGCAGGTCGTCGACTTCGTTGATCAGCCCGCCGTTGCGGATCCCCGCCAGCTGGGTGCTGGTGCTGCGCGCCTGCAGTTCCGGGTTGCTGAGGAAGGTTTGCGCCTCGGCATTCAGTCCGGCCTGGTTAAGCACCGCTACCTGGGCGGCGTAGTCGCCCGCGTTGCCCTGCACGCCGCGCTGCATATTGTTACGCACCACGGCTACCGCGCTGGTCATATCACCCGCCTGCGCCAGCCCCTTCGCCAGGTTACCGGCATCGGCCGGATTCGCTGGCGGATTAACCGCCAGCGCCTTCAGGGTATTCGCCGCGGCGGCATTGGCGCCCTGCGCCAGATACTGCTGGGCCACCGACATCTGCTGATTGAAATTAACGCGCTGGGCGAGGGTGCGCATCTCCGCATTCTGGCTGCGTGGCGGAATGCGCGACAGCAGGCTCTGCGCCTGCCCCCAAGCCCCGCTTTCGCTGGCAAACAGCGCCGCAGCGTAGACTTCGTTGCTGCTGGCGCCGTTGCGGAAGGCGGGCTGCATCACGCCAGCGGCCGCCGCGGTATCGCCCTGCTGCTGATAGATACGCGCCAGGTCGAGGCGCAGCCAGCCATCGTTCGGGAAGCGCTGCATGCCCTGCTGCAGAATGCTGATGGCGCGCTGCGGATTGCCCGCCGCCAGCGCCTGTTTGGCATCACGACGCACGGGATCGCTGGTCGCCACCGGGCGCGGCGTCACCGCTTCGCGCACGCTGGCTGGCAGGGAGGCCAACAGCGTATTGGCTTCGGCGGTGTTGCCCTTCTGGCGCAGCACGTAGAACAGCCCCTCTTTCGCCGGGCGGTTATTGGCGTCGCTCGCCAGCACGTCGCGGTAGGTCTGTTCAGCCTGATCGAGCTGGTTATTGCGGCGCAGCACGTCGGCACGGAACAGCTTCGCCGCCACGCCTTTCTCGCCTGCGGCCTGGGTTAGCGGCGCGCTAAGGCTCAGCGCCTGAGCGCTGTCACCGGATTTCAGTGCCTGCTGGGCAGACGCCAGCTGGCCGTAGAAGCGCGCATCGGCGGCCTGCTGCTGGCGCTGCTGGCTGTCGCTGCCGCCCAGCTTAGCGGCACGATCGAGGTAGTCCGCCGCTTTCGCGTAGTCGCCGCTGCGCAGCGATACATAACCGAGCCCGGCCAGCGCATCCGCATCTTCCGGGTTGGTTTGCAGCACCTGGTCGAAGGCGCTCTGCGCACCGGAGACATCACCGCTGTTGAGGGCGGTAAAGCCCTGGCCTTTCGCGGCACCGCCCACGTTCTTACGGTAATAGTCCAGCACCGTTTTATCCTGCGGATGGCGCTGCTGGTAGTTCTGATACAGCGGCGCATCCCCCGGCTGTGGACCGAGCCACAGCAGCCCCTGGCGCAGGGAGCGGTCAGCATCGGCGTTACCGTCGGCCAGGCTCTCCAGGGTTTGCAGCCCTTCGCGGCGCGTCGACTCCTGATACGTCAGCGCTTTGCCGAGCGCCAGCTTCGCGCCGGTATCCTGCGGATGCTGTGCCGCGAACTGGCGCAGGTTATCCACCGCCTGCGGCAGCAGCGCGCGGTCGCCGGCCATGGTCAGGTAGTATTCTGCCGCCACGCTGGCCGGCGGCTCATTTCCGCTAAAGGTGTTGCGCCAGGTTTGCAGCGCGGCGGCGGTGTTGCCGCTGCGCGCCTGCTGGCGGGCCAGCGACAGCTGCGCGGCCGGAATGGTTTGCAGCTGGCGCGCGTTATCCAGCTCCACCAGGCGCGAGTCCTGCGGAGAGACCTGGCTTAAGCGCGCGCGCCATTTGGCGGCAGCGGCGCCGTCGCCGCTCTGCTGCGACCACAGCGCCATCAGGTACAGCGCCTGGGTGTTATTGCCATCAACCATCAGCACTTTGTTCAGCGCATCACGTGCCAGCTCGTCGTGAGCCTTCTGGTGCCAGTAGTTGGCCTGGTCAAACAGCGCCTGAATCGCCGGGTTGCTCTCCGCCGCCATGAGCGGGCTGGCGAGCATCGACAGGGCAAAGCCGCCGGCGATCGCCCAGCGCTGGCGAATTCTGGCGGTAATCGGGGTGAGCCTGGTTTTCATCATTCTTTCTTCTCGCCAGAGGTACGGGGATCGCTTTTCGGGTGCAGACGACGCCATGAGTGGCGCTTCAGCAGCACATACACGCTCAGGCCAACCACGGTGGAACAGAACAGCGCCAGCAGGGCCAGCAGCACCGCATGCTGATTGGCATACCACACCACCATCCTGTACCACGGCATCTGCCCGCTCGGGAACATCGCGCCGACGCGGAAGCTGCGGATACCGTTCTCATCGGTGATGATGGCGGTATCGCCGCGGATCCCCGCGTTAATCCGTGCCGAGGTCATGTCGCCGTGCAGGCGCGACAGCTGGTTATCGTCAGTGGCGACGGTCATCACCACCAGGCGACTGCTGTTCCACGGCGAGCGATAGCTGACAAAACCGCGCCAGTCTTCGTTGGAGGAGAAGTAACGGTCGGCGTCCAGCGTCTGACGATACCAATCGCCGGTCAGCCAGCCGCGCAGGTTATCCAGCGTGTTTGGCACTTTGACGCCGAGCGTGCGGTTGTTCACCTTATAAGGGGAAGCCGCCAGCATCTCGCGGTTAAAATGGGTTTGCGCCAGGGTGGAGACCGACAGCACGTCGCTGTTTTCCAGACGCTCGCGCAGCGAACCGCTGGCCGGAATACCAAACATCACGCTGTTATGGCTCAGCGCCACGCCGGTGGCATTACCCGAGCGGCCAGCCATATCCAGCAGGGTGCTGATCTCCGCATTGCTCGGCTGCTCTGGCAGCATTAGCACGGTCTGCGAGTAGTCGGCCAGGCGCGAGAACGGGAACGAGGCGCCGACGAAGTAAGAGAGGTTCGGCAGCAGCGTAAAGTGACGGGTATGGCTCAGATCGATAAACGAATCATCCTCAATCCGGCTCTTGATGTTGTTGTTGGTCAGCACGCTGCACGGCGCGCTGGCCTTCGGCTTGATGTTGAAATAGAGCTGCATCTGGTTGTCGCCGTAAATCAGGTACGGGTCCAGCTTCAGCGTGTATTTCTCCTGGCGCGCATCGCCGCCCAGACGGTGCCAGATGTTCTCCAGCAGACCGACTTTATTGACGGTCAGGTTGCGCAGGAAGGTGCCGTTCAGCGTCACGTTGAGCAGCGAGTTATCTTCATCAATCCAGCTTTCCGACGGGAAGCGATAGTTGAGCTGCACCGGAATCGTGTCGCCGTCCCACAGGAACAGGTCCGGCGCGGCGCGGAAATTGACGCGCAGCGCATCATGCCAGATGCCGGTGGTGGTCAGGCTCTGGTCTTTGCGCAGCAGCTCGCTCAGGCGGACCGGACGATCGGTGTTGATCCAGCGCGGCGCGTCGTATGGCTTGCTTAATGGCATAGTCTGGTTGGCGACGTTCAGCGCAGCGTCGTCGAGGTTGAGCGGCTGCAGCAGGCGCCAGCTGGCCTGACGCAGCTGGTCGTCATCTTTCCCGACCAGCAGCAGCAGCTTGTACACCGGATTATCCGGGTTGTCGACGATCTGCAAAGACGGGCCTGCGCTATCCGGTAAGGTCAGGCTGCCAATCTTCTCGCCGGGATGGCCGAACACCACGCCGTTTTTCTCCGGCAGCTGGCCGCGCAGCACCGGGAAGCTGATGCCGCGATAGTCGGCCTGAATCCCCATCCAGGAAGCGAGGATCGCCGCCGCGCTAACTTCACCCGGGGAAACGTTGTCGCCGAACACCATCGCCACTGTCGCCGGGCTCATGCGCAGCGGATCAATAAACGGACGCGGGAAGTTACGCAGGCTGGTACCGATATTCAGCTGCTGGCCTTCCAGCGCCAGCGAGGTTTTCGGCAGAATGGTGACCTGATACTGCTGGGCGCTGTCGCGCTCGCACAGCAGGCGATCGGCATCGTTAATTTTAAAGCTCAGGTTGTTGCTGGAGACCACCATCGCCGCCGGAATATCCAGCTGGTAATCTTCGCTGGCACGATCGGAAGCGCTAAGCGGCAGCGTGCCCAGCGGCTGGCCGTTCAGCATCAGCTGCAGGGAAGTATTGCGCGCCGCCAGCGCCTGCGACACTTTCAGCGACAGGTTAAGACGGGCATTGGTGACCACTTCATCCGTTGGCAGGGTGAAGACAATACCGGACTGCAGCTGACCGCCTGTCAGGGTGATACCCTGCTTCTGCCCCATCTGCGCCACGCTGACGGTGCTGGTCAGCGGCTGATTGAGCACCGCAACCGCAGCGGGAGGGGTTTCATCGCTTATGGCAGGCAGCGGCGGTAAACCGGCAGGCATCGCGCTGGTGCCCGGCGGCAGTGCCGCTTCATCACCGGCCGGTAAGTTCTCTTCGGCCGCAGCCGCAGGCCGATCGTTCTCCACCGCCGGGGCGGTCATGGTCGACATCTCCGGGCTGCTGCTCTGCGCTGGGGCTGCCGCGCCGACGTCCGCCGGCGGCGGGATATCGGACAGCGCGCTGCTGTCCTGCGTCACGCTGGTCGGGTCGGCCTGCACGCTGCTCAGGGTCAGCATGCTACTCAGGCAGAGTGCTCGCAGTAATAATGGCTTCATACTGCGCTATCCTCTTCCACGTGCGCCTGCTGTTTCTTTCTGGCGCGGCTGTCTTTCCAGCTCAGCCAGAACAGTTCAAATACGGTACGGATGATATTCAGCAGCGAGCGCAGCGGATTATCTTTCGGGCCTTCCGGCTGGATCCACGCATCGGCGCGCGCCAGCACCACGCGCACCAGTTCACGGCGGCGCGACAGCGGCATTTCGTGGAACTGCAGGCGGATAACGCCATCTTCTGCGCCAATGATCTGCACCGGAATGGAGATGGTGCCGGACTCCAGCATCACGTCAATCGCTTCGATTTCATCATTTTCATGGCGCTGGTCCGGGGCGCTTATCTGCGCGCCGCCCATCGACAGGTTGATGGTGCTGCTGCGTGACGAAATGCCGCTGGCGTAGTGGATCACCACCGGCAGGTGGACATCGATACGGATGGTTTTACGCACCTGCTTAGTTTCACGCGCCACGGCAATGGCCGCCATCAGGATGATCAGGCTGAAGGTCGCCCAGCCGACGTTGAGCGCAATCACGTACGGGTCAACGCCAAAATAGTTATGGCCGACGGCGCGAACCACGCCGCTCACCACGCCAATCAGCAGCAGCAGGGCGCAGATCACGTGCGGGCGCACGATGTTAAAGTCGAAGAAGCCGACATCCAGCAGGCCGCCCTTATCCGTCACGTTGAACTTGCCGTGCTTGGGCGAAATCATCGTCAGGATGGTCGGGATCACCAGGTGGAACGCCATCACCGTTTCGTAAATCTCGCCCCAGAAGGTGGCGCGGAAGCGGCCATTCATACGCGAGTTGACGTACAGCGACATCACCAGGTGCGGCAGCACGTAGGCGAAGATCAGGCTGGCGGACGAGTGAATGATATTCAGGTTAAACAGCAGGTAGGCCAGCGGCGCGGTCAGGAAGATGACGCGCGGCAGGCCGAACTGGAAGTGCAGCATGGCATTGAGGTAGCACAGGCGCTGCTGCCACTTCAGACCGCGGCCAAACAGCGGATTATCCACGCGGAAAATCTGCGTCATACCGCGCGCCCAACGGGTACGCTGTACGATATGCAGACCCAGGCGTTCGGTCGCGAGGCCCGCCGCCAGCGGGATCGCCAGGAAGGCTGAGCCCCAGCCGAGGCGCTGCATCTTCAGCGCGGTGTGCGCATCTTCGGTCACGGTTTCCACCGCGAAGCCGCCAATCTCTTCCAGCGCTGAGCGACGGATAACGGCACAGGAACCGCAGAAAAAGGTGGCGTTCCAGTTGTCGTTACCCTGCTGGACCGGGCCGTAGAACAGTGCGCCCTCGTTCGGGATTTCACGCGCCGCTTTCAGGTTGCGCTCGAACGGGTCCGGCGAGTAGAAGTAGTGCGGGGTCTGCAACAGCGCCAGCTTCTTATCCTTCAGGAAGGCACCGACGGTGGCCTGCAGGAAGGTGCGGGTGGCGACGTGGTCGCAGTCAAATACGCAGATCAGCTCACCCTTGGTGATTTTCATTGCGTGGTTGAGGTTACCGGCTTTGGCGTGGCGGTTATCATCACGGGTGATATAGCCGACGCCAACGTCTGCGGCAAAGCGGGCGAATTCGCTGCGCTTGCCATCGTCCAGCAGGTAGATCTTGATCTTGTCGCGCGGGTAGTCGATGCACTGCGCGGCCAGAACGGTGTCGCGCACCACGTCGAGGCTTTCGTTGTAGCTCGGTACGTAGACATCGACGGTCGGCCACAGGCTGACATCGTCCGGCAGCGGCTCAATGGTTCGCTTAAGCGGCCATGAAGTTTGCAGGTAGCCGAGGATTAAAATAAGCCAGACATAGAGCTCGGCAATAAATAAGCCGATGCCGAGGATCGCTTCCACCTCGGAATTAAAATGCAGCGTTTCGGTTGCGCGCCAAAAAATATAACGCGTCGACATCATTGCCGAGAGAACCACCATCACCAGCGAGACTTTTTTGCTCTTGCTAAAGCCCAATAAAAACACGATAGCAATAGAGATTAAGCCAAAGATATATTGCTTCTGGCTGTCCATTGGGGTGATAACGATGACCGCAGCGATGGGGAATAATATCAGCAGCAGCAGATAGAACAGGACTTTGTTCATAAGTCATCCTGAATACGTATAGTTATAATCGTGGCGCTGGCGCCACGCGTCTTCAGGCTTCCGTGCCCGGCGTTATACTCTTCATACTTCAAGCTGCATGCGCGTTGGCTGCAACTCGAGTTATTTGGGTACAGGCCTAAAGTTAACGAGAGTTCAGCGGGGCGTGCATTTCGCCGTCACCGACTTTAATGTTAAGCAGCGCCGCAAGACGCTTGCCGACCAGCTCAATATCAAAGGCCGCGGCTGAGACCGGGCTAAAATCAAAAATCGACTGCTGGGAAGCGTTGGCCTCCGCCACGCTCTCATCGCGGTTGACCACGCCCAGCAGCCTGTCGCCAAGGCGCTGCTGCATAAAGGCGGTCACGTCGCGGCTGATATTGCGGCGGTTGTCGCTCTGGTTGAGCACAAAATAGTGACCGCTGCGATGGTTAAGCGCGCCGCCGATCATTTTTTCGTTCTCAATCTGCGGCAGCAGCGACAGAGAGGCGGTATCCGCCAGCATCACCACTAAATGCATATCGGCAAGTGCGGTCATAGCTTTAAGCGCCGGGCCTGGGCCTGGCGGGAAATCCGCGATGATCGCCAGGCCAGGATAGTTGAGGACGCTGTGCAGCCCGCGCGCGAGGAAGTTGGGGTCACGTGTCAGATTGTTTTCAAACTCAACGCGTTGCTCTTCGCTGACCTCCCCGTAAGGCAGGACAAAGATATTGCCGCCGGTGGTGAGGATCGACTGACTCCAGTCGGAAGATTCCGCTGATTTCGCCACAAAGCCACGTCCGTCGGCCAGCGGCACGCCAAAGTGCAGGCGCAGGGCGTTCTGCACGTCAAAATCGATAGCCAGCACCTTGCTGCCGCCGCGTGCGAGGGCATGAGCAAGGTTGGCCGCCATGGTGGTTTTACCCACACCGCCTTTAGGGGAGCAGACGCAAACTAACGGCATGAGGCAATTTTCTCCAGCAGGGGTTGTAACAACACATCCTTCGACAGCGCCTGAGGAGCAGGGGCCGCAGCCGGACTAAACAACTGTTTGAAGCTCGCGTTAACCGGGGCCGCAGCCGCCGTAACGGGCTGTGGGGTGGCCGCGGCCGCAACGGGCTGAGGCGCCTGAGCCACAGGGGCCGGGGCGCTTTGCACGACCGGTTTAACCGGCGTGCTGGCTGACAGCTGTTCGAGCAGGGAAGAGCCAGCCATGGCAGTCTGGCGGGCAAGCGGCATGGCGCGCAGCGGCGCAGCATCCGCTACCGGTGTCGCCGCAGCGACGGGCTGCGCTGTTGCGACTTCAGGCGATCCCGCCTGCAGCGAGGCGGAAATACTGTCGAGCAGCGAGGCGCCGATCTTATCGTTAGCCATTGGCGCGGCCGCAACATAAGAGTGGACCGGTAAATGTAGCGCCACCGCAGGCATTTCCGCTGGCGGGGGGCTAAAGGCAGCGGAATCGATCGGCTGCGGTGCCGCCAGATCGATACGCTGACGGTTATCCAGCACCGACCCTGCGCCCTCATTCAGCAACTGTTTGATTATCGCCCAGTTGGTGCTGTCAGAATTGATCGCCTGCTCAGACATGTCTTTGAATTCAATATGGTTTGTTTGCGTTTTTTCTTTAAAACGCTGCAGGTCATCATAGCTTTTCATGAGAATGATCGCGCAAGGTGGATGTTTTCGCGGCAATATAACATATAAAGTTTAAATCACTCAGACTAATCTCATATCACAGATAGAAGGTTTTGAAAGAATAAATAACGTGAAATAAGTAAAATAATTAATTGCAGGGGTTATATATCAGCACAGTGATTATTTGCCTTAGGTGATTATTTCGCGTATTTCCTGGCGGCCATTTCATTTAAATGAAATACCTTCCTCATATTTACGCTTTCCCGATGCGACGTTTTCCTTTTGATTATTAAGGCTATCCCATAATCCTCTGCCACCTAAAGAAAATTTGACATAAGTCACTGCGAAAGCCCTGTCCAACCTCCTGTTTCTTCGACCTGCCCTGATTGGGCTTAGGGAGGATAGATTAGGATGGTTTTTTATACAGCATAGCAGCGGATGCAGAACCATGGGTTTGGCTGAAGAATTTTGTGCGATTGCTCCGTGTTTTCCCCTCATTAGCCCCAAACCTTAAGTAGACTTCTGCTGGATAAGAGGAGCCCGTTACACCTGCTGTTACTGATACTTTTTCAGCATAACGAAAATGAAAATTCATTCTATTTCAACAGAATGAAACAATCATGGTGTTGAAAAGGAGAAACTATGAATACCCGAAATTTATCTCAAAACCTTGCTGTCAGTGCGGTAGGTTATGGTGCTATGGGGCTAAGCGAATTTTATGGTCAGACAGACGACAAGGTATCTTTGCAGCTGTTACACCACCTTATTGATCTGAATGTGACATTTATTGATACCGCCGATCTTTACGGACGCGGCCACAATGAAAGGCTGATTGGTCACTTTCTAGCCGGGCTGGATAAGCCTACACGCGGGCAATTCAGAATTGCCACGAAATGCGGGATCGATCGCTCACCTGACGACGCCTATGCCCGCTCAATTAACAACAAACCTGACTATATCTCCCGCTGCTGTCACGAGTCTCTGAAGAGGCTTGGCGTTGAACGAATCGATCTGTTTTATCTTCACAGGGTCAGTCAGGATACGCCTGTTGAAGAAAGCATGGCGTGTTTAAGTCGTCTCGTTAAAGAGGGCAAGATCAATCACATAGGTCTTTGTGAGGTTTCGGCTTCAACGCTTCGCCGGGCCCATGCTGTACACCCGCTTGCTGCTCTGCAGACAGAATATTCGCTGTGGACGCGAGATATAGAGAATGAAATCCTGCCAACAGTAAAAGAGCTGGGTATTGGCCTTGTGGCGTACTCGCCACTTGGCAGAGGCTTCCTGACGGGAAAATACCTCAAAAACAGTGACTTCTCAGAAGGTGACTTCCGTAAAAATAATGATCGCTTCGCTCAGTCCAGCCTCGATCATAATATGCAGCTGATTGACGTGATTCGCCCGCTTGCTCAGAAATACCGCTGCACCGCAGGCCAGGTTGCGCTTGCCTGGCTCCTGGCCCAGTACCCTAAGCTGGTACCGATCCCCGGCACCAGGCACACCCGCTATCTGGCTGAAAATGCTCAGGCGTCTGACATTATTCTGGAACCGGCAGACATCATATTGCTGAACCATCTTCATCAGTACGTAACGATTAGAGGCGAACGGTATTCAGAAGAAGGAATGAAAGGCATTAACAGCTGAAATCTTTATCAAAAGATAAAAAAACCGGGTAATACCCGGTTTGTATGTATGGATGGAAAGTGTCGCTGCATCTTTAGCGATAAACGCTCAGGGCGACGCCTTCCCCGCCGCCAACACACAGTGCTGCAACACCGCGCTTATGGTTATTACGCACCAGTCCATGCACGAGGGTCACCAGAATACGGCATCCTGAAGCCCCGATAGGATGCCCGAGCGCGATGGCGCCACCATAAGGATTGATACGCTCAGGTGAAATGCCAGCCCGGCCAAGCACTACCAGTGCCTGGGCGGCAAATGCTTCATTAGATTCAAGGTGCTCAACATCTTCAGGCTTCCATCCTGAGCGGGAGAGGCATTCCGCGATAGCCTGTAGTGGGGCGGCACCCATTAATGCCGGTTCAATACCTGAATTTGCAAACACACCCAATGATGCAAGAACCGGCAGCCTACGCATCTCCGCACGGTGCCGGGTACAGAGAAGGACTGCGGCAGCACCATCATTAAGGGAGGTTGCATTACCTGCGGTAACGGTTCCATCTTTTCTGAAAGTAGGTCTCAGTTGCATCAACTTTGCAATGCTGGTTATACGCGGGCCTTCATCCATTGCCACTCTCATGGTTTCGCCTTTGCTTGTCAGCCACTCCAGAGGGACAATTTCACGTTCAAAAATCCCCTGCTCCTGCGCGCCCAGAGCCTTATTATGAGATGAAAGGGCATACTCGTCCTGCATCTCCCGGCTGATACAGAATTTAGTCGCGACGTTTTCAGCTGTTATCCCCATATGATAGTTGTTGAAGGAGTCCCAGAGCCCGTCAGAAACCAGGCTGTCACACAAACCAATATTGCCGAGCCGTGTTCCGGTACGTGAAGACAACAGAATATGGGGCGCTCTGGACATGCTCTCCTGACCACCAGCAATAACAAACTCTGCTTCACCCATACATAATGCCTGCATACCAAGGTGGACGGATTTGAGACCGGATCCGCAGACTTTGTTGATCGTAAGACATTGCGTTGCAACAGGTAGCCCTGCATTCAGCGCTGACTGACGTGCCGGATTCTGGCCACAGCCAGCCGTAAGAACCTGCCCCATCACAACCTGAGAGATTTCGCCAGCGCCCACACCGGACTCTTGAAGAAGTGCCCGAACAACACAACTCCCAAGTTCTGCAGCTGAATGCTCCGATAGAGAGCCCTGAAAGGCCCCGGTAGCCGTGCGCTTTGCAGCCACAATCACCACCTCATTCATGAGTTTGCCTCTTGCAGACCGGGCAACGTCAAACCGGTGGCCGCCATAGCGGTGCGGTAGGCAGTCAGACCGTTCATGCAAGCTGGCACGCCAGCATAAACGGCCATCTGGATGACAATTTCAAGCAACTCTTGCGGCGTAACACCCGTGTTAAGCGCTGCTCTCATATGTAATTCAAGCTGAGGCATTGCGTTACCCAGCGTCACAAGTGAGGCAACTGTCAGCATTTCACGCGTTCGAATGTCCAGCCCTGGGCGACCAACGACAGCACCAAAAGCATAATCGGTTATCAGGGCGGGTAAGGTGGGATCAAGTTCACTCAGTCGTCCGGTGACTCTATCGGCGAGACCAGCCTCAAGGCTATCCATGATCTTCCTGCCATAACGTGTCAGGTCATTAGTTTGACTCATAGGATTTTTCCATGATGGTGTGTATTGCGGCAGCTCGCGCTGGAATCAGGGCCACAAGCAGGACAGAAAGACCAATGGCTATGCCTGCAGCGGTATACAACAGCGGTACTGAAAATGCGGATACCATCCATGCACCCGCTGACGCGCCGATACCAATGGCGATATTGAAAAATGAAACGTAGACAGCCGATGCCGGAAAGGTTCTGTCATCTGCCATACGCAGCACCCACGTCTGGAAGCCAACAAATATTCCTGAAACTGCGATACCCCAGATAACCATGGCGGTAAAAATGGCCGTGGCTGAAAGCGATGCAGCCGATAAGCCCAAAAATAGCAGCACTGCGCAGATAAGCAGGACAGATACCGATACCGTCAGCTTAAGATATTTGTCGATAACTATTCCGGTCAGGAAATTACCGGCCAGGCCTGCGATACCGTAAACCAAAAGAACAACCGGAATCATTGACGTTGTAAGAAAATGCTGTGTGTGCAGCCAAGGCTCAATGTAGGTAAATGCGGCAAAGTGGGCGGTAACCACCAGTGCCGTGGCTGAGTAGATTTTCCACAAAGTAGATGATTTTAAAACGCTTTTAAGTGCCTCCAGACCCATTGCGCTGTTACTGGTTATCTGCGGAATAAGGAGCGTGATGCCGACAAAGGCAAACACGCTGAGCGCAGCCATCAGCCAAAATGCCTGCCTCCAACCGAAATGGATACCAATAAAATTTGATACCGGCACGCCAAATACACTGGCTGCGGATACACCACCAAATACAATAGAGGTCGCTACACCTATATATCTGGCTGGCACGATGGCAACGGCAGTCGCGCCGATCATCGCCCAAAATGCTCCATGGGCAAGTGCGCCCAGTACGCGTGCTGCAAGCAGTGCGCTGTAGGTATTTACCGTAGCGGCAAAGACGTTGGATATCATCAGCACCAAAGTGAGTACGAGTAAAAGTCGCCTTTTTGCAACGTTCCCCAGACAGACTGATGCAAAAAGCGCACTCAGTGCGCCTACCCAGGCATAAAGCGAAACAGTCATACCAATCGCTGATTCCGAAGAACCGAGCCCCTCTGCGATAGGCGTTAATAGGCCAATCGGCGCCAGTTCAGTGGTAACAATAGTAAAAGTTGAAAGGGCGAGAATAAACAGAGCAAGCCATGACCTTAAAGTCATATCCTGTGGGGGTTTTTCTGAAACCATGTTACTTACCTCATAAGTATCTAAATAAGCGGCCAGTTTTTTTCTATTGCATACTTGGCAAGAGCGGAATATTTCCCCACACAGACAGGATGCCCCGTTGCTTCGAGCATGGGGATGTCCGACAGGTCATCGCCATAAGCATAACAATCCGATAGTTTTAATTTTTTCAAATTACAAAAATTAATAATCGCACTCTTTTTCCCGGCACCTATAGTCTGGGGCTGGCCTATTTCACCTGTGAGCACTCCCGAACCATCTAATATTATCGGCGCACAGAGAATATCGTTTACGCCAAGATATCTTGCAATTGGAGAAAGAATGGGAAGCATAGATCCTGATACAAATACCGTATGCGTCTTCTCATCTTGATGTTTTTTAAGTGATGAGACTGCGCTGACTATGAAAAACTGAGATTCAATCTTTAATTTGAACCATTTTTCAGCCAGATCTTCCAGGTGCTGATAAGAAACTCCCGCAAACTGACGGTAGTACTCCCTGTTAAGGATTTCACGGGACACCCCCTTTTTAACTTCGGCCCGAAAGCGTGCCATATAGTTTTCAAGCTTAAATTGCTGGTTGTTCTCACAACACCAGAAGCCAAAGAAATCGAACATGCTTTTTATATTTATAAGTGTCTCATCGACGTCAAAGAATGCGGCTGAATTAAACAAGTCTCACTCCTCATAGTTTTTCCTTCGACTTTTTTCAGGAAATTCAATGTGATTTCCTGGCACGCCTGCATCTGCCCATCGTGAAGGACTCACCTCAAAAATGACAACCGAAATTTTATCCAGCGGTGCCCCAGTATTTTTATGAACGACAAAAGTAATATCTTCCTGCAGTTTGATTATTTTATTTTCATCTTTCGCAGGCCAAATGGTAACTTGGACAAATGGCATTTTTATCCCATCCTAACGTAATTAATTGGTGAAGGAGCGACTCATCTCCGGTATCGAAAACTAGCTTACTGGTCCCTTTAGCGCTTACATACCGGCCTCGGATTGTCCGGTGAAACGATCATGCTACGCAACGATGGCCGCCTGCATGGCAACTTTAGCAAGTGATTTTTCTTTTTCAGAAATCAGATCCGAAGCATAAACAGTGAAAGACACATCCATGGTGACGCACAGCGTCTGACACTGAGTCACGCGGACCTGAGCCGTAAAGCGCCCCCTGCGGTCATTGACATCCTTGTCCAGGAATTCAAAGTTGACCAATGCCGGTAGGGGAAACAGGAAACTGGAAAAATTTATCGCCATGTTGTTAATGACGTAATAACGTCCAGCTTCCTCTGTATAAATAAATTGTTCGGTGACAGCAATAAAAGCTTGACGACTTGCTTCAATCAGTAGCATTGCCTGAATATGCTGGCCTGTCTGGTGATCTGCCATAAATTCGCTGCGTTCATCAATCAGCAATGGCATGGTATAAATGTTACTGTTATGTCCAGCCTGTTCGGCTGTACCTATCAGAATATTTTGCTCAAGCCTTTTATGACAATGCACATTTTTTTTGTTACTGATCAGTCTTTCCAGCGAGCTAATTTTAAGTTTGCTGCCATAAATGGCATTTTTTTCCTTATTGTAAATAACATTTCCAGCAAAATCTTTGCGTACACCCTGTCCCACGATAATTTCGTGTTCTTTACCAATTATATTCGCAGGGATCTGCGTCAATAATTCAAGTTGAGATATCGTCAAAACATCTTTACCATTTGCAAATTCATTAAACTTGTCGCCGACAACAACCAGTTTTTTACAGTTCATTTTATACCCCAGAAAAATTACAGGCACGATACATGCGAGTATAGAGACCTTTATTGCCACCTGTTATATAATTATCACCAGCCTGCTTAATGATCTCTTGATAACGTGGGTTAGTGAAAATTTCTTCATAACCCCCTTTATCACCGTTAAAAGACGAAATGAACATAACACCTGGCACTCCGCTGATAAGGGAATGGAATGCTTCAAAGCTTTCTATTTTATCATTATTATCTTTTACAATATTAAAAATAGATTCATCTCGCCAAAACCGATATTGCTGATAACTATGCGCGGGAACTTCCACGTGGCGTAGTTGAATATAATTTGTTTCAGGGAGATCTTTCTTGCTATTAATCGGTGACTCTACAAATTTAAGCAACTCCCTGCGAATGTCCGCAGAAAGATGATCGGAGAAACGATAGAACATTGACTCCATTTCTTCTTCCACCAGGGAGATTTCTTTAATATCGTGAAAACCACGAAGCTCCAGTAGTTCATTAACGCCCTGTTCTTCACAAAAATAATAGCGAGTGCTCCCACTGTTTTTTAATGAGTAAAAACACTTCTCAGAAGTATCAATTTTTAATGGAAGGCGAGATAGCAGTACATATTTTGATGACATGATTATTTCCTTATAAATGCTTCACTAAAACTCGGAGCGATTTTATCAATCTGAGATACTTATGGAATTGTTAAGTTTGTAATATAATCCTGGTATTACTATTCATTAAGCTTTTCTGATATGACACTAAGTGTCGTATCAGAGCATAAAAAAAGCTTAGAATGCATTTCTCTAATCCTGGGGCGAATTTTATGGCGAACGTCGGGCATTTAATCAGTAATAACCTTCCCAGCGTTAAACAGCTTCAGTGCTTTCTCGCTGTTGCGCATGAGCTGAACTTTCGTCGGGCTGCCGAACGTCTTCGAATGACACAGCCCCCCCTGACGCGGCAGATAAAGTGCCTTGAAGCCGTTCTTAATCTTCAGCTCTTCAGTCGTAATACACACGATGTGAACCTGACAGAAGCAGGTCGTGCCCTGGTAATAAAAGCAGAAAAAATCCTATCGGACATTAGCGAGCTGAAAACAGACTCACTTTCTTCTGAAATGAACCTGCGCATAGGTCTTACCCGGACTCTCAATTTTGAATTTATTGAGCCGCTTTACAGGCGGCTTCGCACACTGAATGCCGGCGACGATGTTGAAACACCCGAGCTAACTTCAGCACAGCTGCTACAAAGCCTGTCGAAAAATATGCTGGACCTTGTACTGACTGGGGAAAGGGGGATTGGTCATGAAGATATGCTCCAGTATCGCTGGGTCTACCGGGAAACTCTGCTTATGGCATTGCCCGCCATGCACCCTGCAAGCCTGAAAGAAAAAGTCTCACTGGAAGACGTCAGCGATTTACCTCTCTTCTGGTTCTCCAGAAGCGCTAATCCGCTATTCTACGACAAATGCGAAAGCTACTTTGACACGCTAAAAGTGACGCTTAAAAGAATAAAAGAATCGGATGATTCACTTGTTATGCTCAGTCATATCTCCAGAGGAAAGGGATTTGCCCTTTTGCCTCAGTCAAAATGCACCTTTAATCAGGAGGGGTTATGCTACCGTGAGCTGACAGACTCCGTGTCTCAGAGATTAAATATTGATATTTACGCAGCAACACGGTGCAACGAAAGCCGCGCGGATATACTGCAGGCTCAGGATATATTATGTAATAGCGATTTTTAACTGGAAAGATTATCGCCCCTTATGACAGGTAAGTCATTACGCGGCTTATCCCAGACGGCATCTACCAGGGATTGGGAAGAGAGGGCCGACCGGAAAAAAGGGTCGGCCCCTACAAACGTCTGTTCGGCAACGTAGGGGTCGACCTTTCGTTTTGGTCGACCCGCAGAATTGAAAGGCCGACCGGAAAAGAAGGTCGGTCTCTACAGGATTGCCGCAGTCAGGTCGTCGGGTTTTCGTCCTGGTCGACCGCGAAGCAGGCAACCTGCTGACCGCCGTAGGACTTCAGCTGCGGCTGAAGCTGCACGCAGGTGCCGAACTGGCGGCGGCAGCGGGCATTAAAGGCGCAGCCCGGTGGCGGGTTGAGCGGGCTTGGCAGCTCGCCGGTCAGCTTGATGCGCTCGCGGCGCTCATCCGGGTTAAGGCGTGGGGTGGCGGACAGCAGCGCCTGGGTGTAAGGGTGGCGCGGATTGGCAAAAATCTCCTCTTTACTGCCCTTCTCCACGCAGCGGCCCAGGTACATCACCATCACTTCATCAGCGATATGCTCAACCACCGACAGGTCGTGCGAGATAAACACGTACGACAGCCCCAGATCCTGCTGCAGGTCCATCATCAGGTTCAGCACCTGCGCACGCACCGACACGTCGAGCGCGGAAACCGGCTCGTCGGCAATCAGCACGTCCGGGTCGAGCATCAGGCCGCGTGCAATGGCGATACGCTGACGCTGGCCGCCGGAGAACATATGCGGATAGCGGTCGTAATGCTCGGTTTTCAGGCCGACCTTGGCCATCATCTCCAGGGTTTTCTCGCGGCGCTCCGCTTTGCTCAGACTGGTGTTAATCAGCAGCGGCTCTTCAAGGATCTGGCTGACCTTTTTACGCGGGTTCAGAGAACCGTACGGGTTCTGGAAGACGATCTGGATTTTCTGACGGCGCAGCTTCTGCGCTTCCGGGTCGTGCTTCAGCAGGTCCTGCCCCTGATAGAACAGCTGCCCCTCGGTCGGGGTTTCGATCATCGTCAGCAGGCGGCCCAGCGTGGACTTGCCGCAGCCGGACTCGCCGACCACCGCCAGGGTTTTGCCGCGCTCCAGATCGAACGACACGCCGTCCAGCGCTTTGACCAGTCGCTCCTGGCCAAACAACCCCTTTTTCACCGGGTAGTGTTTTTTCAGGTCGATGGCCTGCATCAGCAGCGTGGCTTTATCGTGTTCAGGCTTCATAAGTTGGTCTCCCGGCATCATCCAGTGGGAAATGACATTTGGACTGACGCCCGGCAATATCATGCAGTGACGGCTCTTCGCTGCGGCAGCGATCCTGCGCATACGGGCAGCGCGGGTTGAGCAGGCAGCCGTTCGGGCGGTCATATTTGCCCGGCACCACGCCCGGCAGCGATGCCAGACGCGCTTTATCCGCCGCGAACTCCGGCAGCGCACGCAGCAGCGCCTGAGTGTACGGATGGCGCGGCGCTTTAAAGATGTCCACCGCTTTACCGGTTTCCACCACCTGCCCCGCGTACATCACGATAATGTGCTGGGCGGCTTCCGCCACCAGCGCCAGATCGTGGGTAATCAGGATCAGCGCCATATTCTCCTGGCGCTGCAGATCGAGCAGCAGCTCGATGATCTGCGCCTGAATCGTCACGTCGAGCGCCGTGGTTGGCTCATCGGCGATCAGCAGCTTCGGCCGGCAGGCGATCGCCATGGCGATCATCACGCGCTGACTCATCCCGCCGGAGAGCTGGTGCGGGTAAACGTCAAGGCGCGAAGCCGGGTCAGGGATACCGACCTGGTTCAGCAGGTCGATAGCGCGCTGGCGACGGGTGCGCTTGTTGCCGCCCTGATGCACCTTTATCGCTTCCATAATCTGGAAGCCCACGGTGTAGCACGGGTTGAGGCTGGTCATCGGGTCCTGGAAAATCATCGCCACTTCCGAGCCCACCAGCTGGCGGCGCTCTTTTTCGGAGATGCGTTTCAGGTCGCGCTGGTTAAACACCAGGTTGTCGGCCATCACTTTGCCGGGGTAATCAATCAGCCCCATAATCGCCAGCGAGCTGACCGATTTGCCGGAGCCGGATTCACCGACGATCCCGACAACCTGCCCCTGCTCGACCTGATAGCTGATGCGGTCGACGGCGCGGAACGGTGCTTTTTCGTCACCGAAATGCACCGAGAGTTTATCTACTGTTAAGAGTGCCATCTCGCTGCCTACTGTTTGAGTTTCGGGTCAAGAGCGTCGCGTAAGCCGTCGCCCATCAGGTTAAATGCCAGTACCGTCAGCAGAATGGCAACACCCGGGAAGGTGACCACCCACCAGGCACTTTGCGCGAACTGCAGCACGTCGGAGAGCATCGTGCCCCACTCCGGCGTTGGCGGCTGCGCACCCATACCCAGGAAACCCAGCGCGGCCATATCGAGGATCGCGTTGGAAAAACCGAGAGACGCCTGCACGATCAGCGGTGCCAGGCAGTTTGGTAAAATATTGACGAACATCTGGCGCACTGCACCGGCTCCGGCCACGCGGGAAGCGGTAACGTAATCACGCGTCACTTCCACCAGCACCGCAGCACGGGTCAGACGGATGTAGTGCGGCAGGGCGACAAAGGTCAGCGCTATCGAGGCGTTAACAATCGACGGGCCGAAGATAGCCACCAGCACCAGCGCCAGCAGCAGGCTTGGCAGCGCCAGCATGATATCGACCAGGCGCATAATCGCCGCGTCGACCGCCCCGCCGACATAACCGGCAATCAGGCCGAAGATCACGCCGAAAATCAGCGACAGCACCACCACCAGGCAGCCGACCAGCAGCGACAGGCGCGCACCGTACATCAGACGCGACAGCACATCGCGGCCCACGTCATCAGTACCGAAGAGATATTGCCAGCTGCCGCCTTCCTGCCAGGCTGGCGGCTTCAGCAGCGCATCGCGGAACTGTTCGGCGGGCGCGTGCGGGGCCAGTACGTTGGCAAACACCGCGATAATGATCATCAGAACCACGTAAACCAGGCCGATCACCGCGCCTTTGTTACGCTTAAAGTAGTGCCAGAATTCCTGTATCGGGGTCATCGGCTTGGGTGCAGCGCTGACGCTGCCTGGATCCACAACAGACATGTTGGCCCCTTATTTCTTGTGACGGATGCGCGGGTTAACCACGCCGTAAAGCACGTCGACCAGCAGGTTGACGAAGATAATCAGCGTAGCCACCATCAGCACGCCACCCTGAACCACCGGGTAGTCACGGCGCTGTAGTGCGTCGATTAACCAGCGCCCCAGGCCCGGCCAGGAGAAGATGGTTTCCGTAAGGATGGCCCCGGCCAGCAGCGTGCCGACCTGAAGACCGATCACCGTGACCACCGGCAGCATGGCGTTGCGCAGCGCGTGAACCACGATCACCCGCATCGGCGTCAGCCCCTTGGCGCGCGCGGTGCGAATGTAGTCTTCGCCCAGCACTTCCAGCATCGCCGAGCGCGTCATACGCACGATCACCGCCAGCGGGATGGTGCCCAGCACGATGGCAGGCAGGATCATATGCATCACGGCGTCTTTAAAGTCGCCCGGCTCGCCCCAGAAAAGCGTGTCGATCAGCATAAAGCCGGTCAGCGGCATGCTGTCATCGAGGAACACCGTATCGCCCACACGCCCGGATACCGGGGTGAGGTTGAGCTGCACCGACACCAGCATGATCAGCATCATCCCCCACCAGAAGATAGGCATGGAGTAACCGGTCAGGGAGATGCCCACCGCGGTGTGGTCGAAGATCGAGCCGCGTTTTACCGCAGCCAGCACGCCCACCGGGATGCCGACGGCAACGGCAAACAGCATCGCGCAGATGCCCAGTTCCAGCGTGGCCTTAAAGCGCGGAACGAACTCGTCCCACACCGGCACGCGGCTTTTTAGTGACAGGCCCAAATCGCCATGCATGACACCGTTGATATAGGTGATGTACTGCTGCCAGAGTGGCTTATCCAGACCAAGCTGGGCCATCAGCTGTGCGTGACGTTCCGGGGAGATCCCGCGCTCGCCCACCATAATCATCACCGGGTCACCGGGGATCATATGAACAAACGCGAAGGTTAACAGGGTGATACCGATAAACGTCGGGATGACAAGTCCCAGACGTCGGAGTATGAACTGCAGCATAATCCGTGTTCTCTTTTATTTCCTGCAGCCGTAACCGACAGGATTATTATTGCTCACATCTTGCGAAAGAAGGGCCAGGCATGCCTGGCCCCTACGCAATTTACGGGGAGTTGTAGCTCTCCAACCCGCCGTATTATTCCTGGATATCAACCTGCGCGAAGTAGTGACCGCCCAGTGGATCCACTTTGTAATCTTTCACTTTCTTACTCACTGGCTCATACACGGTAGAGTGGGCGATGATCAGCGCTGGAGCCTGATCGTGCATCACCACCTGAGCCTGCTTGTAGTACTCAATACGTTTGTTGTGATCGTCAGTGGCACGCGCCGGCTGGATCTGATCTTCAAACGGCTTGTAGCACCAGCGTGAATAGTTAGAACCGTCTTTCGCTGCGGCACAGCTGAACAGGGTGGCGAAGAAGTTATCCGGGTCCCCATTGTCGCCGGTCCAGCCCATCATCACGGTCTGGTGTTCACCCGCTTTGGCACGCTTCAGGTACTCGCCCCACTCGTAGGTGACGATCTTGGCTTTCACGCCCACTTTCGCCCAGTCGCTCTGGATCATCTCGGCCATACGGCGCGCGTTCGGGTTATAAGGGCGCTGTACCGGCATCGCCCACAGGTCGATGGAGAAACCATCCGCCATGCCCGCTTCTTTCAGCAGCGCTTTGGCTTTCTCCGGGTCATAGCCATAGTCCTGAATCGCGTCGTTGTAGCCCCACATTGTTGGTGGGATCAGGTTCTTCGCTTCCTGGCCTGCGCCCTGGTAGACCGCTTCGATAATCGCTTTCTTATTCACCGCCATGGTCAGTGCCTGACGCACTTTCAGGTTATCCAGCGGCTTTTTCTCAACGTTGAACGACAGGTAGCCAACGTTCAGGCCAGGCTGTTCCATCAGGTTGATATTTTTATCTTCTTTCATGCGCGCGATATCAGCCGGGTTCGGGTACGGCATCACCTGGCACTCGCCCTTCTGCATTTTGGCATAGCGCACGGAAGCATCTGGGGTGATGGAGAACACCAGACGATCAATCTTCGGCTTGGTGCCCCAGTAGTCAGTGTTCGCTTTGTACAGAATGCGTGAATCTTTCTGGTACTGCAGCAGCTGGAACGGACCGGTACCGACCGGGTTCAGGTCGAGTTTGTCCGGCGTGCCGGCTTTCAGCATGTTGTCAGCGTATTCGGCAGACAGGATAGACGCGAAGTCCATGCCGAGGTCAGCCAGGAACGGTGATTCCGGGCGCGTCAGCTCGAAACGCACGGTGTAATCGTCAACCTTAACGATTTTGCTAATCAGGTTAGGCATATCCATGCCTTCGAAATATTCGTAGCTGCCGCCGGAGACGCCGTGATATTTGTTGTTTTTATCCAACTGGCGTTCGAACGAGAACACCACATCATCCGCGTTGAAGTCACGCGTTGGCTTGAAATCTTTGGTGGTCTGCCACTTCACGCCTTTACGCAGGTGGAAGGTATAGGTTTTACCGTCTGCGCTGACATCCCATTTCTCTGCCAGGGCCGGGTGTAATTCAGTGGTACCGATGGTGAACTCAACCAGACGGTTGTAGATCTGACGCGAGCTGGCGTCATAAGTAGTGCCAGAGGTGAATAACTGTGGGTTAAAACCTTCAGGCGAACCTTCAGAACAATAAACCAGGGTTTTTGCCTGAACACCTGTGGCGATCAGCAGTGCAATGGCGCTGAGACCGACTTTCAGCATCCCGGATTTAGCCAGGGAATTACTCATGCTTTAGCTCCAATAAGTGATGTGATGTTGTGTGCTGTACGCCGACCGATAATTTTTGTGGGTGGTCTGTGCGTGGTGCCTTGCGGCTACAGTTAATCTGGCGGGGTTTGTGGGTTTCTGAAGCCGTGGACACTATCAGACAAATCCCCTTACCTTTTGTACTGAGGGTCCAATTTGTCAATAGTTTCAAGGAACGTCAATACAAGCGTCGGGTATTTACTCAGAGTGTGAGAAACAGCAAGCAAATATTAAAAAAACAATTCAATAACATTTGCAGTTTAAAAACGCACCACATCCATTCAACCTGGAATGAATCACTGCCTGACAGCCTGCATGACAGAACATCACGCCGAAAAAAAACTTGTAAAATAGTCCATGAAACGCTGCATTTTGCGTCATAAAAATGTCTATATGACGTACTTATAGATAAAAATGCTGCAACGCAGGTATAAGAAACGATCAACAAGTCAGGAGCGGTCATAAGCGCAACGCGGCGCGAATTAAGTGAGCGATCGCAGGTGGGATAAGGAATTTATGCGGGTAATAAGGAATTTTTTTGGCAGGGAAAGTAGGCGGATAAAACAAGGGAGTAGCAGAATATTCGGCGGGGATATTATAACCGTAGGGTCGAGGCATGCCTCGACCGGGCCAGGCATGCCTGGCCCCTACCAAAGCGGGTATTTACGGTTTCGCACACCAGTTGTTGGCCTGCTTGATGCCGCCATCCGGCGAGGTGTAGCCCAGGCAGCCGAGAATGGTGTCGAACAGCTCAACGTGACGGTGGGTTTTACCCGCCTTCTGCTCGGCCTGCAGGCGCTCAAAGGCGCTTTTGTTATTCGGGTCTTCAAGATACTTATCCGACGCCCACACCATCATCGGCACGCGGAACTGCTCCGGTGGTGCCATGTTGCGCGGCGTGCCGTGCAGGTGCATGTTCTCGTCGATCGACTCGCCGTGGTCCGCAGCATAGAACACGATGGCTTTCTTATCGCGCAGCTGGTCAAACACGCTGTCGAGCATGGTGTCGACATACAGAATCGAGTTGTCATAGGCGTTAATCAACATCTCTTTACTGCAGGTATCGTCCACGCCCATACATTCCGGCTGGTAGCGGGCGAAACTGCGCGGATAGCGCTGAGAATACAGGTAGTGCGAGCCTTTGGTGTGCAGGATAACCAGATGCTTGCCCTTAGGATGGTCATCAATCGAGGTTTTCAGCTCCGGGATCAGCAGCATATCGTCAACCGATTTACCCTGATTACGCTGCTCTGAACCGATCTGCTCGCGGAAGGCATAGCTGTCCGCGTTGGTGTTGTTGTAGAACCACACTTCGCTCTGCATCGCGTACAGATCTGAGCTGAAGCCCAGCTCTTTCAGCACCGAGAAGACGTTCTGCTCTTTCAGCGTGCGCGCCGGGCCTTCCTCTGTCCCGCCTTCGCGCACGAACATGCAGCGCAGGGAGAGCTTAGTTGAGGTGTCGCAGGATTCACCGCGGAATGCCACCAGGTTCTTCTCTTTCGACAGCTTCGGCGTGTTATCGCGACTGTAACCCAGCATTCCCATATGGTCCCAGCGCGTGGTTTCACCAATCACAAACACCACATAGGTATCGTCCAGTCCCGCCGGGGCGTTATAGGTAAACTTCTTTGCCGGGTCGAACAGGCCTTTGCTGTCCATCTCTTCGTCATAGCTGGTGTAGGCAAACAGCCCCAGCGCCGTCACCCAGTTAGACGGCAGATAGGAGTGTGCAACAACCCCGCCATAGCTAGGCAGGTCAACGTTGGTCTGCTTCTCATTGGCACTTTGCTGCTTGTCGAGGTAGCGGATAGGCCCCCAGACCAGCAGCAGGGAGAGTAACAGCGTCAGCAGCGGCTTTATGCGCTGCCCCGGGGTTTTCATCTGTGCCAGCAGCGTGCCGGGCAGGCGGTTACACCAGATCAGCACCAGTGGGATGATGCTGACCAGCACCATCCACAGGATAAAGTGGTAGCCCACCACTTCTTTAGACAGGTCGGTATCGGTGGTCATCACTGAGGCAATAATGCCGTAGCCGATCACCACGTTGAAGAAGGTCATATAGTAGCTGGCTGAAACGGAGATCACCGTCAGCAGACTGACGGTAATGCGCCAGAACCATTTTCCGCCCAGCGAGAGCAGGCGCAGCAGGAAGAAGGAGAGCAGGAATGCCGCCATCACTTCGGCCAGCATCGAGAACGCCTTGAGGGCGTCAAATTTCGCCAATAGGGGTTCGAAACGACGATAAAATACCGGGATATTCAGTAAAATCCCGATATAAAAAGCCAGCAATAACGACAATTTCTGCTGGGTAAGCATTTTAATATAATTCATTCGACCTTAATCCTGGCTTTAACCAAACAATTACTAAACACGTTCTGAACGCTAATCAGACCCTGGCACTGCGTCAGAGTTCGACCACAAAGCCAATAATCCTTAATGCCGCCAATAACCAGAGAAGTCTGATGGTGGGTAAGGGGCGATCTCACAGGAGGGGCGTTAGTAAAACACACTTGCGGGGGGTTAGTCTGCGCAACGGCGATATTTTCGGCAATGTAGTGATAAAACGGTCACGTGGTTGTCTGGTAAAAAAGCAAACGGGGCGAGAAAACTGCCCCGTTGCGGCAGCGATACCTGGCGGTATCGCTGCAAAAGTCAGGTGTTAGTCGTTGATAATATTCAGCGTGACGTCGATATTGCCGCGCGTGGCGTTAGAGTAAGGGCAGACGATATGTGCCGCATCCACCAGCTTCTGCGCTTCAGCGCTGTCCATGCCCGGCAGATGAATATTCAGCGTCGCTTCAATGCCAAAACCGGTCGGCAGCGGACCGATACCCACTTCGCCTTCGATAAAGGCCTCTTTCGGCATGGAGAACTTGTCACGTCCGGCAACAAACTTCATCGCGCCGAGGAAGCAGGCAGAGTAACCTGCGGCGAACAGCTGCTCCGGGTTGGTCACTTCACCGCCTGCCCCGCCCATCTCTTTCGGCACGCCCAGTTTAATATCCAGCACGCCGTCGGAGGAAGTGGCACGGCCATCACGACCACCGGTGGCTTTGGCTTTTGCGCGGTAAACAACTTTTTCTAAAGACATGGTAAGGCTCCTCAGTTGATTTGTTCGCGATTAAATCGCGTGCTATTTAAATGGCTCTATAGGGTTAATGTGACTTTTATCTTCGCCACACGATCAGCCGTTAAGGTTATCGCGCAGCGTTTCCAGTTCGCCTTTCAACGCCTGTAATTTTTCGACTTCGCAGGCAGAGGCACAGTGCACCGACTCGGGTATATTCAGCGCCTTCTGGCGCAGCTGTTCACCCTGCTGCGTTAAGGTCACTACCACCTGACGCTCATCCTTGCGCGAGCGCTGACGGTGCAGCAGCCCCGCCGTTTCCAGCCGTTTCAGCAGCGGGGTTAAGGTTGCCGAATCGAGAAACAGGCGTTCGCCAATCTCAGAGACCGTGACATCATCCCGCTCCCACAGCACCATCATCACCAGGTATTGCGGATAGGTGATCTCCAGTGGGGCCAGCAGCTGGCGGTAGAGCTTATGCAGCGCCAGGTTGGCAGAATAAAGTGCGAAGCACAGCTGCTGGTCGAGCAGCAGTGGCGCATCCTTCACTTTTTTGTCATCTTTATCTGTAGTCATGACAAACAATATAAATAGTGCGCTATATAATTGCAAGCGACTTTATGCCCGGGAGAAAATCATGTTGCAAACACTGGAAGAGCAGGCGCGTCGCTATGCCACCAAAGCCCATGCCGACGCGGGCCAGCGCCGCAAATATACCGATGAGCCCTATATTGTCCATCCGGCGGCGGTGGTTGAACTGGTGCGCAGCGTCTGTGACGACGAAGAGATGCTGGCCGCCGCATGGCTGCACGACACCGTTGAAGACACGCCGAACACCTTAAATGATATCCGCAACGACTTCGGCGAGCGGGTGGCTTCGCTGGTTGAGATGCTGACCAATCGCGGTGCCACTGCCGGGCAGAACCGGGCGGCGCGCAAACTCGCCCATTTCCGCCACACCCAACAGGCCAGCCCCGATGCACAAACCATCAAGCTGGCCGACATTATCGACAACACGCGTTCAATTGTTCATTTCGATCCGCATTTTGCCAGGGTCTACCTGATTGAAAAACGCGTGCAGATCCAGCTTCTTACCGCCGGAAACCGGACGCTGTGGCAGCAGGCAGAACAGGTTATCGAGCAGGGGATTAGTCAGCTCAGCCAGCCGCCGCATAACGTCCCGGAAAGCTGGTTTATTCAGCAGGAAGCAAAATACCGCCTGAAAGAGTAACGCTGCGGCGCGCTGATTTGTGACGCACTGACTTAGCTTTTTGTGTCGCAAATTTCAGTAAAGCATAAAAGGAGTAGTTTCCAAAAAAACGCTCCCTATAATTGCCGTCCCTTGTGACACCGGGAGGCAACATGTCTGCAGATTTACGAATAATTATAAATAAAACACTCTCTTTTATCGGCCTGGCAGCCTTTCTCAGCCTGATGATGGGCCTGATCTTTATCGACGTGGTGTGGATGAATAACGCCGTCCATGAGGCCTCTTTCACCGAGTGCGCTCAGGAGATCATGCTGGGACTGATAGCGCTGCTGTTTTTCTGGCGCGCCTGGCGTTCGCCAGCGGAGCGGTCGATGATGGTGCTGGCCGGTGGCTTTTTCTGCTGCATGCTGATCCGCGAGATGGATTTCCTGTTCGATGAGTGGCGCCACGGCAGCTGGTTCTGGTTTGCGCTGGCCGTTGCGCTGAGCTGTCTGGCTATCGCTCTGCGTAAACCCGCCACCCTCATCAGCGGTCTGGCGACCTTTATGCGCCACCCGGCATGGAACATGATGACGGCAGGAATGATCACTATTCTGGTCTTTTCACGGCTGTTTGGCATGCACGAGCTTTGGCAGCATCTGATGCTGGATGGTTACAATCGGACGGTGAAGAACATGGCAGAAGAGGGCAGCGAACTGTTGGGCTATTCACTCTGTCTGTTCGCTACCTTTAGCTATTTATGGCAACGTGCCGGCCATGCTGTAGAGCAGGAAGATAGGTCTGCCTCAACCATCAGGCTTGCCCGGACATCTTCAGCTCGGTAGCCAGCGCATCGGGTTTGGGGCTCGCAACGTCGGCAAGCGGGGTTGCGGAGGTGATGTCTTCCTGTTTCTCCGGCAGTAAGAAAACATGTTCGATAAAGATTTCGTGGCACCGGTGGCGTGAGCCTTCTGCTTTTGTTTTACGCGCCTGGATGCGAACAATCGCCGTTTTTCGCAGGATGTAGGATATCTGGAAGGAGGCCCGCCGTTCCGTAATAGCAAACGCGGCGGAGATCTGCTTGCGGCCGACCCAGCTCTTCTGGCGGCAGCACCACAGGGCGATCAGGATATATAACGGCTTGTCGGCATATTCACTCAGTTCGTCAGGCACGCGCCCGCCGTCATGATTGCTTTGCCTGACAATTTTGCTGGTCCCGGGTTGTTTTTTTTCTGCACACACTGCGATTTTTTTCATCATATGCTCGCTATCCTTAGCCGGAAAACTATCCCCATCCCAGGACGAGATGGGGATAGTGTTAACAGGCAATTACCATGAGTAACTTAACCCTACGTTCGCCTGCCATGGGCGAGAGATATCATCGCCTTTGGTGTAGTTGAAGCTGGCGTAACCCCCGACATCCTTCATCAGTTTCACCTCGGCACCGGCCCCCACCTGAACCGCAGCGCCATCGATACTGTTGTTCATGCTTACGTTGTTCAGCTTCATCTCATTGCTGTCGGCAAATTCGTTGATGCCTGCCAGATGAAAGTAAGGCTTTACGTAACCCTGATTGATATCGAAGGTGTAACCCACATCAGCACCTATCTCGCCCTGCAGTGATTTGTAGTCGTCACCATTCACCACCATGCCGTTGTTCATGGTGTAGTGCACACCATCAAAGGTACGGCCGGTCGCTTTGATATAGGGTTCAGCGAAGTAGCCCCGATCGGTCCAGGTGTAACCCAACTTCATGCCCAGACCATAGCCGTTGCCGGAGAAGTCAGAACGTGAACGCTGGCCGTCCAGCATATGGGCGTCGCCGCTGTTGCTGAAGTGGTCAAACTGCGCGTGAGTATCAACAAAGATGCCATTATCGAAGTGACGCGACAGATAGAACTGCGCACCGTAGCTGTCCAGATCGCCGCTGCTGTTCATCACATTCATATCTGAACGTGCAGAAGAGAAGGCCAGACCGGCTAACCAGCTGCCACCATTCCTGGCATCAAACAGGTTATCCACACCCAACATCACACCGTTGGTGTTCAGCTTATATTTAGCCCCGGCATTGGTGGTGTTTTTGCTCTTGCCGCCGAAGTATGAAACCCACACGCCGCCCTCATCACCCGCGTGACGCGAAGCCGTCATATGCTGGGCCAGTGCATCCGTCTCCATACTGGCAACGTTGACCTGTGAGGCAGCCATGCTCAGCGCCGTGGCGGCGCTGTTGGAGAGGTGACCGTTGTTTTTAAAGTACACGTTGTGTTCGTCATGAACGTTATCGTTGTACTGATCAACTGCCTCATACTGCCAGACACCCATCTCAGTGCGGCCATAGAAGTGTGCATCGCTGCCCTGGCCCAGATAGTTGACAAAGCTGTGCGGGTTATAGCTGCTGGCGCCATTCTTATTGCCACGGTCAGCGATATAGCCCTCTTTGGCGTATGGCTCAGCGCCGGAGTTAGCTATCGCCAGCTGATACAAGCCCTGTGCTGAACCTTTCACCTGCATGGAGCCATAGGTGTATTCACCGCCCAGATTCAGCAACGGCTCAGCCACGGCTTTACCGATGTTAACCCGTGAGGTCAGGTAGTGACCTTTGCCATCTTTATCCTGCGACAGGTTACCGTGCACCACCACGCGGGCGGCGCCGAGGTCTTCATAACGACCGCGATCGCCAAGGGTTGAGCCGTCGGTATCCACATTGATCATATTCAGGGTGGAAGCAGACAGATTCAGGTCATGCACATCACTCACGGCCAGATAATTGCTGGCGGTAGCTGCGGCATTCCATACGGCACCGTTTTTCACGTTCAGATCCGGATTCCACGAGATCACATTGGTGCCGCCCACAATAAAGTCCGGCTGGGATAGAGAAGTGTTGCCCGCGACGCGACCATTCAGAGTGCTGTGGTCGAGATTAACCGTTACGGGAGTCCAGGCGCCGCCGGCGTTTGCCAGCAGAGTCTGGTTTGCGCTGCTCACGGCATTTTTATAGATTGCGCTGGCGGAAAGTGAGGCGAGGATATCGCTTTGTGCCAGCGGGACGGGGGCATCTGTCGCCGTCACATCCACCAGCTGTACGTCATAACCGCTCTGACCAGATGCGGTGATATCACCATTCACCACGCTGCTGTTGCCGATATTCAGGGTAGTGCCGTTGTGCTGACGGTCCAGCAGGTTGATGTTATCGACTGCTGTGCCGTTAGCCACATAATCACCGGTTTTACTGTCGCGCACCACAGATACGGTGATAACCGGGCGGTAGCCATCATGGTTCAGCTGCACGCTGCCGTTCAGCGTGGAGTTGTTCAGGTCAACGCGGTTAGCGTGGCCCGACATATTCAGCGCATTACCGGCATTGTTGACACCCCCGGTCAGGGTAGATTGGTTGCCGATCGAGACAAACAGGCCAGAACCGGCGATGGCGACTGCCGTTGAGCCTTTGTCGGCATAACGGCCATAATCGATGCCGTGATTGAGGGCCTCGCCATTATCGTCACTGCGCACCGCAGCAATGTTCTTCGCCACGATGTGCGCATTATCCAACAGCACATTTGCGCTTTTTGCCACCTGATGAGTCAGCACGCCGCTGTTGAGCTTATGGCCCTCTTTATCAAACTGATAGTCAACGCTGCTGCTGTTGATGCTCAGGCCGGTTGCGGATGGACGTTCGCTATGCGCATACTCATCATTGCCGCCCCCGCCGACATTACCGGCAGCACCAACGCGCACCGCGTCCTGATTCAGCGTGTTATCGATAGTGGTATTTTTCACGATCAGCAGGTCGCGCGCGCGCTGGCTAGCGCTGTTTTCCTGCAGATTACCGTTAACGGCAACGGCGGCGGTGATATCGTTTTTCAGGCTAACGACTTTGGTGTATATCGCCGCATTTTGCAGGCCGAAGCTACCGCCGCTGCTGGTCACCGGTTTGATATAGACATCAGAGTTACGCTCCAGTACCAGGGTTTTGCTGACGGTCACAGGTATCTGATTGCCCGCTGTATCCAGTTTAACGCTCCCGTCGGCGTTCTTCTGGTACTGGATAGCGCCTGATGCATCACGCTGATAGAGCGTAACGGTCTGGGTTTTCTGATAGCGCCCCTCGGCAGTGCCCATTTTCAGGCCGTCAACCACGCCAACGGGCACGGAATAACTCTCTTTACCCTGTGAGTGGGCCAGACGTTCGCCGTGAACGGCACGCTGGTCGTCTTCACCGATCGGATAGTGAGCATCTCCGGCGAGGGATGGCGTATTGGCATCCATGTAGGCTTTGTAGCCGCTGCTATTCACCAGTGCGGCAAATCCGGGGGTGTTTGGGTTGATACCGACCCAGCGGGAGCCGGTCACGGCATCATTAACGACTGAGAGGTTGTCACCGCCAATAAATACCGACCCGCCGCCAGTATATTGTCCCGGGCCGTTATGACTGAGTGCCGTGGTGTCTTTTACTGCTGGCGTTGCGCCTGCAGTACCGCTAAAACCGACGATAACGGCAACGGTTAATGTACTCAGCCTGAAGCTATTTTTTTTCATCACTGCAATTCCTTTTTTTATAAAAAATGATTAAACAACCGGCCTGCTGGCAGCTGTTTTCACTTATCCTTTTATTTCTAAAAAAGCTCCCCGCACCAGAATAAGATTTATTCCAGCGGCAGGATTTGAGCAACTTAAATTATCAAAAACGATTAATACGGACGCTTAATACCCTCTTTTAAATAGATAGAGTACTAGTGAGTCTGTTGATTGCAGCTAATAAGTGTAAAGTAAGAATAAATGATCATAAGGATCAATTTATTTTATTGACATGCTAACACCTAACGACAGAAGCCCAGAGCGTTTAAAAAACCTATCACAATGATTCTTAATGATAAAAAACCACAAACACTCTTGATCAACTGATTATAAATGCAACATAAATGTCGATTTAACAGCTGTAAATGTCGCTATTAATTTTTTAATAGATGACCAGTCCATTATTTCCATGTTTAAAATAAATCGCCCTGTCTATCTGTAGCACATTTAATCAAAGGCAGTAAAAAGGCATGCGGGAATATATTTTCAACCCTTCAAATAATTAAAATACTCCAGAAAAAAAATCGCAATTCATCCAGCAAAGTTATTCTTTTTGAAAATTTCACAAAGAATTAATAAAAGGTTCATTCAGCTTCGCTAGCTTAGTTCATCTTTAGGGAACCAGGCGCAGAAGCGGCATCACCACATGAACTCATTTGAAGCCCACCCTCACCCACTCTCGGCGCTGCAGCAGCAGGCGCTCGGCTGCGTCGCGGCGCTCTACCGCCCGCCGCAGCTGAATGCGGTTACGCCGCTGGACGCCACGCTACGCTTTGGCCTGATCGCCGACCCGCAGTACGCCGACGTCGATGCCGACGTGCCGAAGAACCTCTATTACCGGCACGCGCTGCATAAGCTGCCGCAGGCGATAGATGCGCTGAACCAGCAGCCGCTCGATTTCGTCGTGACGCTCGGTGACCTGGTGGACCGCCACTGGTCCAGCTACCAGGCGATTCTGCCGCTGTATGAAACGCTGCGCCCTTCGCATGCGATGGTGATTGGCAATCATGATGCGCGCGTCATCTCCGACCGCCTGAGCGGAGCGCATACGCCGCCCGCCGGGCTGCCGAAAAGCTACTATCAGTTCCGCCTCGCCGGGTTCCGCTTTATCGTTTTTGATGGCAATGACATCAGCCTGTACTGCAATCAGGGCAACGGCGACGAGCGGCATCAGGCCGAAGCGCAGCTCGCCGATCTGCTGGCGCGTAACCAGCCGCAGGCTAAACCGTGGAACGGCGCGGTGGGTGCGCAGCAGATGGCGTGGATTGAGCAGCAGCTGATTGCTGCTGAGCAGCGTGCAGAAACGGTGGTGGTATTCGGCCACTATCCGCTGGCGCCACACAACAGCCATAACCTGTGGAACGGCGGCGAACTTGCCGCGCTGCTGTGCCGCTACCGGGTGCGCGCCTGCTTTAGCGGCCACGACCATCGCGGCGGCTATGCGCGCATCGGCAATACCGATTTTATCACCCTGAAAGGGATGCTCGACGGCGCCGATAGCGTGCCGTTCGCGGTGGTGGAGTTGCTGGATGGCGTGCTGCGGGTGAAGGGGTACGGCGGGGAAGTGAGCCGGATTCTGGCGGCGGATCCAATCACATCGGGTCAGACATCCTGACCCGATGGGGGGATTGTTACAAACGATCCCTAAAGAAGGCAGCCAACTTAGCGAACGGGATCAGATCGGTACGATCGTAGAGATCGACATGCCCGGCATTCGGCACGATCACCAGCTCTTTCGGCTGGCCCGCCAGTTGGTAAGCCCGCTCACTGAACTCCTTCGAATGCGCCGCATCGCCGGTGATAAACAGCATCGGACGCGGAGAGAGGGTTTCGATATCGCTGAACGGATAGAAATTCATAAACTTCACGTTGCTGGTCAGCGTTGGATGCGTGGTCAGCAATGGGGAAGAACCTTTCGGGGTAAACTCCCCGCGCGGCGTGCGGTAGAAATCATAAAACTCTTTTTCAATCGCGGACGAGTTTGCATCAATTTTATGCACGGTGCCGCTGGTGTATTTTGTTTCACCGCCGGCGAACTCCACGTCGCGCTGGGCGGCCGCTTCGGCGATAATTTTTTTACGCTGCTCCAGCGTTAGCGAGTGATTAAGCCCGCTGCGGTTCGCGGCCCCCATATCGTACATGCTGACGGTGGCGATCGCTTTCATTCGCGGGTCTATCTTCGCGGCGCTGATCGCGAAGCTGCCGCTGCCGCAGATCCCCAGCACGCCAATACGCCGGCGGTCAACGAAGGAACGCGTGCCCAGATAGTCCACTGCCGCGCTGAAAGACTCGGCGTAGATATCCGGCGCCACTGCATTACGCGGCTGGCCGGCGCTCTCGCCCCAGAAAGAGACATCAATCGCCAGCGTGACAAATCCCTGCTCCGCCAGCTTCTGCGCATACAGGCTGGCGCTCTGCTCTTTCACCGCGCCCATCGGGTGGCCGACAATTATCGCCGCATGCTTATCATTCTGATCCATGCCTTTCGGCGTAAACAGATAGCCGGTGACGTCCATCTGATACTGATTTTTGAACGTGACTTTCTGCCGGGTGAGCTCTTTACTCTGATAAAAATTATCCGCGCCGCGCGACATATCGGCGGAGCTGGCGGCAAACGCGCTGATTAACAGCCCTAACAGCATGGCAAATCTTCTCATGGTCAGTCCTCAGTGGGGTTTAGTTATCTTTGCGCGAGGCCAGCAGGGCCAGCAGGGCTGCTGCCAGCAGCAGCAGCGCGCTAATCGTGAAGGTGCTGTGATAGCCGCGGTGGTCAAAGGCCAGCCCGCCGACCGTGGAACCCAGCGCGATAGAGAGCTGCACCACGGCGACCATCAGTCCGCCACCCGCTTCCGCATCCTCGGGTAACGTGCGGGCGACCCAGGTCCACCACCCGGTCGGTGCGGCGGTAGCAACCAGCCCCCAGAACCCCAGCAGCGCGGCAACTGTCCACAGCTGATGGGCGAAGAGCATCAGCGCTATCGCGGTCGCGGCCATCAGCAGGGGAATGGCGATCAGCGTGGGATACAGTCCCAGGGTTAACAACCTGGCGATCGCCAGCGTTCCCACCAGCCCCATCACGCCGATAGCCAGCAGGATCAGCGACAGCGTGGAGACCTCAACTTTGGTGACGGTTTCAAGGAACGGGCGCAAGTAGGTAAACAGCGCGAACTGCCCCATAAAGAACAGGCCGCAGGCCGCTATCCCCAACGCCACTAGCGGGTTCGCCAGCAGGCGAAAGACGTTGCCGCTGCGCGGCTGTCGGTGTGCATTGCCGGCAGCGTGAACCACTGCCAGATGAAGGCAATCAGCGCCACCGGCACCAGGCAGAGGAACGCGCCGCGCCAGCCGATCACCGCGCCCAGATAGCTGCCAAGCGGGGCGGCAATAACGGTAGCCAGCGCGTTGCCGCCGTTAAAAATCGCCAGCGCGCGCGGCACCTGCTGCGCGGGCACCAGGCGGATGGCGGTAGCGGCAGAGAGTGACCAGAAGCCGCCGATAGCCACGCCAATCAGCGCGCGGCCTGCCATATAGCCCGGATAGCTGGCCGCCAGCGCGATGGTCGCGCCGGAAATCGCCATCAGCGCGGTCATCGCCAGCAGGAGCGTTTTACGGTTGAGATTGCCCGCCAGTGCCGGGATCAGCAGGCTGGCCAGCAGGGCAAAAGCCCCGGAGATAGCAATACCCTGCCCTGCCAGCCCTTCACTGACGCTGAGGTCACGCGCTACCGGCGTCAGCAGGCTGACCGGCATAAATTCGGACGCCACCAGGGCAAACACGCACAGCGTCATCGCCAGTACCCCGCCCCAGTGGGCGGCAGCCTGCTGTGCCCCGCTATCGCTCATGGTCATCACACTGTTTCCTTATCATTGCGCCGCGCGTGGCTGCGCTAGCGCCAGTTTCTGGGTGAAAATTCTACACGCGTGAAGTATGCTGACTAGCTAATCAATACTTAATGGCTTAATAAGCTGAGCTAATTAATCAGGGCGAAACAGGGCGATGAAGCGCAACCTCAATGATTTAATCTCGTTCGTCAGCGTAGCGCGCGAGGGCAGCTTTACCCGTGCGGCTGCCCACCTTGGCGTCACGCAGTCGGCGCTGAGCCAGGCCATTTCCGGGCTGGAGAACCGCATGCAGATCCGCCTGCTGACGCGCACCACGCGCAGCGTCTCCCTGACCGCTGCCGGTGAACGACTGCTGCTGGCGATTGGCAACCGCTTTGACGAAATTGAAGCCGAGCTGGATATGCTGACCGAGCTGCGCGATAAGCCCGCCGGAACGGTGCGCATCACCTGCGGCCCCAACGTGCTGCACACCACGCTGCTGCCGAAGCTGACGCCCCTGCTGCTGGAATACCCTGATATCAAACTGGAATTTGATGCCAACCACGGCTTTCGCAACATCGTGACCGACCGTTATGACGCGGGCGTGCGGCTGGGGGATACCATCGATAAGGATATGATTGCCGTGCCGATTGGCCCGCAGCTGCGCATGGCAGCGGTGGCTGCGCCGCACTATTTTGCCCGCCACGCCCCGCCGCAGACGCCGCAGGACCTGGTGCGCCATAACTGCATCAATATGCGCATGACCAGCTCGGGCGGCCTGTACGTCTGGGAGTTTGACGATGCAGAGGGGCCGGTCAACGTGCGCGTGGAGGGCCAGCTGACGTTTAATACTTCAGCGCATATGGTCGACGCCGCGCTCGCCGGGCTGGGCATCGCCTTTCTGCCGGAGGAGGAGTTTGCGCCGCATATTGCCGAAGGGCGCTTAGTGCGCGTGCTGGAAGAGTGGTGCCACCCTTTTCCCGGCTATTACCTCTACTACCCCAGCAGAAAGCAGCCCTCCCCGGCCTTTAAGCTGGTGTTAGAGGCGCTGCGGGAGTAGCGGCATGCAGGTTTTATCGGGAAAACAGCCTTTTTCGCGCAACAGGTCCAGGCTGGGGGATTTGTTTGAATCAAGGGATTGGATTTATCGGGGAGGCGCCGCAGCTGTTCGGTTTTACCGAACAGCTGAATGCCCGTACAGGGCATGCAGTAAGCCTTACGTTGAAGTTTTAAATAGGACTTACAGGCTGCTTGTCGTGGTCAACAAAACTGGCCACGGCTTTAAACTTTCGCGTTTAAAGACTCATTCTTTTTTTCGGCAAAGGTATTTACCTTTAATTACACCATCAAAAAAACGGCCTTTGGATTTTGCCGTTATGAAGTCATTATGAGTTTTTTCAGACACTTTAATGAACTGATAGGTCAATGAATTAACAAAAGCCACCTCCAGCACTTTTTCTAATGAAAAATAACTTATGGATGTGATTTTTGATGATATGACTGTCTGAAAGTGCATATTATTCCCTCATTGTTAACCCTTAGTACAACCATAGTTGTCTTTTAGGTTTGTTTCACAAAATAATGTTATTTTTGGACGAAAATATTGTCAGCAAGCCATGTCGCAGACATTGTGTATCCGGGTCGAAAACAGCTTAAATGGAGTCCTATTATTCACTCTGACCGTAAAGTCATGTGAGACACTGCGGCCACTATACCACTGGCGATTTTAGCCTGATCGGGCACAGAAAGACTTACTGTGAACGTTACTGATAACTGCTTATTCTGAAAAACATGCGCGCCGGTTGACCTGTGAATCATGAATATTATTATCTTTCAGGCATATTAAAAACACTAAGGGAGGGCAGGTGTTGGGCTGGAAATTACTCATCGGCGTTCTTACTGTCGCCATCGTTGGTTTAGCACTATTTGGTTTCGCTCTTTCACTCCAGCAGTTGAAGTAAAACGACGACCATCCTCTGAGCTACCCTGCCTGAAACGTAAAAAACCCGCTCAGGGCGGGTTTTTATCACGTTCACTTATCTGCTCAGGCTGATGCCGTCATCGCTGTCGTAAGTGTTCATGTCATTATCAGCTATTACAGCGTGATAACGTTAGCAGCTGCCGGACCTTTAGCACCATTCTCAATCGAGAACTCAACCTTCTGCCCTTCGTCCAGCGTTTTGTAATCGTTACTCTGGATAGCTGAGAAATGTACGAATACATCTTTGCTGCCATCTGCTGGCGTAATGAAGCCGAAGCCTTTTTCAGAGTTAAACCATTTTACTAAACCAGTCATTTTATTAGACATAGATACTTCCTTAAATTTTCTTTAGCCACATAAGGTGGCGAACATGGCCTGCTTGCAGATGAGGACTTATTGGGCACTTAGGAGGAGGCTCATGCAGAAGGGTATCTAAGGATAACGCTTGAAATGAGGACTGCTTTACTAAAACTGCTTTCATAAGGTCTGTATGACAAACCGATGAGGCATAGTGAACTCTTATGGGGAAACAATCAAGATTAGTTTTGTCAATGATTTGCTGGGAAAGCTTACAATTCAACGGAGGGAGTAATCTTAAAAGCCCTGCCCGTTGCAGCCAGGGCTTTTAAGGTACTACAGACTTCAGATTTAACATTAATGGACTTATTAAAGTGATACTACTATTAGTACTGCTTTTAAATGTACCCGTTAATTACAGATAATACAGGGTGTTAATACGAAAATCCCCCCTCTGTTTATCCCGTTATACGCCTGTCTGCGCTTTTAAAATCCCAGCGTGACAATGCAAACAAGCACATCCCCCATCGCGACATAAACTCTTTGATGCGCTGCCCTTTGCCGGCATGGTTACGATAAATACACAAAACCACCCGCATGAACTCAAAAACAAGGCCTTACATCGTCGCGCTAACACTACCATTTTGCGCACCAGCACAAACACTACAAGGCCTGAAAGCAAACTACATCCCAAACAACAAACTTCGTGGCCTGTAAAGCAAAATGGTTTTCAAAATACTTCTTACTATTTAATAACTTACTAACAACGTTTTTCGTGCTGATGGATACTAATTTACTCATTTAAGACTTGAGGTCAATGCTGTTTTTTAAAACATGTTTTTATTTACAGCGATAGTGACAGTGCAGCCTCACGCTACTCGTTGTAACAAACTGCCAGCGGGATGGTGCTGGCGCCACAGAGGTAAGAAAGACTCCCCATATCATGACGGGTCGAGCGGAAAAAAAAGTCGCCCCCGACAGGAAAGGCGTTAACGGTAGGGGCTGGGCATGCCGAGCCCGGTTCAGGCATGCCTGAACCCTACGAAGGGCGGCTCATAGGGTTGTGTTTATTGCCCAATTCCTAAAGAGAGAGGTTTTGTAGCTGACTTTCCAGACGTCTTAAGTCTGAACTTGTAAGCGTAACTTACAGGCTGCTCTGGCTGGCTGTTCGATTGCTAGTTGAGCCGGGGAGTAGGATTTGGCGGAAGATCACAGGAGTCGAACCTGCCCGGGACCGCTGGCGGCCCCAACTGGATTTGAAGTCCAGCCGCCTCACCGGAGACGACGATCTTCCCTTTTGCAGAGGCGGCGAGTATATCACTGCCTTTGCCCCTGTGAAAACTACGGCTTTAGCCATCACACCTAATGTCCCTCCGCGACGGCGATCTGTCCTTTTTTGGCCTTCTTTCCTTGCTAATCCCCATTCATCATAGCGTTAATCCCCTTTAGCAGGAGTCCAGAAATGACTGATACCGTACTGTTAGTGATTGACGCGCAGCAATCCTTCTATCATCGTGGCTACAACGAGGCAGCAGAAACGCCAGCGTTTGAGCAGGCGCTAAGCACGCTGATTGCCGGCTGTCAGGCGAAAGGCATTCCGGTGGTGGATGTGTTCCATGTCGAAGACGAGGGCCCGTTCTCGTTGGCTTCGGGCCTGGTGACGCGCCTGCCATTTATCACCCATGAAGCGACGGGCACCGTGCAGAAGCGCATCCATAACGCCCTGACCGACTCCGGCCTGATGACCTGGCTGGTGCAGAACCAGGTAAAGCACGTGATTATCAGCGGCCTGCGCACCGAGCAGTGCTGTGAAACCACGGCGCGCGTCGCCTCGGACTTCGGCTATCGCGTCACCTTCGTCACCGAAGCGACGCTGACTTTCCCCATCACCCATGACGGCATTACCCTGAGCATTGCGGATTTACGCCACCGCACCGAAAGCGTGCTGATCAACCGCTTTGCGCAAATCCGCACCGTTGAGGGCTGCCTGCAGGAGCTTGCATAACATGACTATCCCGGTGTGGTTTATCACCCTGCCCGGCGTAATGGCGCTGGATCTCACCGGCCCGGCGGAGACGCTGAAGCTGGCGCGAGATGCCTTTTCCCTGCGCTATATCGGCCCCGATGAAAGCGTGCTGATGTCGACGGATATGCTGGTCAGCCGTATTGAACCGCTGCCGGAGTCGCTGCCGGACGGCAGCCTGCTGGTGCTGCCCGGCGTTAGCGACTCAAAGGTGTGGTTTGATACGCCGCAGGCGATGGCGGTGCGCAACTGGCTGATGCGCATGCAGCCCGCGATCCACGCGCGTAAAATCACCCTGGTGTGCGTCTGTTCCGGGGCGCTGCTGGCGGCGAAAGCCGGGTTGATGAAAGGGGTGAGCTGCACCACGCATCACGAGGTGATCGAGCGGCTGAAAGCGGCAGAACCCGCTGCATTGGTGAAAGAAAACCGTATTTTCGTTGAAGATCGCGGCATCTGGACCAGCGCGGGCATTACCGCGGGCATCGATTTATGCCTGCATCTGATCGGTCATCTGTGCGGTTCGCAGGTGGCGCTGGATGTGGCGCGGGAAATGGTGGTCTATTTTCGTCGTTCGGGCGAGGATCCGCAGCTGTCACCGTGGCTGCGCCACCGCAACCATATCCACCCGGCGATCCACCGCGTGCAGGATCTGCTGACGCTGCAGCCGGAGCAGGAGTGGCCGCTGGAGGAGATTGCCGCCCGGGTCCACGTCAGCTCGCGCCACCTGACGCGCCTGTTCCGCCAGCATCTTGGCATTAGCGTGCGCGACTACCACGAGCAGCTGCGCCTGACGATTGCCCGGCAGCGGCTGCACAGTGGGGAAAACAGCGAACGCGCCGCCCTCTCCGCTGGCTTCTCCTCGTCACGCCAGCTGCGCCGCGCTTTGCAGCGCTGGCAGGAGTGAAGTCACCCCCCGCCATTTCAATTTGCTGAATTACTGTGCTAGTGTTACCTGTAACATTGTCACAGTCTGTTTCAGATTAAGGATAAGGTTTGCCTATAAAAAACGATGAACAATTATACTGGCTGCACCTCGGGGCGGGGGCTTTTCACCGCGCACATCAGAGCTGGTATCTTAATCAACTTCACCAGCAGGGCGACCGCAGCTGGGCCCTCTCCCTCGCCAATATTCGCAACAGCAGCACTCAGCAAACCCTGCAACAGCTTTCCCGTCAGCAGGGGCGTTACACGCTGGAAATTATCTCACCGGATGGGGAAAAACAGTATCAGCCGATAGAGGCGATCGGCGAGGTGATTTTATGGGATAACGAGCTTAAGTCGCTGGTTGCCCGCGGTGCCGACCCCCGCACCAGAATCATCTCTTTCACCGTCACCGAGGGCGGCTATTTCCTCAATGAGGACGGTCATCTTGACCTGACACACCCGGCGATTGCCGCCGATCTCGCGCAGCAGCAAGAGACCAGCACGCTGTATGGTGCGTTAGTCAAAATCCTGCAGCAGCGTATGGACGATAACAGCGGTGCCGTCACCCTGCTGAACTGCGATAACCTGCGCAATAACGGCGACAGCGTGGCGCGTGGACTGCGCGAATTCGTCGCCGCACAGGGTAATCAAGCGCTGCTGGCGTGGATTGAGCGCAATACCTCCGCACCCAATGGCATGGTGGACCGCATTACGCCAAAATTTGATGAGGCGATCTTCACGCGGCTGGCACAGCAGGGTATTACTGACGACCGTGCTCCGCTCTCCTGCGAGTCCTTTAGCCAGTGGGTGCTGGAAGATAACTTTATTGCCGGGCGCCCCGCGCTGGAGCGTGCAGGAGTGGAGTTTGTCAGCTGCGTCACGCCGTATGAAGAGGCAAAAATCCGCGTGCTCAATGCCAGCCACAGCGGCATTGCCTGGGCAGGGGCGCTGTTGGGTAAACAGTATATTGATCAGAGCCTGCAGCCGGTTATCAGCCAGTGGATGCGCGATTATGTGCAGCAGGATGTCGCCGCCGCGCTGGGCGAGACTCAGGTCGATCTGGCGCTTTATTGTGATATCACGCTAAACCGCTTTAGCAACCAGTGGGTGCGCGATACAACCCAGCGCGTTTCGTCGGACAGCATCGCAAAACTGCAGCAGTTTATCGTGCCGACGCTGAAAGCCCGCTATCAGCAGCAGAGCTCGCCGCACGCCGCGCTGATCCTGCCGGCGCTGCTGTTCCGCTTTATGCAGCTGCGCCAGCGCGGCGCGCTGCCGTTCGAGTATCAGGATCGCGCCCTTAATGAGGTGCCGTTTGATGCGATCTTCGCCAGCGACGATCCGCTACAGGCATTTATCCAGGAGAAAACGCTGTTTGGTTCACTGGCCGCTATCCCACAGTTCGCGCAGGATATGCGCCAGGCGCTGGAGCGGGTCGACAGTGGCTTACAGCAGACACGAGGTCAGTCATGAAAAATCTGTTAATTGTTGCCGCCACTATTGCGCTGGCGCTGTTATCCATCATCTTTCTGTCGCCGTGGCCGGTCTGGCTCGGCACGCTGGCCGCGTGGGTGACGACCGGCTCGTTCTGCCTGCAGGTGATGCATATCGTCAAAAATAAAGACACCAGCGGCCTGTCGCTGGGGATGTGGGCGGCGCTGTTCTTCGGCGTCTCCTGCTGGACCTGGTACGGTCACCGTATGCACGATGTGCCGGTGATGGCCGCCAACGGCATTACCGCCCTGCTGGCGCTGACGGTGATCCTGCTCAAGCTGTGGCACGAGCGCCCGATGCCCAACCCTAACCGCCGCAGGCTGGTGCGCATGCCGGGGGTGATCCTCAACCCGCGTATCCGCCGCCTGCGCCCGTTAAAAGTGGCGCGCAGCGAGCGCAAAAAGGGTCAGCTCACCAAGTGACGCTGATCGATGCGCCGCAGGCCGATAGCCAGCAGCAGGCTACCGGCCAGGGTAACACCGAACACCAGCGGGATGTCGATCAGCGGGTGGTCGGTGTTATCGAGATGATGGGTGCGCATAAAGTGGATAAACAGCGCATGGAAGCCATAGATCGGTAGCGAGTTACGCGCAATCAGCGCAAAGACCGGATTGACGCGATGGTTCATGGTGTTTTTAAACAGCACCAGCAGGCTGACGGCGGCGATAAACACCGCCGGGCCGCAGTAGAGATACCAGGTATCGGCAAACGCGCCGTTAATCGCGAACTGCCGTTTAGTGCCGAAGGCAATCAGCGCCACGCAGGCGATAAAACTCACCCCCGCCAGCCAGCTGACGCCGCGCTTTTGCGTGTCCATGGTGCCGATCGCCCGGCCAAGCAGCGCATACAGTAGGTAATAAATCGTATCGCCATTGATATACAGATTGATCGGCAGCCAGTGGAAGCGGGCGATCGAGCTGTCGACGGTGTTCGGATTCGCCAGCAGCGCCAGCACCAGCGTGGCAATAGCCAGATAGCGGGCGCTGACCGCTTTAACCTGAATCAGTGGGGAAAACAGGTAGATAGCGATGATCGCGAAGAAGAACCACAGGTGGTAGAACACCGGCTTCTGCAGCAGATGTTTCACCGACATCGCTTCATTGATCGGCGTCAGCAGCGTGACATAAACCAGCGCCACCGCGCTGTAAAACAGCAGGCACAGCACAATGCGCAGAAAGTGGCGCCGCTCGGCGCTGCGCTCGCCGAAGAACAGGTAGCCGGAGATCATAAAGAAGATCGGCACGCACACGCGCGACGCGGAGTTGAGCAGGTTGGAGAGGTCCCAGCTGTGTTCTCCTACCGACATGCCGGTGGTGACGTACCAGGTGGTGGTGTGGATCATAATCACCATCAGGCAGGCAACCGCGCGTAAATTATCTATCCAGCCAATCTTTTGCGACATTTCGTCCTCATTTCCCGGCAAAGTCTGCATCAATGCGAGATTGAGGGTAGCCAGGTGGCTGCGCTTCAACAACCCGGCCAAAGGAAAATTCAGAACATGATGAACCGATTTATGGCGCGGCGGTGAAATATCCCTGAATGAATCCTTCTGTGCCTTTTGGTAATAGGCCCGGTCAAAGGGTATACTGGCGCCCACTTTTTATCACCACTCGTATCGCGTGCGAAATCATCATGCAAAAGTTTGATACCAAGACCTTTCAGGGCCTGATCCTGACCTTACAGGATTACTGGGCGCGCCAGGGCTGCACCATCATCCAGCCGCTGGATATGGAAGTGGGCGCGGGCACCTCTCACCCCATGACCTGCCTGCGTGCGCTCGGTCCCGAGCCGACGGCGGTTGCCTACGTGCAGCCTTCGCGCCGCCCGACCGATGGCCGCTACGGTGAAAACCCGAACCGCCTGCAGCACTACTACCAGTTCCAGGTGATCATCAAGCCATCGCCGGACAACATTCAGGAGCTGTACCTCGGTTCGTTAAAAGAGCTGGGTATGGATCCGACCATTCACGATATTCGCTTCGTGGAAGATAACTGGGAAAACCCCACCCTGGGCGCCTGGGGTCTGGGCTGGGAAGTGTGGCTGAACGGCATGGAAGTGACGCAGTTCACCTACTTCCAGCAGGTTGGCGGTTTGGAGTGTAAGCCGGTAACCGGCGAGATCACTTACGGTCTGGAGCGCCTGGCGATGTATATCCAGGGCGTCGACAGCGTGTACGATCTGGTATGGAGCGACGGTCCGCTGGGTAAAACCACCTACGGCGACGTGTTCCATCAGAATGAAGTGGAGCAGTCCACTTACAACTTCGAATACGCCGATGTCGACTTCCTGTTTACCTGCTTCGAGCAGTACGAGAAAGAGGCGCAGAGCCTGCTGGCGCTGGAAAAACCGCTGCCGCTGCCGGCCTACGAACGTATTCTGAAAGCCGCACACAGCTTTAACCTGCTGGATGCGCGTAAAGCGATCTCCGTCACCGAGCGCCAGCGCTATATTCTGCGCATCCGCACCCTGACGAAAGCCGTGGCTGAAGCCTATTATGCCTCCCGCGAGGCACTCGGCTTCCCGATGTGCAATAACAAGAAATAAGAGGCAGCCATGACTGATAAAACTTTTCTGGTGGAAATTGGCACCGAAGAACTGCCTCCGAAAGCGCTGCGCAGCCTTGCCGAGTCCTTCGCTGCCAACGTGACCGCCGAGCTGGATGCTGCGGGCCTGGCCCACGGTGAAGTGAGCTGGTTCGCGGCCCCGCGCCGTCTGGCGCTGAAAGTCGCCAGGCTGAGCGCCGCACAGCCGGATCGCGAAGTTGAAAAACGTGGCCCGGCAATCCAGGCGGCATTCGACGCCAACGGCGTGGCAACCAAAGCGGCCGAAGGCTGGGCGCGCGGTTGCGGCATCACCGTTGACCAGGCCGAGCGCCTGAGCACCGATAAAGGCGAGTGGCTGATGTACCGCGCACAGGTGACGGGCGAAAGCGCCCAGGCTCTGCTGCCGGCGATGATTGCCACCTCCCTCGCTAAGCTGCCGATCCCGAAACTGATGCGCTGGGGTGCTTCCGAGGTGCAGTTCGTGCGCCCGGTCCACACCGTCACGCTGCTGCTGGGCGATGAGCTGATCCCGGCGAAAATCCTCGGTATCGACTCTGCCCGCACTATTCGCGGCCATCGCTTTATGGGCGAGCCGGAGTTCACCATCGATAATGCCGACCAGTATCCGCAGATCCTGGTCGAGCGCGGCAAGGTTCAGCCGGACTTCGAAGCGCGTAAAGCGATGATCAAAGCCGGTGCGGAACAAGCCGCCGCGCAGATTGGCGGCGTCGCCGACCTGAGCGAAAGCCTGCTGGAAGAGGTGACCTCGCTGGTTGAGTGGCCGGTCGTGCTGACGGCGAAGTTTGAAGAGAAGTTCCTCGCGGTTCCGGCGGAAGCGCTGGTCTACACCATGAAGGGCGACCAGAAGTACTTCCCGGTGTACGACAATGCGGGCAAGCTGCTGCCGAACTTTATCTTCGTCACCAACATCGAGTCGAAAGACCCGCAGCAGATTATCTCCGGTAACGAGAAAGTGGTGCGCCCGCGCCTCGCCGACGCCGAGTTCTTCTTCAACAGCGACCGTAAGCGCCGCCTGGAGGATAACCTGCCGCGTCTGGAGACCGTGCTGTTCCAGAAAGAGCTGGGTACGCTGCGCGATAAGACCGACCGTATTCAGGCGCTGGCGGGCTGGATTGCCGCACAGATTGGCGCAGATGTGAATCACGCCACCCGTGCTGGCCTGCTCTCCAAGTGCGACCTGATGACCAACATGGTGTTTGAGTTCACCGACACTCAGGGCGTGATGGGCATGCACTACGCGCGTCACGACGGCGAAGCCGAAGACGTGGCGGTGGCGCTGAACGAGCAGTATCAGCCGCGCTTTGCCGGTGACGATCTGCCGTCTAACCCGGTAGCCTGTGCGCTGGCGATTGCTGATAAGATGGATACCCTGGCAGGCATCTTTGGTATTGGTCAGCATCCGAAAGGCGATAAAGACCCGTTCGCACTGCGCCGCGCCGCGCTGGGCGTGCTGCGTATTATCGTTGAGAAGAACCTGCCTCTCGACCTGCAGACCCTGACGGAAGAAGCCGTGCGCCTGTATGGCAGCAAGCTGTCGAACGCCAAAGCGGTGGATGAAGTGATCGACTTTATGCTCGGTCGTTTCCGCACCTGGTATCAGGAAGAGGGCCACAGCGTGGATACTATCCAGGCCGTGCTGGCTCGTCGCCCGACCCGCCCTGCTGACTTTAATGCCCGCATGCGAGCGGTGTCTCACTTCCGCACGCTGGATGAAGCAGCCAGCCTGGCGGCCGCCAACAAGCGCGTCTCCAACATTCTGGCGAAGGCAACCGAGCCGCTGAACGACAGCGTGCAGGCGTCGCTGCTGAAAGAGAATGAAGAGATTAAGCTGGCGACCTACGTCTCCGCGCTGAGCAGCAAACTGGCACCGTTCTTCGCCGAAGGCCGTTACCAGGATGCGCTGATCGAGCTGGCCCAGCTGCGTGAAGCGGTGGATAACTTCTTTGATAAGGTGATGGTGAATGCCGAAGAGAAAGAAGTGCGTATCAACCGTCTGACGCTGCTGGCGAAGCTGCGCGAGCTGTTCCTGCAGGTCGCGGATATCTCGCTGCTGCAGTAACCTTTGCGGGCGGACCGGAAAAGAGGGTCCGCCCCTACATGATTGAGGTTGCCCCGAACCGTAGGGGGCGACCTTCTTTTACGGTCGCCCCGCGTTGAGGGTTTGCACCCGCCGTCATGAAGACCGTTTTTTCCGGTCGCCCCGCGTTGAAGGTTTGCACCCGCCGTCATGAAGACCATTTTTTTCGGTCGCCCCGCGTTGAGGGTTTGCACCCGCCGTCATGAAGACCATTTTTTCCGGTCGCCACGTATGCCGTTCATCCTGTTTTACAATTCCTCCTTGCCCCTGGCGCCTCATTTCCCTACCCTGTGCGGTTTTTGCCAACCAGGTAGACACTATGCACTCCTCTGGATTCGCTGCCAAAGCAGCTAACACCCCGCTGGAACCTTTCAAATTTACCCGCCGCGATGTACAGCCTGGCGACGTGCTGATCGACATTCACTACTGCGGCGTCTGCCATTCTGACCTGCATATGGCGCGTAACGAGTGGGGCGTCAGCCAGTTCCCGCTGGTGCCTGGCCATGAAATTGTCGGGCGCGTCATCAGCACCGGCCACGCGGTCAGCCACGTGAAAGCGGGCGATCTGGTCGGCGTCGGCGTCATGGTCGACTCCTGCGGCCACTGCGCGCAGTGCCATAGCGGTGAGGAGCAGTATTGCGAAGCGGGCTTTACCGCGACCTATAACGGCGAAGAGAAAATCATCGGCGGCAAAACCTTCGGCGGCTATGCCGATAACATCGTCGTCGACGGCAAATTCGTGGTCAGCGTGCCGGAAAACCTCGAGCTGAGCGCCGTGGCGCCGCTGCTGTGCGCGGGCGTGACCACCTGGTCGCCGCTGAAGCACTGGAACATCCAGCCGGGCCAGCGTGTTGGGGTGATCGGCCTGGGTGGCCTGGGGCATATGGCGGTCAAGCTGGCGCATGCGCTGGGCGCGGAAGTGGTGCTGTTTACCACCTCCCCCGCGAAGGGGGCAGATGCGCTGCGCCTCGGGGCGACGCAGGTTGTGGTCTCCAAAGACGCGGAGCAGATGGCGAGCGTGGCGAACAGCCTGGATATGATCCTCGACTGCGTGGCCGCCCCGCACGACCTCGACCCTTACCTCAATGCGCTGAGAACCAACGGTCATCTGGTACTGGTCGGCATTCCTGACGCACCGCACAAATCGCCGAACGTCACCCCTGTGGTATTTAAGCGCCTGAGCATTTCCGGCACTTCAATCGGCAGCATCAAAGAGACGCAGGAGATGCTCAATTTTTGCGGCCAGCACAATATCGTGTCCGAGGTGGAAGTGATCCGTCTTGATCAGGTCGAGCAGGCGTTTGAGCGCATGCTGAAGGGCGATGTGAAGTACCGTTTTGTCATTGATATGAAAGCCGGGAAGTAAGCCTTAAAAACCAAAAACCCGCCTCGGGGCGGGTTTCTTCTGCTAGCCCAGCAGCTGTCTGCCAAGACAAGGATTCGAATGTAATAACTTCATTAATTTCTGTGCACTGCCTGATGGCCTGGTGCGGTTTGCCTCCCAGCTTTTCACCGACGAAACGCTCACGCCTAATGCCTGGGCAAACTCACCTATCTGCATGCCGGTAATTTCCCGAACGCGCTTAGGCTCGGGGAGATTCACCTCGCTTTTCGCTACGGGTGCGGCCTGCATCATCACTTCACGCGTTAACACTATCTGCTCCAGACTGGACAGCAGCTCCGACATAGGATCTTTCAACTCCATAAGCACTCCTCAAAAACTCACATCACGTGAACAACCAGAGGGGGGAGAACCTGAGTCTCAGGTTCTGAATGCTGGCATACAACAGCCGCTGGGGAGCTTTTAAGGCAGCACAGGGAAATGCCAGAGACTTAAGTATGGGATCAATTCTGTGAAGCGGAGCCATATTTCATGCTTATTTTTCAAACTTGCTTAAAATCAGCTAACTGGGGTCACAACAATCAGAAGAATCGCGCTATCCGCTATCCATCAAAAGTGAATTGGACTATTCTTTACCCAGAATTTATCTGCCAGCCAATTCGGTAAGTACTTGTTAACAGGAGTTAATTTTTTATGACTACAGGAACATCACGCATCTGGACGCGTCTGCTGGTGCCATTTATGGCACTGTTTCTGGTGTTGCAGCTAACCGGCTGTGGCGACAAAGAAGCCGATCAGCGTAAAGCCTTCATCGATTTTCTGCAAAATACCGCAATGCGCAGCGGTGAACACCTGCCGAGCCTGAGTGAAGATCAGAAGCAGAAATTTGGCGCTTACGTCAGCGACTACGCGATTATTTACGGTTTCTCCCAGCAGGTGAACAAAGCGGTCGATTCCGGCCTGAAGCCGGTGGTGGACGAACTGTCTGCTATCCGTACTCCGCAAGATTACCTGACGCGCCGCGACTCGCTGCGCCAGGCGAGCGGTTCACTGGGCGTGCTGGCACAGCAGATCCAGGCCGCAAAGACGCAGGCCGACAGCAGCAAGGGTGCCCTGAAGCAGCCGGAAGAGCTGAAGACGGTGTATGACAACGTCTATAACAAAGTGGTGACTCAGCCTGCTGCTTCGCTGGCACCGCTGTTACCGGCGCTGCAGACGCTGAGCCAGGACGCGGTACAGACGGGTGATTTCCTGCAGCAGCAGGGGACTCGCGTCAGCTTCAACGGCTCGACGGTACAGTTCCCGACGCAGGAGCAGGCCACGCAGTACAACACGTTGATGAGCAACCTGAGCGCGAATGCTCAGGCGCTGCCGCAGGCACAAAGTGCATTGCAGGGTGGTTTCCAGTAAGTCATTCGTCAGGGCCGGAGATCTTCGGCCCTTTCTCTCTCTTTCGCGCCAATAATTAATTTCCTGCCGTAATTTTATTACATCAGAGTCGGCCGGCAGATTGATCGGCCAATGAAGTGTGATCTGGCGCGTTTTGCCTCAAAATATTTTGTGATTTGAATCACAAAAAGACTACAAAGCCACAACGTTAATTTGTGATATAAGTCACATCAATACGCGACAATTGATTAAATTTCAGGCTAAGTCCTTTTGCTACAGTGAATAAATGTGACCTTCGTCACTAAAAAACCCCGTCTACCCCACCCTTCATAGTGATCTGCATCACACTTTAGCCCACCGCTACGCAGCGCCATATCCGCGTGATAAAGTCCGCCTGCATACAGTGATACTGACGGTTTAACCCGCTGTCACGTCTAAAACAAAAATCAACGCGCTCTCTTATTGTCAGCGCGTACCAATAAGGGGTGTTTGTTTATGTCCTCATCAGATATCAAGATCAAGGTTCAGAACTTTGGTCGCTTTCTGAGCAACATGGTAATGCCGAATATCGGGGCGTTTATCGCCTGGGGTATTATCACCGCGCTGTTTATTCCAACCGGTTGGCTGCCAAACGAAACCATGGCGAAGCTGGTTGGTCCGATGATTACCTACCTGCTGCCGCTGCTGATCGGTTATACCGGTGGCCGCCTGGTTGGCGGCGATCGCGGTGGCGTGGTCGGTGCGATTACCACCATGGGTGTGATTGTCGGTGCCGACATGCCAATGTTCCTCGGCTCGATGATTGCCGGTCCACTGGGCGGCTGGGCAATTAAAACCTTCGACCGTCAGATTGATGGCAAGATCAAATCTGGCTTCGAGATGCTGGTGAACAACTTCTCTGCCGGTATCATTGGCATGCTGCTGGCCATCCTCGCTTTCCTGGCGATTGGTCCACTGGTTGAAGGTCTGTCGCATATTCTCGCCGCGGGCGTGAATCTGATGGTGCAGAACAACCTGCTGCCGCTGACCTCTATCTTCGTTGAGCCGGCTAAAATTCTGTTCCTGAATAACGCCATCAACCACGGTATCTTCTCGCCGCTGGGTATCCAGCAGGCCAGCGAAGCCGGTAAATCGATCTTCTTCCTGATCGAAGCGAACCCAGGCCCGGGTATGGGCGTGCTGATGGCGTATATGTTCTTCGGCCGTGGCAATGCCAAGCAGTCCGCCGGTGGCGCGGCAATCATCCACTTCTTCGGTGGTATCCACGAAATCTACTTCCCGTACGTGCTGATGAACCCGCGCCTGATTCTGGCGGTTATCCTCGGTGGTATGACCGGCGTGTTCACGCTGACTCTGCTGAACGGCGGCCTGGTGTCCCCGGCTTCTCCGGGCTCTATCCTGGCGGTGCTGGCAATGACGCCAAAAGGCGCCTACTTCGCGAACATCGCCGCGATTGTCGCTGCTTTTGCTGTCTCCTTCGTGGTCTCTGCCATCCTGCTGAAAACCAGCAAAGTGAAAGAAGATGACGATATTGAAGCCGCGGCTCGCCGCGTGCAGGAAATGAAAGCCCAGTCTAAAGGTCAGAGTGCGGCCGGCGTTGCCGCTGCTGATGGCCTGCACGGTGACCTGAGCCACGTGCGCAAAATCATCGTAGCCTGTGATGCCGGTATGGGCTCCAGCGCCATGGGTGCAGGCGTGCTGCGCAAGAAAGTGAACGATGCTGGTCTGACTGCGGTTTCCGTTACCAACATGGCGATTAACAGCCTGCCGGGCGACGTTGACCTGGTGATCACCCACCGCGACCTGACCGAACGTGCGATGCGCCAGGCCCCCCATGCCCAGCACATCTCGCTGACTAACTTCCTCGACAGCGGCCTGTATACCGACCTGACGGCACGCCTGGTGGAAGCCGGACGCAGCGCCGACCATCGTGAGAAAGTCAGCGCGACGCTGAACGACAGCTTCGATGATGGCCAGGACCACCTGTTCAAACTGAGCGCCAGCAACATCTTCCTCGGCAACGTTGCGACGGATAAAGAGCAGGCGATCCGCTTTGCCGGTGAGCAGCTGGTGAAAGGCGGCTACGTTGAGCCGGAATATGTGGAGGCGATGCTGGCGCGTGAAAAACTGACGCCAACCTACCTTGGCGAATCCATTGCCGTGCCGCACGGCACCGTGGAAGCGAAAGACCGCGTGCTGAAAACCGGCGTCGTGTTCTGTCAGTATCCGCAGGGCGTTCACTTCGGTGAAGAGCCGGAAGATATTGCCCGCCTGGTGATCGGTATTGCCGCGCGCAATAACGAACACATCCAGGTGATTACCAGCCTGACTAACGCGCTCGACGATGACAGCGTGATTGCCCGCCTGGCCAGCACCACCGACGTGCAGGAAGTTCTCGACCTGCTGTCAGGTAAAACCAGCGCCTGAGCCGTTTGAAGTCAATACCTCCCTGGGGGCTGGGCATGCCCGGCCCTTTTTTGCTTTGGGCATGCCCGACCTTTCCATTTTTGATACGGGAATAATTATGAAAGCATTACATTTTGGCGCCGGAAATATCGGCCGTGGCTTTATCGGTAAACTGCTGGCGGATGCCGGTATACAGCTCACCTTCGCGGATGTGAATCAGGTGGTACTGGATGCCCTCAACGCGCGCGGAGAATATCCGGTTCACGTCGTCGGTGAGCAGGCGCAGGTTGAGATGGTTAAAGGGGTAAACGCGGTTAACAGCACCAGCGATGACATTATCACGCTGGTCGCAGAGGTTGATATCGTTACCACGGCAGTTGGCCCACAGATCCTTGAGCGCATTGCCGCTGGCATTGCCAAAGGGCTGGCCAAACGCAGTGATAGCGCTAATTCCCGTCCGCTCAATATCATCGCCTGTGAAAATATGGTGCGCGGCACCACGCAGCTGAAAGGCCACGTGCTGAAGGCGCTGCCAGAGCAGTATCACGCCTGGGTTGAAGAGCATGTCGGCTTTGTTGACTCTGCCGTTGACCGCATCGTGCCGCCGTCTGAAGCGGGCAACAGCGACCCGCTGGAAGTCACCGTGGAGACCTTCAGCGAGTGGATTGTCGATAAGACCCAGTTCAAAGGCGCGCTGCCTGATATTCCCGGCATGGAGCTGACCGACAATCTGATGGCGTTCGTTGAACGTAAGCTGTTCACGCTGAACACTGGCCATGCCATCACCGCTTACCTTGGCCAGCTAGCCGGGCATAACACCATCCGCGAAGCGATTCTCGATGAGAAAGTGCGGAAAGTGGTGCAGGGCGCGATGGAAGAGAGCGGTGCCGTGCTGATTAAGCGCTATGGCTTTGACGCGGCAAAACACGCGGCGTACATCCAGAAAATCCTCGGTCGTTTCGAGAATCCCTACCTGAAAGATGATGTGGAACGCGTCGGCCGCCAGCCGCTGCGTAAACTGAGCGCGGGCGACCGTCTGATCAAGCCAACGCTCGGCACGCTGGAATATAACCTGCCGCACGATAATCTGGTGACCGGTATCGCCGCTGCTCTGCACTACCGCAGCGATCAGGACCCGCAGGCGCAGGAACTGGCCGGGCTGCTGGCGCAGCAGGATGTTGCCAGCGTGCTGGCGCAGATCTCCGGCCTGCCTGCCGACAGCGATGTCGTCAAGGCGGTAGTGAAGGCCTGGAACGCTATGGCATAATGGTGCAAGCGCTCCTCACGGACGAACAACCAGGGCACAGCACTGCTGTGCCCGCGCAGGCGTCCTTACGCCATATGAAAGATATGCAGGCACTCATGGAACAACCACAGGCTTTTGAAAATCGGGTGCTCGAACGCCTGAACGCCGGACGATCGGTAAGAAGTTTTCTAATCGCCGCCGTAGAACTGCTGGCTGAGGCCGTGAACATTCTGGTGGTGCAGGTGTTCCGTAAGGATGATTACGCCGTTAAGTATGCCGTAGAACCGCTGCTGCTCGGCGATGGCCCGCTGGGGGAACTCTCGGTGCGCCTGAAGCTGATTTATGGCCTCGGGATGATTAACCGCAACGAGTATGAAGACTGCGAGCTGCTGATGGCGCTGCGTGAAGAGCTGAATCATGACGGCAGCGAGTATCGCTTTACCGATGATGAAATTCTCGGGCCCTTTGGCGAGCTGCACTGCGTTAGCGCGCTGCCGCCGCGCCCTGATTTTGCCAGTGACGATAGCGAGCTGCGCGCTATGCAGCAGCAGCGTTATCAGCAGGTGGTGCGCTCGACCATGGTGCTGTCCCTGACGACATTAATCTCAGTGATCAGTCTTAAGCAGGCTTTTAAAAAGTAACCCGCCCTTTCCCCCTTTGCCCCGCTTTCGTGTATCCTTTGCAGCAATGAATCAATTTAACGGTCAATCGCGATGAAAGAACAAGTTAAGGCAGAAATCAAAGAGCTCAGCGACAAGCTGGATGCCCTTAATCACAAAGAACCCGGGCTGCTGGCCTCTGGCGAGAGCGAAAAGCTCGGCGAACTGCTGAAAGAGAAAGACAAGCTGGAAGCGGAAATCGAACGTCTGCGCGGCGTGCGTGCGGAAAACCTGAGTAAAGAAGCTCAGCAGCTGCAGCATCTGCCGTTCAGCCGTGAAATCACCAAGAAAGAGCAGGCTAACATGGGCGCACTGAAGAAAAGCGTGCGCGGCCTGATCGTGGTTCACCCAACGACTGCCCTGGGTCGAGAAATGGGCCTGAAAGTCATGACTGGCTACGCTAAAACTCCGTTCTAAGTGCCCAAAGCTGTACGGGGAGCAGATTGCTGCTGTTCCCCAGCCCTCTTGTACTCGTTCGTCTTACTCCCCCATCCAGAATAAATATCGAAAAACATCAATAACGCGAGAGTCGCGACTTTACTACTCGCTATTTTTTTATAAACAGAATTAAATATCGCAATTATCAAATGAGAAAAAACTAACTACCGAAAAAATAAACACAACGATATAATAGCCTACTCAGGATTAAATTAAGATTCGTAAGGATGCTTGTTTCGACTCAGGTAAGCGTCTTCTGTTAAGGACAATACAGGTGAGTGGCCAAATGAGAAAAAGTACAATAACCATTGTGGTAAACGATCCCAATCGCTTTTTCCAGGAAGGATTGAAGCTCTCTCTCTCTACGAAATTAGCCACCGCCGAAACACATGCTGAGTTTACCGATTGCATCTTTAATACGCGGGCAAGAATGGTATTTCTTGCTGAAGATGCCTTGTCTATCGCCAATATCCACTATCTTAATCACCGCCTGCAAACACGCCCTTCCAGCGTGTTTATTATTCGTGATGGCGATGGTACGCAACAGGCAATATCAGAGACAATGAAGAGCGACATTACCAATTATGTGCCCATTTATCGTGACTGGTCCGTCGAAAGCATTCTTGCCGTGGTGAGCGAAAAGCTCGATCAACAACAAGATATCCGCAATATTTTCATCCCTACATGTTCTATACGCAGTGAAAATAATTTGACCCGAAGGGAAACCGAGATCCTGCGCTACCTGGCGCGAGGCATCAGTAATGGTGGCGTAGCGCGTTTTCTTCAAATTAGTGAGAAAACAGTGAGCGCTCATAAAAGAAATATTATGTCGAAGCTCAATATGATCCGCCCGGCTGAACTTAACTATTGGCTCATTCAGGAAGGGTGGTGTGAAGCCCGCTTTTCGGGTGAGTTAATGAGTAGCATTCAGTAAGCGGATGCAATTCTTCTGTACAGCATGGAGTTATTTTCGCGCTGTAAATGATTCAAAATAGAGTTTTTTCATGATAACTATTCGCCGATTTTCATTCAGTAAAAACATAACCAGAATCACTTTATTATTAGCTTTTTTTCTTTCAGGCTGCCAGATTCTGCACCATCGTGATAAACCTGCCGCCTCTTCGGTGCCGGTAATACCCCCTATCCAGTCTGAAATATCGCAGAATCCAACTGCAATGAGTCAGAACAGGCCAGCTCCGCAGCACAATGAAAAATATGATGCGGAAAGTGAAAAGCTAAAGCAGTGCCAGTCTCAGCTTGAAGCCCTTAAAACGATGAATCCCGATAAGTATAAGCGTTTGCATACCTCGTTTGATTACCTGATGAACGGGGCTGCGCAATATACCGGGATACGTCAGAACACCAATGTGGATACCCAGGATACGGTTGATGCACTCTATCGCTACCGGGCAAACTTGTTATGTTCTCAGATTGCGCAAGCGCTGCTGGACAGTCTGACCAGTAGGGGTGAGGCGCGTCCATGATCGGCAAACGTATCGTTCCTTTCGCATATTCCCGGATTGCACTGCTTATCTGCTGTTTAACCGCCGCTAGCCAGTATGCCTGTGCCGCAGAGGGTGAAGCCCCCGCCATCCTGCAATTTGCGCGAAAGTATCAGCAGCAACAGCAGCAGTTAAACCCACCGGGTTATCACGCCAGGACCAAGCCCCGGGTCGTTGAACATGTGGCAAAAAAACGCGCTGAGCAAGTCACCCTGCCTGTCGATAACCTTAAGTTAAAGCAGCTACAGCAGGAGCTAAAGCTAAAAGATCAGCAGCTTTCAGCGAAAAGCTCGACCATCAATCAGCTGCAGCAGAGTAGCGCTGAACTGCAAAAAACGATCGAAGCTGGACAGAAAAAATTAGCTCAGCAGGCCGCCAGCCAGGCGTTGCTGTCACTTAAAAATGCGGCATCGCTGTTACCCACGCCTGAAGCCCTGGCAGAAAAACTGAAGCAGGCTAACCAGCAGCTGAACGTTGCACGCCAGAGTGAAAGCAGCTTGCAGAGCAAGCTTAAATTGTTAAACCTGAAACTGACTGAACTGCGCAGTAAAATCCAGACTCAGGCAGCGACGGCCGACCGGCAGAGGGAAAACGGACAAAAAAATGACGCCATGGCTCAGCAGATTGATGCACTCACGCAGTCACAGACGCAGTCAAAAATCGATTTAGCACAGAGCCGCCAGCAGGTAGACATGGCCAGGGCACAGCAGCAGAAGATTGAGCAACAGATGAAAATTTTGTCAGCTAAAATGGAGGCTGAGCGACAGAAGTTTGCCGCAGAGAAGCAGCAGCTGCTGGAGCAAGTTTCTACTGACCCTAACTCAGGCGAACAGCTAGCTGCCAGCCAGCTTCAGGTTAAATCTCTGCAAGCTCAGTTAGATACCCTCAAGCTGACCTCAACCAAAAGTAGTGATGGCCGCCTCGCGGCCCTGACGGCCGACAAGCAGGCCAGCGACGAAAAAATCAAAGAATTACAGACGAAACTGGATGCAGCATTAGCGAGCAAACCGGTAGCGATGGTCACTAACCCATTAGAAGTGACTAAAGAGCAGTTAAAACAAAAATCGTCACGAGAAGCCTATGCCATTGGTATGTCTCTTGGGGCGGAGATCTTACAGATGCAGGCTGAAAATGCGATTAATGGCTTACCAAAGGATCAGCATATTATTTTAAGCGGAATCGTTGATGCTTTTAAAAATCAGGCCAAACTCTCTTCCGATGTATTACGTACAACGCTAACTGAACTTAACGGCCAATTAAAAAAGCAACGCGAAAAAATCCATAACAACCTGGATGTAGCAACGAAAAATTACCTGGCTAAATTTACTAAACGGAAAGGCACTATCAAATCTGCGGCCGGTTTTTGGTACAATATAGACTACCCCGGTGATTCAGCCATTCCTAAAAATGCCACTCTTGATGTCGTGGTGAAAGAGAGCCTGACCAATGGCACCGTTATTACGGATATGGATGCCAGCGGGACGATGCTGACACAACCTGTCAATGCATTCCCACCCGTTTTTCGTGAAGCGTTAATTAAACTCAGAAACCACGGTTCTGCCACATTGCTGGTACCGCCTGAACTGGCCTATGGCAGTAAGGGCTATCCTCCCAAGATTCCGCCCAATGCGACCATGGTATACCAACTTCGCATTTCAGATATCTATCCAGAGGGTCAGAAAAAAGTGAAGTGATACAACGGTGGAATGCATGATTAAAAATCAACAAACGTAAACGGTTAGGAAAAAAACGCAACCTGTACGGTTGCGTCATATTAGCCTTAGGCCCTGAAAAGATCTGTCTTATCCCAAAATAAACTTTTACGGTTTTCTCTCTTCACCGAAGTGACAACCCCTTCCTGCTCCAACTTTATAAGAACATGACGTGTGTTATAAATGCTTAGTTCGGAAAGGTTAGCAATGTCTCTGGTGGTTGCGTAAACGGAGGAGGTTCCATCACGGCCGTTCTCCTCAAAAAATGCTTTCAAAGCATGGATGACTTTTTCTACTGCTGTTTTTCTTTGAATGCTCATTATACCTCTCCTTTTCTCTATTCCGGCTCCTGCCGCATAATGAAAAATGATAAAAAACCTGCCTAATCGCAGGTGAGCAATGATAGTACGAGCACAACCCAAACAAAACTTAATATCAATTATTAAATAAAATTAAAATATATAACTTTTAATAATGAGTTTCATAGAATAAAACACTGAATGATCCAAAATACGCCCATTCATTAAAAGGAATGACTGACACAATTAATCTCAACTTAAAATTAATAATCAGACAAAAAAACATTTTTCAATCACAAGTCAAAAACCGGAAAAGTGAGTTTCATTGACATCTCAAACAGTTATCCGGATAATCACCACGCTAATGACGGATTATATTGATAAAACAATGGAATATTTTATTAATCAAAGGTTTCATTTTGATGGCATAAATGAAACGATCAAACCCATCGGCCGCGACACGCCACTGATTAAACTCTCCAAACCCAGCAGCCGATTATTAGAGGAACTGTTAACTCAACCAGGTATCACGCTTTCCAGGGAAGAACTGTTACAAACCGTATGGGAAAACCATGGATTAACCCCCTCTACCAGCAATCTAAGCAACCATATTAGCTTCTTAAGAAAGGTATTCTCTCAGCTAGGCGAGCATGGAAAAACCATTATTACCGTGCCAAGGGAGGGGTTTAAAATTGAGGCAAATGTCACCTGTAAAGAATCAGAACACACGCACGATATAAAAAACAATGAAGATAAAACAAAAATAAACCAACATAGCAAAACAGATAAATTATATTTATCAGTTTTTTTTATCATCGCTGTCTCGATCGTGGCGATTCTTTTGTTACTTCACTACTGCCGCTCGGCATCAATCAACGTAGAAAAATGCCAAATCAAAGAGATATCACATGAAAGTCATGAATTCAGAAAAAATAACATAAAAACGTTAAAAAAATTCATCAGGAAATACAGCATTGACTGCGAAAGCAGAGATAGCATTATTTTTTATAAATTTTCCAATACCAAAAACACTAATACTACAGCCCCGGATCTTACCTTTATATCCCAGTGCGAAATAACTGAAAATGACACCCTTTCTCACTGTGAGAATTATTTTTCAATTTTAATAAAAAAACTATGAGAAATATTATGCTGGCCATCGGGTTTACCGCCCTGGTTATCATCGGCCAGAGTATCTACTTCCTTTGTGCCAGACCTGATGATGATCGACATTCGCTGGTTTTGTCATGCCGGGCTGAGGTCCAGTTTGACATTCAACTGCCGGCCTCAACGACCCTGATGAACGGCAGCCTGAGCCTGACAACGCTGGGTAGAGAGCGTTTAGCGCTGCAATATTCAGGGCAGCTTATCGTTAATCAACAGCACACCACGCTTAGCAGGACGCTGATAATGCACTATCGCTATTACCCAGAAAATCATGCCCTTGAGCTGGAATATATCCGTAGTCACGTCAGCGACGTGGATACCACGCCAGATGATGTCTTCTATCGTGCATTGCTAAAGAAAGATGCTTTTATCCTCACCCTGAAGCAAATTGCCAACAATGCGCGCCTTGTTTCACTGCCGGGCATCCCGCTGTACGTTTGCATCGACAAGTAAAAAGATAAAAAAAAGGGCTTACTCACCTGGGTGAATAAGCCCTGAATTCAGAGATAATTACTTCTTCGCTATTTCGCTTCGAGCGTGGCGAACCAGGGCGCAACGAAGTCCTGAGAGGTTCCCCAGCCTGGGATAATTTTGTTCAGATTCGCCACGTTCACCGCACCGCCGCTTAGCTGTGACTGTGAAATAGCGGAAGCCTTAAACTGGTAGCTGGCCGGAGTCGCTTCCCCGCCAATTTTATTTGCCACCAGGCGCATGTTTGTTGCACCAATCAGCTTGCTGTCGACGGCCACCGTCTGCTTCCAGGGGCTGTTTTTTTCACTCATCAGCTGCAGATCCTGGTTGGACACATCAATGCTGTAGAGTTTGATTTCGCTACGGCCATTCTCCTGCAGGGCTTTATAAGCACCCTGAGCGAAGGCGTCCCACGATCCCCAGATAGCGTCAATTTGTCCTTTCGGATACTTCGCGAGGATCGCGCCAATTTTGTTCGCCGTGTCGCCCTGCACATCTGACGATACGGCACCAATCGACTCCAGCTGATGAATGCCTGGGTTGGCTTTCAGCACTTTTTCATACACTACCTGGCGACGTTCCATTGCCGGGAAGCCCGCCACCCACAGCTTGACGATATTCGCTTTGCCATTGGTGTCTTTCAGCAGCTGGTCGAGGGAGAGCTGCGCCAGTGACGCATCGTCCTGCGCGGTGACCGTCACGCCGTCGATCGGCTTATTCACCGGAGTATCAAACACCGAGACTTTAATCCCGGCGTCAGTAATGCGTTTCACCAGATCGGTGGAGTACGGGTCTTTACCGTGGGACAGAATAATGCCGTCATATTTCTGGCTGATGGCCTGGTTGACGAAATCCTGAAAGCGCGCATCGTCGCCGTTACTGAGGAAGGTGCTGACTTTAAAGCCCAGCTTGCGCCCTTCCTGAATCGCACCGGCCACAAACTGCGTGGTGTTATCGTCGGAGCCGAGGTTGCGGATCACCGCAATGCGTACCGGACCTTCATGGTTAGCGATAGCAGCGGGTACCGCCGTATCGGCGGCGAACGCGGGCAGTGCGCTGAGCAGGCTGATAGCCAGCAGTGAACCCGTGAATTTTTTCATTATAGTAATCCCTGTCTGAGAGTCATGCGCCTTAACGGCGCTGCACGTAAGTGATCGCCAGCGCTACCGCCAGCACCAGGCCTTTAATAATGTCCATCGCGTAATAGGGTACGGAAAGCATCACCAGACCATTTTGTAATACACCGAGGATCACCGCCCCCAGCAGCGTACCGAGCGCGTTGGGCTTGCCTGCACCAGCCAGTGAAAGGCCGATCCACGCAGCAGCCACCGCATCCATCAGATAACCGCCACCGGCGTTGACCTGCGAAGAGCCAATACGCGACGCCAGCAGAATACCGCCCAGCCCCGCCAGCAGTGACGAGATAACATAAGCCAGCACGCGATAGCGCGTGGTGCGAATGCCGGACAGGCGCGCCGCTTCCGGATTACCGCCAATCGCATACATGCGGCGGCCGTGTTTAGTCAGCGACAGCAGCAGCTGCGCCACCACCGTCACGGCGATCATGACAATCACAATAATCGGTACCTGACCCAGCAGCGAAAACACGGCCGGAATAGTGCCTTCCGCCATGTCACCGCTCGGCAGCACCATATTCTCGGTAATCGACCCACCAAAGCTGTAGGTCATTGCCACACCCTGTACCACAAACAGGCTGGCCAGCGTCGCCAGCATGTCGGGAATTTTCAGCACCACGATCATAAAGGCATTAAACAGGCCGACCAGCGTACACAGCAGCAGGGTCAGGGCGATGGCCTGGGTCGGGCCGAAGCCGTACCAGACGAACATCGAGATCACCAGCGAGTTGGCCAGCGAGGCCGTGGCGCCAACGGAAAGGTCGAAGCCGCCAATCGTCAGAGAAACAGACACCCCGATGGCGATAACCGTCACAATGGCGATCGAGCGCAGGATGTTGATGATATTGGTCGGTTCAAGGAAGCTGTCCGACGCCACGCCAAAGCCGGCGATCAGCGCTACCACGGTTAGCAACATTCCCCACTTATAGAGAAAATCGAACAGCTGGTGTCGTGCGGACGGTGCCGCCTTCAGGGAAAGTTCTTTGCTGCTCACGCAGGCGTTCCTCCGGTGGAGTAAAGTAAAAGTGTCTCTTCGTCGACCTCATCCGCCGCCATTTCAGCGACGATGCGCCCGTCCCACAGCACGCAGATACGGTCACACAGGCCAACCAGTTCGGAAAATTCGCCCGAGGCATAAATCACCCCTTTTCCCTGGCGCGCCAGCCCATCGATCAGGGTGAACAGATCGGTTTTGGCTTTGATATCCACGCCTTTGGTCGGTTCGTCAAAAATCAGCACATCGGCGTCATTGCGCAGCCACTTGCCGATCGCCACCTTCTGCTGATTGCCGCCTGACAGGCGGCGCAGCGTCTGCTTCGGCCCGGTGGTGCGCACCCCGAGTCGCGCGATCACCTCTTCCGCCCAGCGCCAGGCCTGACGGTGGCCGAACAAACTCCAGCGTGAGAAGCTGTTATCGGCGCTGATACTGAGGTTCATCACCACCGATTCATCAATGAAGATGCCCTCTTTGCGTCGCTCTTCCGGGATCAGCGCCATGCGATTCTCGACTGCCGCATGCGGGGAAGAGGGTTTCCACGCTTTACCGTGCAGCTCGCCGCGCTCAACCCGGCTGCGGCTGGCACCAAACAGCGCCTTGCACAGTTCGGTTTTACCCGCCCCGGCCAGCCCGGCGATGCCGAGGATTTCGCCTTTGCGCAGCGTCAGGCTGATATCCTTCAGCAGCTGTTCGTCGTGCAGCCCGCTGATATGCAGCAGCGTTTCATCACTGAATGGCGGGCGCTTGGGTGGGTAGATATCATCCAGCTGGTGACCGAGCATCTTCTCAACGATCTGCTCGCCGCTCAGCCCCTGCATCGGGCCGCTTTCAATCAGCTCACCGTCGCGCAGCACTGTCAGCCGGTCGCAAATCGCCTTCAGCTCATTGATACGGTGCGAGATAAATACCACGCCAATGCCCTGGCCTTGCAGCTGACGCACCACTGCGAACAGCTTTGCGCTTTCGTGCTGGTCCAGCGGGGCGGTGGGCTCGTCAAGGATCAGGAAGCGGCAGTGATGCGACAGCGCGCGCGCCAGCAGGATTTGCTGCTTTTCCGCCAGCGAGCACTGCTCCACTTTGCGCGTCACATCGATGCTGACATCCAGCCTTGCCAGCAGCGCCCGCGCCTGGCGGCGCATTTCGCCCCAGCGGTACAGCTGCCCGCCTTCTGCCAGGCGGTCCAACATAATGTTTTCCGCCACGCTCAGCCCGGCCACCAGCGCCACGTCGACCTCCTGCTGCACCAGGTGAATACCCAGCTGCCTGGCGTCGCGCGGGGTACGAATCGTCACCGGCTGCCCGTCCAGCAGGATTTCGCCGCTGTAGCGATCGTATGCGCCCGACAGCACCGCCATCAGCGTCGATTTCCCGGCGCCGTTAGCCCCCGTCAGCGCGTGGATGGAGTGCCCTTCCAGCGTGAGGTCCACGGATTTAAGCGCCGCAAAACCGCCAAAAGCGATGGAGATCTGGCGCATTTCAAGGCGATTTATCGCGGTCATGGGCGTGTTTTCTCTGGCTATAAATGTTGAGGCGTGCCGCATTTTTTATTGGATTGTCACGGCAGGCAACGAACGAAAGAGCATAAGCTAACACAAAATATTATTAGCCATCCAGATGTCCAGACACTACAGCGCTAAACGCTGGTGCAAGAGTGCTAATTAGTGGAAATAATTGGAATGATTGCCAGTAACAGCGCAGTTATGCTGCCTGACATTGCTGACCTGTTGCGTCGCTGACGGTGGATGACTGCAGAGAAATGTTCGAAGGTGAAAAGCAGGCACAAAAAAACCGGCGAACGTAGCGCCGGTTTTTTTATACAGGGATATTTACAGGGGCGGACCTCTTTTTCGGTCCGCCCGTCAGGTCGACAACTCCTGAATATTACTTAGCCGCTTTGAAGTTCTCTGCAGCCACATCCCAGTTAACCACGTCCCAGAACGCCTTGATGTAGTCAGGGCGTTTGTTCTGGTACTTCAGGTAGTAGGCGTGTTCCCACACATCCAGGCCAATGATTGGGGTGCCGGATGCGCCAGAAATCGCTTCGCCCATCAGCGGGCTATCCTGGTTAGCAGTAGAAACCACTGCCAGCTTATCGCCTTTCTTAACCAGCCACGCCCAGCCAGAACCGAAACGGGTGGTGGCCGCTTTTTCGAATTCCGCTTTGAACGCGTCAACGCTGCCGAAATCTTTCTCGATGGCTGCTTTCAGATCGCCGCCCAGAGTGGTACCGGTTTTCAGACCTTTCCAGAAGAAGCTGTGGTTAGCGTGGCCACCCGCGTTGTTGCGCAGTGGGCCTTTTTTGTCGGCTGGCAGCTGGTCCAGTTTGGCAATCAGCTCTTCAACCGGCAGGTTAGCGAACTCGGTGCCTTCCAGCGCCGCGTTAGCGTTATTCACGTAGGCCTGGTGGTGTTTAGTGTGATGGATTTCCATCGTCTGCTTGTCAAAGTGTGGTTCCAGTGCATCGTATGCGTAAGGCAGGGATGGCAGTGTATAGCTCATATTCATCGTCTCCATTAATGGTAGTCGGCGCTGCAAGTCACTGTTCAGCACCACGTAAGCAGTGGGATCATTATAGTTAAATAAACCATTGGGAAAAGGGTTATCAATGCCCCGACGTTGGTAAGGGTATCGTTAACAGCAAGCGGGGCGGCGCAGTTATAGCTAATCGCGACCAGGTTACAACCAAATGATCTAACGCATTATTTCTCTAAACGTCCGGTAAAACTGCCTGTAAGGGCCGATCATCTTTTCCGATCGGCCCTCCGGGGCGGGCCTGCCCGACCCGCGATATCAATGCCCCAGTGCAGCCAGCGACTTATCCAGCGCGCCGACCAGCCAGTCGATATCGCTCTCCTGGAAAGCTAACGGCGGGCGCAGTTTCAGTACGTTGCCATAAGGGCCGGCGACCGACGTCAGCACGCGGTTATCACGCAGCATTTCGGTAATATCCAGCGCCAACTGCTTATCCGGCGTTTTGCTGGCTTTATCTTTTACCAGCTCAAAGCCGATAAACAGACCCGCGCCGCGCACGTCACCGACGCACTCATACTTCTCTTTCAGCGTGGACAGCTCCGCCAGCAGCTTCGCGCCCACCACGCGGCTGTGCTCCTGCAGCCCCTCTTGTTTAATCACGTTCAGCACCGCCTGCGCCGCAGCCATCGCTACCGGGTTGCCGCCAAAGGTGTTGAAGTACGGGATATCGTCGCTGAAAGCTGCCAGTACCTCGCTTTTCGCCAGCAGGCCGGAAACCGGAATGCCATTACCCATCGGCTTGCCGGTGGTGATCACATCCGGCACCACGTCATGGCGGGCAAAGCCCCAGAATGCCTCACCGGTGCGGGCAAAGCCGGGCTGCACCTCATCCGCAATAAAGATCCCACCGTTTTTATGCACCACGTCGATAGCCTGCCTGAGGAAGCCTTTCGGCCCTGGCAGCACGCCGTCAGAGGAGAAGATCGAATCGGCAAGGAAGCCGGCGAACTTAATGCCGTGGGCGGCCATGTCGTCAATCTGCTTCTGAATCTCAGCAGCAAACCAGGCGCCAAGATCCGGGGCATCAACGCGGTAGCGATCTGGCGGTAGTACCAGGCGCGTGGTCGCGGCCAGCGGCTGCCCGCTGCCCAATGCCGGGGAGACGCCGGAAGTGAGGTCGCTGGTGCCGTGATAGGACTCCTGAGTCACAATAATGCCACTGCCGCCGCTGTAAGCGCGCGCCACGCGGATCGCCAGGTCGTTGGCCTCGGACCCGGTGCACATGTACATGGCGCGGTCGATTTCCGCCGGGGCAGTAGCGAGCAGCTGTTCAGAGTAGTCGAGAATGGCTTCGTGCAGGTAGCGGGTGTGGGTGTTCAGCTGCTGCATCTGCTGATACACCGCATCAATTACCGCCGGATGGCAGTGCCCGATGCTGGCAACGTTGTTATACACGTCGAGATATTTATCCCCGGCGGCATCCCACAGATACTGGCCCTGACCGCGCACCAGATGCACCGGCTTACGGTAGAACAGGCGGTAAGACTCGCCCAGGACCCTGCTGCGTTTATCGGTCAGCTTGCGCACATCCGCGCTCAGGCCGTCGGCATGCTCGGCACGAAAGCTGTTGGTATCCATAATGGTTGAACGTGTAGCCATGATCACTCCCGTTGCAAAATTAAGGTTTGCCTGGCGCAGGCAGTCAGCGGTTTCTGCCTCTCATCATGGCAACTTTATTGTAAAATGCAATCAAATACACAAATACAATAAAATACACATGCAGCGTGGCAAATTGTCGGTTAGGCTATGTCGCAGAGAGAAAGCCAGGGAGTCAAAATTATGCTGCAGGAAACACGCCACCATCGCATCCGCGCCCTGCTCAGTACGCTGGGCCAGGTGAGCACTGAACGGATCGTTAAAGAGCTGGGGATTTCTCGCGAAACCGCCCGCCGCGACATTATCGAACTGGAAGCGCAGGGGCTGGCACGCCGTGTCCACGGTGGTCTGGTGGCGCTGGATGCCACGCCGGAGCCGCCGTTGACGGTGCGCAGTTCGGTGATGGCGAAAGAGAAGCGGGCGATTGCCAACGCCGCTGCCCAACTGCTGCAGCCCGGCCAGACGGTATTTCTGGATGCCGGCAGCACCACCACGATGTTGGCGGAGGAGCTGCGCTCGATGTCGGGCCTGACGATTATCACTAACAGCCTTAATGCCGCCCTGAAGCTGTGCGCGGCGGAAGAGCATGAGGCATTGAATAATCAGGTGATCCTGCTGGGTGGCAGCATGCTGGCCGGCGCGCAGGAGACGCGGGGGGAACTGACAGTCGGCGAGATTTATCGCTACCGTGCCGATGTGGCGCTGCTCTCCCCGGTGGCGCTGGATGCGAAACAGGGGGCGAGCAGCTTCCATCCGCACGAGGCTGCCATCGCCCGCGCCATGACCCAGCAGGCCGGGCGGCTGATTCTGCTGGCCGATCGCAGCAAGCTCGGCCTCAGCAGCCGGATGAACTATGCCAGCATTGCGCAGATCGCCACGCTGGTCACCGACGGCGGCGCGGAGAGTCTCCCGGCGCTGAGCGCGCTAAAAGCCGTGCTGCCGCAGGTGATTCTGGCCTAGCTGAGGAAGTAACGGTAGGGAAAATCATCAAGCTGTAGCTCTTCGCGAGAGCCACGGAATTTAATCAGCTCCCGCGCTCTGGCCTGCTTGCGCAGGGTAAGATTGAGGCCATAAAGCTCAATGGTTTTTTCTGCCCGCTGCCGATCGAAGACGCTAATATCTGGTGCAGGATGCAGTTCTCCACTGGCGTAGTTGCAGATGAAGTAACGTGCAAACTGATAGTCTGCGTCGTCAGGTTTCAGTAACAGCTCATCATATTTTTCCTGCTTGGCACTCTGACATTTATCACAGCAGGGAAACAGATTGATCCATTGAAAAGCCTGTTGCGGATAGCGGCTTTTAGGGCGGAAATGTTCAACCGTTTCACGCGCTTCCGTGCCGAGAAAACCATCACAGAATGCACAATGATCCTGTGTCATCTCCAGTAACGCCATGCGTATATGCTGATAACAGTTTCGGGAGTACCAGCTAAAAGAGGCTGCCGGATCTGAAAAACGCGCAGTCAGATAACGATCGGTCCACTCCTGACACCCCGCAGCCAGACAGAGTGGCTGAGCGCCACGAATCAATTTGTTCATCCCTGTAAGCCCTATCCTTTAACACGACGCGCAATCTGGCGCAGTTCCATCTCAATAATTAATTCCAGCTCGTCGCTACGCTCACGAATGCTATCGGCTAGCATCATCAGGGCGCGGTCATTAGCGGGATTTTTCAGATAAGCATCACGCTGGCAATAGAAGTCATCGAGCAGTGCTTCGGTTTCCACATCAAACTGCTCGCTGACGTTGAACACCTCTTCAAGGATCAGCTGATAGCTTTTGCCCGCTGCCGAAGCAACTGGAATGATGGTTTCAGCAATTGAAGGGTCGCGTAACACTTTACGCTGCGCATCGGGCAGACGATAAACCCAGGCATCCTCGACCGATCCGACCACAAAAGGCGAGTGGGTGGAAACAAAGACCTGAGCATTCGGCAACAATTTCTGCACCGCAGGCAGGATACGGCGCTGCCATTTCGGGTGAAGATGGATATCCACTTCATCAAGGAACAGGATTATCGGCTGGGAGAAGATTTCCCGCCGTTCTGTGAATGGGATATCTTCCAGACGGAGAGCGAGGTCAGCGACCCAGGAGATAATTGACTTCAATCCTTCAGGTAACACATCAAACGTCACTGCCAGACCATCAACCTCAATGACCACATCGAGCGGGGAACGCTTAAGGTGGAAGTTGAGTTTTAACTGGCAGATTTCATAAATAAAATCGCTGATGGCCTTCAGTGCAGCATCATATTGTAATGCTTCGGTATTATCGCCATCATCTCTTGCCAGCGCGGCTTTGGTACGGTTATTGGCAATCCACTGTGCCAGCACGCCAGGCCGCACCGTGCGCTCAAAAGATAAAGCGTCTTCAAACGGCGAGTTCTTGATATTTTGAATGGCCTGAACGCTAAACACGCCCTGCGGCGAACGATTGCCGGAATAGGCAAATGCGGCAAAGGGAAAAGTTGAGCGGCTGACAGAATCGTTTTTATCAAAACCCGCGGTTCTGTGGTTGAAAAGGCTCTGAGCTTCTTTTGTTGAAATAAACTCATTTATGCCACCAAACTTTAACCCGCTAAAGGGATCTTCATCATTTTTTCTGCGGGCGTAATATCCCGCTTCATCATAAAATTTAAACGCGACAACACTGTGGCTACTGCGGAATCTTTTGCAAATCAGCGCATCATCCGGTGCCAGCTCAAATATTGCCGCCAGCGCGTATAAAATCGTACTTTTTCCGCAGCCATTTGGCCCGGTAAAAATATGGATTTCGGCCTTCTCAGCATCCTTCTGTTCGCTAATGATCGGCGGAAAATCAAAATGCGTATGCTCAAAAATACCGATGTCTTTGAGCGTTATGCTTTCGAGACGATAAGGTTGCCCCATAAGTCACATCCTCCCTGTGAAACTTGCTCAATATTACACCAGTCGCTGCGGATGGGTATACACCGTCGCCCTGCCCGGTTTGCTGAAGCCCACCAGCGTCAGATTACTGCGCTGCGCGACCTCGACCGCCAGCTGCGTAGCGGCGGAGACGGCAAACAGGATCTCGACGCCGCACATTGCTGATTTCTGCACCATCTCATAGCTGGCGCGGCTGGAGACCAGCACCGCGCCGCCGGCCGCAGCCCACTCCGCCTGACTGCGCTGCCCCAGCAGCTTATCCAGCGCCACGTGGCGGCCAACGTCTTCACATCCGGCACTCAGCTGCCCATCAGGGGTAATCCATGCTGCGGCGTGGGTGCAGCCGGTCAGCTGGCCGACCGGCTGGAACGCTTTCAGCTGGCGCAGTGCGCCGTCCAGCCGCGCCAGTTCAAAACGCTGGGTAAACGGCAGCGGCTGAATCGGTTTGCCGATCTCGCTCAGCTGCTCCACGCCACACACCCCGCAGCCGGTGCGCCCGGCCATCGCGCGGCGCTGCGCTTTCAGCGCCATAAAGCGGCGGCTGGAAAGCTCAACCTGCACCTCAATGCCGTTGCAGCCCGCGACAATATCGATGCCGTAAATATCAGCCGGGCCAGCAATTATCCCTTCCGACAAAGAGAAACCCACGGCGAAAGCTTCCAGGTCTTTTGGCGTGGCCATCATCACCACGTGCGAGATGCCGTTATACACCAGCGCCACCGGCACTTCCTCCGCCAGCCAGTCGGGCTCAGGCTGATCCAGCGCATCACGCTGCCACACCGTTACCTGACCGGCACCAATCGGCCCCGGTGATTTAATTTCATTTTTGTGCTGTTGGTCATTCACTGCGCGTTTCTCGCCCCGTTCATCCACATTTTTATTGTGGTAATATTGTCAGTCTGTGCGCTAAAAAACATCAGCGCCCATTGTGAGCTTGTTAATTCAGTGCCGTAAAGGGTTTTGCACCCGGTCAAAACAGGAATGACACTATGAATGTCAGCAGAAGACGTTTCTTCAAAATCTGTGCGGGGGGCATGGCGGGAACCACCGCGGCTGCTCTGGGCTTTATGCCCGCTACCGCACTGGCGGAAACCCGCCAGTACAAGCTGCTGCGCGCGCGCGAGACGCGCAACACCTGCACCTACTGTTCCGTCGGCTGCGGGCTGTTGATGTACAGCATGGGCGACGGCGCGAAAAACGCCAGAGAGAATATTTTCCATATCGAAGGGGATCCGGACCATCCGGTAAGCCGCGGCGCGCTCTGCCCTAAAGGCGCGGGCCTGCTCGACTTTATTCACAGCGAAAGCCGCCTGAAAAGCCCGTCGTATCGTGCCCCAGGCTCCGACACATGGCAGCCCATCAGCTGGGACGAGGCACTGACCCGTATCGCCAGACTGATGAAGGCCGACCGTGACGCCAACTTTATTGCCAAAAATAACCAGGGCGTGACGGTTAACCGCTGGCTGAGCACCGGCATGCTGTGCGCCTCGGCGGCCAGCAATGAAACCGGCTATCTCACCCAGAAAATGACCCGTTCGCTCGGCATGCTTGCCGTCGACAACCAGGCGCGCGTTTGACACGGACCTACGGTAGCAAGTCTTGCTCCAACGTTCGGTCGCGGTGCGATGACCAATCACTGGGTCGACATCCGCAATGCGAATCTGATTGTGGTTATGGGTGGCAACGCCGCTGAAGCGCATCCGGTAGGATTTCGCTGGGCGATGGAAGCCAAAATCCATAACAACGCCAAACTGATTGTCATCGATCCGCGCTTCACGCGTACCGCATCGGTGGCTGACTTCTATACGCCGATCCGCTCCGGCACCGACATTACTTTCCTGTCGGGCGTACTGCGCTATCTGCTGGAAGAAGATCGCATTCAGCACCAATATGTTTCGGCTTACACCAATGCCAGCCTGATAGTGCGTGAAGATTACCGCTTCGACGACGGCCTGTTCAGCGGCTACGATCCGCAGACGCGCAGCTATGACAAAACCAGCTGGTACTACGAGCTGGACGATCAGGGCTTCGCCAAACGCGACCCAACGCTCGCTCACCCGCGCTGCGTCTACAATCTGCTGTTAAAACACGTCAGCCGCTACACGCCGGAAGTGGTTGAAAACATCTGCGGCACGCCAAAAGGCGACTTCCTGAAAGTGTGTGAAATGCTGGCTGAAACCAGTGCGCCAAACCTCACCACCTCCTTCCTGTATGCGCTGGGCTGGACCCAGCACTCGGTGGGGGCGCAGAACATCCGCACCATGGCGATGATCCAGCTGCTGCTCGGCAATATGGGCATGGCAGGCGGCGGCATTAACGCCCTGCGCGGCCACTCAAATATTCAGGGGCTGACCGACCTTGGCCTGCTCTCTCAGAGCCTGCCGGGCTATATGATGCTGCCGTCGGAGAAACAGGCAGATCTGCAAACTTACCTTACCGCCAACACGCCAAAACCGCTGCTGCCGGAGCAGGTGAACTACTGGGGCAACTATCCGAAGTTCTTCATCAGCATGATGAAAGCATTTTACGGCGACAAAGCCCAGGCGGAAAACAGCTGGGGCTTCGACTGGCTGCCGAAGTGGGACAAAGGCTACGACGTGCTGCAGTATTTCGACATGATGCATCGCGGCGAAGTGAACGGCTATCTCTGCCAGGGCTTTAACCCGCTGGCCTCCTTCCCGAATAAGCAGAAGGTGGGCGAGTCGCTGGCGAAGCTGAAGTTCCTTGTCACTATCGACCCGCTCGATACCGAGACCGCCAACTTCTGGCAGAACCACGGCGAGTATAACGACGCCGATCCGTCGCAGATCCAGACCGAAGTGTTCCGCCTGCCTTCTACCTGCTTTGCGGAAGAGAACGGCTCGATCGTTAACTCTGCGCGCTGGCTGCAGTGGCACTGGAAGGGTGCCGATGGCCCGGGCGAAGCGCGCAACGATGGCGAAATTCTGGCCGGTATTTATCAGCGCCTGCGCCAGATGTATGCCGAAGAGGGTGGCGCGCAGCCGGAACCGGTGCTGAATATGAGCTGGAACTATCTGACGCCGGATTCACCGGCCTCGGAAGAAGTTGCCATGGAGAGCAACGGGCGCGCGCTGGCCGATCTGCTCGACGATAAGGGCACGCTGCTGGTGAAAAAAGGGCAGCAGCTCGGCAGCTTTGCCCAGCTGCGCGCCGACGGCTCAACCTCCAGCGGCTGCTGGATCTTCGCCGGTAGCTGGACCGCAGACGGTAACCAGATGGCACGGCGCGACAACAGCGATGCGCACGGCTTAGGCAATACGCCGGGCTGGAGCTGGGCCTGGCCGCTGAACCGCCGCATCCTGTATAACCGCGCCTCTGCCGACCCGATGGGCAATCCGTGGGACCCGAAACGCCAGCTTATCAAGTGGGACGGTGCGAAATGGGCCGGGGATGATATTCCTGACTACAGCACCGCGCCGCCGGGTAGCGATGTCGGGCCGTTCATCATGCAGCAGGAAGGCATGGGGCGCCTGTTCGCGCTGGATAAAATGGCCGAAGGCCCGTTCCCGGAACACTATGAGCCGTTTGAAACGCCGATTAGCACCAACCCGCTGCACCCGAAGGTGATCTCCAACCCGGCGGCACGCGTGTTCCCGGCTGACCTGAAAGCAATGGGTAACGCGGCGCAGTTCCCCTATGTCGGCACCACCTATCGCCTGACGGAGCACTTCCACTTCTGGACCAAGCACGCGCTGCTCAACGCCATTGCACAGCCGCAGCAGTTTGTCGAAATCGGCGAGCGGCTGGCGGGCCAGCTGGGCATTAAGCAGGGCGACACGGTGAAAGTCAGCTCCAGCCGTGGCTACATCAAAGCGGTGGCAGTGGTGACCAAACGCCTGCGCACGCTGGCGGTAGACGGTAAGGAGGTCGATACCATCGGCATTCCGATCCACTGGGGCTTTATGGGCGTGGCGAAGAAAGGCTTCCTCGCCAACAACCTGACGCCGTTCGTTGGCGATGCCAATACGCAAACGCCGGAGTTCAAGGCGTTCCTGGTTAACGTGGAGAAGGTGTAAACGATGGCTTATCAATCTCAGGACATCATCCGTCGCTCGGCCACTAACGCCGCGACCCCGGCTCCGCGCGCGCGCGACCACCAGCAGGAGGTGGCGAAGCTGATCGACGTCACCACCTGTATTGGCTGTAAAGCCTGCCAGGTGGCCTGCTCCGAGTGGAACGACATCCGTGATGAGGTCGGTCACAACGTCGGGGTGTACGATAACCCGGCGGATCTGACCGCCAAATCATGGACGGTGATGCGTTTTTCCGAAGTGGAAGAGCACGGCAAGCTGGAGTGGCTGATCCGCAAGGATGGCTGTATGCACTGCGCCGATCCGGGCTGCCTGAAGGCCTGCCCGTCGGAAGGGGCGATCATCCAGTACGCTAACGGTATTGTCGACTTCCAGTCCGAGCAGTGCATCGGCTGCGGTTACTGCATCGCGGGCTGCCCGTTCGACGTTCCGCGCCTGAACCCCGAAGACAATAAGGTGTACAAATGCACCCTGTGCGTCGATCGGGTAACCGTGGGTCAGGAACCTGCCTGCGTGAAAACCTGCCCAACCGGTGCCATTCACTTCGGCAGCAAAGAGGCGATGAAAGAGGTCGCCGCCGGGCGCGTCAGCGAGCTGAACAGCCGCGGTTACAGCCATGCCGGTCTGTACGATCCGCCAGGCGTGGGCGGTACGCACGTGATGTACGTGCTGCACCATGCCGACCGGCCCACGCTGTATCACGGACTGCCGGATGCACCGGCGATCAGCCCGGCAGTGACCTTCTGGAAAGGAATATGGAAACCGCTTGCCGCGATTGGCTTCGCGGCCACCTTCGCCGCGTCAGTATTTCACTATGTCGGCGTCGGTCCGAACCGGGTGGATGATGAGGATGAAAAAGAGAAGGAGGAGCGCTCATGAAGTCACGTCAACGCATTCAGCGCTACAGCGCGCCCGAGCGTATCAACCACTGGCTGGTGGCGTTCTGCTTTATTCTCGCCGCCGTCAGCGGGCTGGGTTTTTTCTTCCCCTCTTTTAACTGGCTGATGCAAATCCTCGGTACGCCGCAGCTGGCGCGCATCCTGCATCCGTTCGTTGGCGTGGTGATGTTTGCCTGCTTCCTGCTGATGTTTTTCCGCTACTGGCGCCACAACCTGATTGAGCGGGAAGACCTGATCTGGGCAAAAAATATCCATAAAATTGCGCTAAACGAGGAGGTGGGCGACACCGGGCGCTATAATTTTGGTCAGAAGTGCGTATTCTGGGCTGCAATAATCAGTTTGCTTCTGCTGCTGGCCAGCGGGATGGTGATCTGGCGGCCCTATCTCGCGGCGCTGTTTAGCATTCCGCTGATCCGCATTGCGCTGCTGGTGCATTCGGTCTCTGCGGTGGTGCTGATCGTGGTGATTATGGTGCATATCTACGCTGCCCTGTGGGTCAAAGGCACCATCACCGCGATGGTGGAGGGCTGGGTCACGCCCGCCTGGGCTAAAAAGCATCACCCGCGCTGGTATCGTAACCTGCGCCAGCAGCAGGCCAGTTCAAAACAACAGGAAAAAGGTCCCTGATGACAATTCGCATTATCCCCCAGGACCAGTTGGAGAAGAGCGACCCGATAACGGCAGCGACCATCCCGCCGTTACTTTTCCCCCGACTGAAGCAGTTATACAGCCGTCGTGCTGCCCGTTTGCGGCAGCTGGCGGAGAAAAACCCGCTGGGTGATTATTTGCGCTTTGCCGCGGTGATTGCCACCGCTCAGGAGATCGTGCTGTACGACCATCCGCTGGAGAGGGATCTGCGCACGCGTCTGGAAGAGAGCGCCCGCCTCGGCAAGCCGCCGCTGGATATCAGCACGCTGCCGCGCGATCCCCACTGGCAGCGCCTGCTGCACTCGCTGATCGCCGAGCTTAAGCCGGAGATGAGCGGTCAGGCACTGTCGGTGCTGGAGAATCTGGAAAAGGCTTCATCCAGTGAGCTTGAAGCGATGGCCAGCGCGCTGTTTGCCAACGATTTTGCCCAGGTAAGCAGCGACAAGTCGCCGTTTATCTGGGCGGCCCTGTCGGTCTACTGGGCGCAGATGGCGGCGCTGATCCCCGGCAAGGCGCGCGCCGAAGCGGGCGAGCAGCGCCAGTTCTGCCCGGTGTGTGCCAGCGTACCGGTCGCCAGCGTGGTTCATATGGGCAGCGGTAAAAGCGGCCTGCGCTATCTGCACTGCAACCTGTGTGAAAGCGAGTGGTACGTGGTGCGTGCCAAATGCAGCAACTGCGAACAGACGGGGGACCTGCACTACTGGTCGCTCGACAGCGAAGTGGCCGCGATTAAAGCGGAGAGCTGCGGCGACTGCGGAACCTACATGAAGATGCTGTATCAGGAAAAAGACCCGGCGGTGGAGCCGGTGGCCGATGACCTGGCTTCGCTTATCCTCGACGCGCGTATGGAGCAAGAGGGCTTTGCCCGCAGCAGTCTGAATCCATTTTTATTTCCCGGGGAGTAGCCATGAAGCTGATCGGCAATTACACCAGCCCGTTTGTGCGTAAAATTTCGGTGATGCTGCTGGAGAAAGGCATCACCTTCGAATTTATTAACGAGTCGCCGTGGCACGACAGCAGCCGCGTCAAAGACTACACGCCGCTGGGTAAAGTCCCGGCGCTGATCGTCGATGAGCATGAAACCTGGTACAACTCGTCGATTATTGCTGCCTTTCTGGAACTTCAGCATCAGGCGCCCGCTTTTCTGCCGGTCGACCCGCGCGACCAGCTCGAAGTGCGCCTGCTGGAAACGCTGGCTGATGGCATCTGCGATGCCGGCCTGCTGATCGTGCGCGAGCTGCAAAAAGATCCGGCGCAGCAGTCGGAAAGCGAAATGCTGCGCCAGCGCGATAAGATCCGCCGCGGGCTGGACGCGCTGGAAGCCGCCGCCGCAGAGGGTAAGTGGCTGAACGGCCCGGACATCACGCTGGCCGATATCGCGACCGCCTGTACGCTCGGCTACCTCAACTTTCGCCGCGTGGCGCCAGACTGGTGCGTCAACCGCCCGCAGCTGGTGAAGCTGGCCGAAACGCTGTTCAAACGCGACAGCTTTGCCCGCACGGAGCCGCCAGCAAACTAGCCGATGAAAACATTGTTCAGTCAACTTCCCGCCATCGACAGCCTGTTACGCCAGCCGGCGTTTCAGGCACTCAGTGACAGATGGGGTCACCGTCAGCTGGTCGATCTGCTGCGCCAGCTGCAACAGCAGGCCCGCGATGCGATCCAGCAACATCAACACTTGCCCGCCTGGTGCAGCGACTGGGCGCAGCATGCCGCACGGCAGCTGCAGCAGACGCACGCCAGCGGCCTGCAGCCGGTGTTGAATCTTAGCGGCACTCTCCTGCATACCAACCTCGGGCGTGCCCAGCTGGCAGAAGCGGCAGTGAGTGCCGTCTGCCGGGCGATGCGCTCCCCGGTCACGCTGGAGTACGCGCTGGATGAAGCGCAGCGCGGCCATCGCGATCGGGCAGTAGCCGACCTGCTGTGCCGCCTGACCGGGGCGGAAGACGCCTGCATTGTGAATAACAATGCGGCAGCGGTACTGCTGATGCTGGCCGCGCTGGCCGCCGACAAAGAGGTGGTGGTATCGCGCGGTGAGCTGGTGGAGATTGGCGGATCGTTTCGCATTCCCGATGTGATGACTCAGGCAGGCTGCACGCTGCATGAAGTCGGCACCACCAACCGCACCCATCTGAAAGACTACCGCCAGGCCGTCAGCGCAGAGAGCGCCCTGCTGATGAAGGTGCACACCAGCAACTATCAGGTGCAGGGGTTCACCAAAGCGGTCAGCGAAGCCGAACTGGTGCAGCTGGGCAATGAGCTGGGCCTGCCGGTCATCAGCGATCTCGGCAGCGGCTCGCTGATCGACCTCGACGCCTATGGACTGCCGCCCGAGCCGATGCCTCAGCAGCTGATTGCCGCGGGCGTCAGCCTGGTGAGCTTCTCCGGTGACAAGCTGCTGGGCGGCCCGCAGGCCGGAATTATCGTCGGGAAAAAAGCGCTGATTGCACGCCTGCAGCAGCACCCGCTGAAGCGCGCTTTACGCGTTGATAAAATGACCCTGGCAGCGCTGGAAGCCACGCTGCAGCTCTATCTGCATCCCGAAATGCTGACGCGCGAGCTACCGACGCTGCGGCTGCTGACGCGCACGGCGCAGGAGATTGCCGCCCAGGCCGCACGCCTGCTGCCCGCCGTGACCCGCGCGCTCGGGGCACATTTTGTCGTGGCGGCCGAGCCGTGCCATTCGCAGCCTGGCAGCGGTTCACTGCCGGTGGAGCGCCTGCCGAGCAGCGCGCTGACGCTGACCCCGCGCGATGGCAGCGGTAGCACCCTGCTGGCGCTGGCGGCGCGCTTACGTGCGGGCGAGGTGCCGCTTATTGGGCGGATTTATCAGGGGCGCCTGTGGTTTGACCTGCGCGCGTTGGAAGATGAGGCACTGTTTATCAGGATGGTATCCGCATGATTATTGCCACCGCTGGCCACGTCGATCACGGCAAAACGTCGCTGTTACAGGCGATCACCGGCATCAACGCTGACCGCCTGCCGGAAGAGAAAGTGCGCGGCATGACGATCGACCTCGGCTACGCCTACTGGCCGCAGCCCGACGGGCAGGTTATCGGCTTTATTGACGTACCGGGCCATGAAAAATTCCTCGCCAATATGCTGAGCGGCATTGGCGGTATCGATCGCGCCCTGCTGGTGGTCGCCGCCGACGATGGCGTGATGCCGCAAACCCGCGAGCATCTGGCTATTTTACAGCTCAGCGGTCAGCCTGCGCTGACCGTCGCCATCACCAAGTGTGACAGCGTTGATGATGCCCGGCGCGCCGGGGTGGAGCAGCAGATCCGCCAGCTGACGCAGGAGCTTGGCTGGCAGCAGATCGCGCTGTTCAGCACCAGCATTCACAGCCAGGCTGGGATAAGCGAACTTAGCGACCATCTGCGCCAGCTGCCGGCACGCACGCTGGAAACAGGCCGCCGCTTCCGCCTCGCCATCGACCGGGTTTTCAACGTCAAAGGCGCGGGCGTGGTGGTGACCGGCACCGCCCTCGGCGGCAGCGTCAGCGTCGGTGACGCGCTGTGGCTAAGCGGGATGAACAAAGCGGTGCGGGTGCGTGGGCTGCACGCTCAGAACCAGCCAACCGAGCGGGCGCAGGCGGGCCAGCGCATTGCGCTCAATCTCAGCGGCGGCGTTGAAAAAGAGCGCGTCACCCGCGGCGACTGGCTGCTGAGCGACGCGCCCGCTCAGCCGTGCGATCGGCTACTGGTCGCCCTGACGCTGCATCATGCTCTGCGTCAGGGACAGCCGCTGCACCTGCATCACGCTGCCAGCCACATCACCGGCCGCATCTCGCTGCTGCAGGATAACCTCGCCGAGCTGCTGCTCGACACGCCGCTGTGGCTGACCGACAACGACCGGCTGATCCTGCGCGATATCAGCGCCCGCGAAACCCTTGGGGCAGCAAGAGTGCTGCTGCTGACGCCGCCAAAACGCGGTAAACGACAGCCGGCGTTTATCCGCTGGCTAAAACAGCTGGAAAACGCCGACAGCGCGGTGGAAAAAGTCACCCTGCTGCTGGAGCAGCGCCCGCGCACGGCGGAAGAGCTTGAATGGCTGCTGCAGCTCTCCCCCGGCGCCCTCTCTGAGGTGCTGACTGCTGTGGCGCCTGACATTGCCGGGGACTATCTGCTGCCGCAAAAAGATGCGCGCCAATGGCAGACCGAGCTGCTGGTCGCGCTGGAAAACTACCATAACGAGCACGACGACCGCCCCGGTATCGGCCGCGACCGCCTGCGGCGCATTGCGCTACCCAACCTGCCGGAATCGCTGGTGCTGGCGCTTATTGCTACGCTGCTGGATAAGCAGGCGCTGCGCAACAATCATGGCTGGCTGCACCTGCCTGATTTTGAGATAGGTTTTGATGACCGGGAGGACGCGCTCTGGCAGCAGGTGCGGCCACTGTTTGGCGACCAGGCCTGGTGGGTGCGCGACCTTGCGGCCCAGGCTGGCTGTGAGGAAGCGCCAATGCGCCAGCTGCTGCGCAAGGCCGCACAGGGCGGGGAGATCGTCGCCATTGTTAAAGACCGCTACTTCGCCCAGCCGCAGATTGTGCGCTTTGCCGATATCATCCGCGAACGTGCGGCATCCGCTCTGAGCACCAGCGCCGCCGACTTCCGCGACAGGCTCGGCGTGGGGCGTAAGCTGGCAGTGCAGATACTGGAGTTTTTTGACCGCTGCGGTTTTACCCGGCGCAAAGGCAACGAACACCTGTTGCGCGACGGCCAGATGTTTCGCTAGTATGCTGGTTATATAAACAGTAAAAGGGATGAGGGTTATGCAACGCTGTGGCTGGGTATCTGAGGATCCGTTATACATCGCCTATCACGACAGTGAATGGGGCGTGCCGCTGACGCAAACCCGGGAGCTGTTCGAGATGATCTGTCTAGAGGGCCAGGTCGCCGGGCTGTCGTGGTTTACCGTCCTGAAAAAACGCGAAAACTATCGCCGCCTGTTTCACCATTTTGACGTTGAGCGCGTGGCGCAGATGGATGAGGACGATATTGAACGGCTGATGCAGGAGAGCGGCATTATCCGCCATCGCGGTAAAATCAACGCAATTATCGCTAACGCCCGCGCCGTACTGGCGATGGAAGCCAACGGCGAGCCGTTTAATACGTTTATCTGGAACTTCGTCGAACATCAGCCGCAAATAACGCGTTTCAGTGACTACCGCAGTGCCCCCACCACCAGCCCGACCTCAGATGCCATGTCAAAAGCGCTAAAAAAACGCGGCTTTAAATTCGTTGGTACGACCACCTGTTACTCATTTATGCAGGCCTGTGGGCTGATTAATGAACATATGACCGACTGTTTCTGCCACCCTGACCACAAAAAGTCGCCTTGCGTTACAAATTGAGAATAAGCCTACGTATTTCCCTCACATTTCAGCGGCATAATCGCCCTGTTTAGTTATTCATTTCAGGCAAGATTTTGTCTGACCGCTGCAATGAGAGGGAACCCCCATGAATAAGAAAAGTGTAGTCACTATCGCCCTGGTGCTGAGCGGCACTCTTGCCCTGGCCGGCTGTACCACCAATCCTTACACTGGCGAGCGCGAAGCGGGTAAATCCGGTATCGGTGCAGGCCTTGGTGCGGCTCTGGGTGCCGGTGTTGGCATGATCTCCTCTTCGAAGAAAGATCGCGGTAAGGGCGCGCTGATTGGCGCGGCAGCCGGTGCGGCGCTGGGTGGTGGAGCCGGTTACTACATGGACGTGCAGGAAGCCAAACTGCGCGACAAGATGAAGGGCACGGGGGTCAGCGTGACGCGCAACGGTGACAATATCGTGCTGAACATGCCGAATAACGTTACCTTTGACTCCAGCAGCAGCACGCTGAAACCGGCCGGGGCCAATACCCTGAGCGGCGTGGCGATGGTGCTGAAAGAGTATCCAAAAACGGCGGTTAATGTGATCGGTTATACCGACAGCAGCGGCAGCCGCCAGCTGAACATGACCCTGTCTCAGCAGCGCGCCGACGGCGTGGGCAGCGCCCTGATCACCCAGGGCGTCGCCGCTAACCGCGTGCGCACCAGCGGAATGGGGCCGGACAACCCGATTGCCTCAAACAGCAGCGCAGAAGGGAAAGCGCAAAACCGCCGCGTTGAGATCACCCTCAGCCCGCTGCAGTAATCTTCCTGGCCCCGCCTTACTCTGGCGGGGCGTTCAAGTCTCACCCGCAATTATTACGCCGTGCGATAGTGAGCTACAGCAAATTGTGCTACCCTGCGCAAAAATTGATCACACCTGCAAACATGTCCCTGAAAGCGATCGCTCACGCGCTGGGCCTCTCCGTCACCACCGTCAGCCGTGCCCTCAACGGCTATGACGACGTCGCGGAAGAGACCCGGCTGCGCATTCAACAGGAAGCCAGACGGCGCGGATATCGCCCCAATGCCGTCGCGCGGCGCCTGAAAACCGGGCGCAGCAACGCGGTCGGTTTGCTGTTTCCCGTCGCTCCGCTGCCGTTTAACGATGCCAGCTTTGTCGAGATGATGGGGGCGATAGCCCAGTCGCTGGCCCGCGCCGATATCGACCTGTTAATCATCGCCGATGATACCCATGACGACCATCGCGGCATGCAGCGTATGCTGCGCACGCACTGCGTTGACGCCCTGATTGTCGCGCACACCACCCGCCATGACAGCCGTCTGGTGAAGCTACAGCAGCTGCACTTTCCCTTTCTTGCGCTCGGCCGCAGCCAGCTCGACACCCCCTATGCCTGGTTCGATTTTGATAATTACGCCGGCCCGCAGCTGGCCGTGGCGCACTATGCCGCGCAGGGGCTGCAGCGGCTTGCATGGCTCGGCAGCCACCACGATCAAACCTTCGTCAGCCAGCGCCGCCAGGGGTTTCTCGACGCGCTGGAGCAGCACGGGCTGGCGCGCGATAGCTGCTGGCAGGCCGAGCCTAACCGCCGTGAAGGCTATCGCCTGACGCAAACGCTGCTGGCACAGTCAGAGCCGCCGCAGGCGATCGTCGCCGACTGTAATATGCTGGGCGACGGCGCGGCGATTGCACTGCGTGAAGCCGGGCGGCTGAGCGGCCCGCAGCGCATTGAGCTGATGGTGTATGACGGGCTGCCCGGCGATTCGGTGATTGCCGAACCGGTTACCAGCATTGCGCAGGCTACACGCCTCGACGTCGGTCAGCAGGTGGCGGAAATGGTGCTGCGGCTGATGCAGGGCGAAGAGGTGGCAACGCTTCAGGTGCTGTGGCAGCCCGAACTGAAATTGCCCTGATGCTGGCGTAACGCGGCAGGTGTGATAGTCTCGCGCAATATTCACCGCCAGGGACCATCATGAACCGTAAGGCCGCCAAAGCCACCATCAGCGATGTCGCCAAAGCCGCGAACGTCGGCAAAACCAGCGTTTCCCGCTATCTCAACGGCGAGCTAAACGCGCTGTCCGCCGAGCTGAAAACCCGTATCGAAACGGCCATCGCCGAGCTTAACTATCGCCCCAGCCAGATGGCACGCGGCCTGAAGCGCGGGCGCACGCGGCTGATTGGCCTGATCATTGCGGATATCACCAACCCCTACTCGGTTAACGTGCTGAGCGGCATCGAAGCCGCCTGCCGCGCGCACGGCTTTACCCTGCTGATGTGTAATACCAACAACGAAGTGGACCTGGAGCAGCACTACCTCAACCTGCTGAGCAGCTATCAGGTAGAGGGGGTGGTGGTGAACGCCGTCGGCATGCGCGAAGAGGCGCTCAATCAGCTGCAGCAGTCGCTGCTGCCCATGGTACTGATTGACCGTAAAATCCCCGATTTCGACTGCGATGTGATCGGGCTGGATAACCCGGCGGCGGCACTTCAGGCCACCGACCACTTGCTGATGCAGGGCTATCGCGCCCTGCTGTTTATCAGCGAACCGCTTGGGCTGGTGAATACCCGCCTCGAGCGCGTGCATGCATTCCATCAGCGCATGGCGCAGCAGCCGGAGCGGGTCGCTGAACATGCCGAGGTGCCGCTTGGCGACGGTGAAAAGCTGGAACAGGTGCTGAGCGACTTTTACCAGCGCCATCAGCACGCCCCGTGCGCAGTGATGGTGGTCAATGGCGCACTGACGCTGCAGGTAGCCCGCGCCCTGCGCCGGCTCAATCTCAACTGGGGTCAGCAGCTTGGCCTGTTGGGCTTTGACGAACTGGAGTGGGCAGAGCTGGCCGGCGTCGGCATCACTACCCTCAAGCAGCCCACCTGGCAAATGGGCTACGCCGCGCTGGAGCAGGTGCTGAAACGCATTGAGGGCGATGAAACACCGATGCACGAGCAGGTATTTAGCGGTGAACTGATTGTGCGCGGGTCGACGCAGAAGCTGGCCGTTTCAGGATAAACAGCGTTACAGGCTTGCCTGTTCCCTACAGCGGGAACAGGATTTTTTGTTCATTGCTTGCCCCTCCCGCCACCTGCCATTTTTAAGAGCTTTCCCCGCCAGAAATTGTTCACATCGTGAGCGCGATCATAAATTCCACTTCTGCCGCTATCTTTTGGAACCGGTTCCAACTAACGTTTTTTTATCAAGTCGGGCGCAAAGGTCCGCAGTAATGCCGGAGGAAAGATGAAAAGAGAAGTGATTGTGGTGACCGCCGCCTACGGCCGAGAGAAAATAGACGAGCTGGGCGGGCAGCAGGCGCTGCTGCCGATTATTGCCGCCGCCGGGGCCGATGGTGTGGAGATCCGCCGCGAGCTGTTCAGCGCGCAGCAGCTGTCAGCGCTGCCTGAGCTAGCCGAGGCGATCGCGGCCAGCCGCCTGATGGCGATCTACTCGGTGCCGGAAGCGCTGTTTATGGCGGACGGTGCGCTTAACCCCAACCTCGATGGTCATTTCAACGAGGCGGAACAGCTTAACGCGCAGCTACTCAAATATTCTCTGGGCCACTATCAGACCGGCTTTGACTGCAGCGTCCTGCGCGGCAAGCTGGCCGGGAAAAAGGTCCATCTGGTGGTGGAGAACGACCAAACCGCCTGCGGTAAACTGCGCGCGCTGGACCCATTCTTTCACGCCTGCGGCGAGAGCCGCACCTGCAACGGCATGACTTTCGATATGGGCAACTGGCTGTGGGTTGGCGACCAGCCGCTGCAGGCAGCCGAACGCCTGAGCCGCTATGTCAGCTATATCCACGTTAAGGCCGCCGTGCCCGACGGAGGCAGCTGGCGCGCGGTGGCGCTGGATGATGCCGATAATCTGTGGCGCGAGACGCTGGCTCTTTTACCTGCCGACGTGCCGCGGGCCATTGAGTTTCCGCTGGAAGGGGCCGACCTGGTGGCCGTTACCCGCCACTATGTTGACCTGCTGCGCGAGGAGTAAATGATGACCGCTCAAACCCACCCCACGCTGGATGCCGTGACCATCGGTGAGGCCATGGCGATGTTTGTCGCCAGCGAATGCGGCGATCTGGCAGGCGTGACGCAGTTCAGCAAACGCATTGCCGGCGCCGAACTTAACGTGGCGATTGGCCTGGCGCGCCTCGGTCTGAACGTAGGCTGGGTCAGCCGCATTGGTGACGACTCGTTTGGCCGCTTCACCTGTCAGCAGCTCGATCTGGAGGGCGTCGACCGCCGTCAGGTCACCTGCGACCCGCGTTATCCGACCGGTTTCCAGATGAAATCCCGCGTGGACGATGGCTCCGATCCGCTGGTTGAATACTTTCGTAAAGGCTCGGCGGCCAGCCATCTCTCGCCCGCCGATTTTGATCGCGACTACTTTGCCAGCGCACGCCATCTGCATCTGAGCGGCGTGGCGGCGGCCATTTCCGACAGCTCGCTGGCGCTGTCACAGCATGCGGCACGCGAAATGAAGGCGCTGGGTAAAACCATCTCCTTCGACCCGAACCTGCGCCCGGTGCTGTGGCCGAGCGAAGCCGAGATGATTAAGCAGCTGAACGGGCTGGCGCAGTACGCCGACTGGGTACTGCCCGGTATTAAAGAGGGACAGATCCTGACCGGCTATCAGCAGCCGGAAGCCATTGCCGATTTCTATCTGGCAATGGGCGTGCAGGCGGTGGTGATCAAAACCGGCAGCGATGGCGCCTGGTATAAAACGGCAGCAGGTGAAAAGGGCCAGATTGCGGCGGTGCTGACGGATAACGTGGTGGATACCGTCGGCGCTGGCGACGGTTTTGCCGTCGGAGTGATCAGCGCCCTGCTGGAAGGAAAATCGTTACCCGCCGCGATCCTGCGCGGTAATAAAATCGGTTCTCTGGCAATCCAGGTATCGGGCGACAGCGAAGGGTTACCCACGCGCGCCACGCTGGGTGATTTCTAGCTGTTGCCACTGACCGAAACATAACAAAACCGCATCGCCCTACAACAGAATGCGGACACCGAGGACAGAACTATGAGCAATCAGACAATCGCGCCAAAACGCTGGTGGTACATCATGCCCATCGTGTTTATCACCTACAGCCTGGCGTATCTGGACCGTGCAAACTTCAGTTTTGCTTCCGCAGCGGGGATCAACGAAGACCTCGGCATCACCAAGGGGGTATCATCCCTGCTGGGTGCGCTGTTCTTCCTCGGCTACTTCTTCTTCCAGATCCCCGGCGCCATCTATGCCGAGCGGCGCAGCGTGAAAAAGCTGGTGTTCTGGTGCCTGATCCTGTGGGGCATCTGCGCCACGCTGACCGGGCTGGTGAGCAATATCCCGATGCTGGCGGCGATCCGCTTTACGCTGGGTGTGGTAGAGGCGGCGGTGATGCCGGCGATGCTGATTTACATCAGTAACTGGTTTACCAAATCCGAACGCTCGCGCGCCAATACCTTCCTGATCCTCGGTAATCCGGTCACCGTACTGTGGATGTCGGTGGTCTCCGGCTATCTGATCGACGCCTTTGGCTGGCGTGAAATGTTTATTATTGAAGGCTTCCCGGCGGTGATCTGGGCTGTCGCCTGGTGGTTCCTGGTGCAGGATAAACCCGCGCAGGCCAAATGGCTGAGCGACGCGGAGAAAGCCGCGCTCCAGGCGCAGCTGCAGAAAGAGCAGGAGAACCTGAAGGCGGTACGCAACTATGCTGAAGCCTTTAAGTCGCGCAACGTTATTCTCCTCTGCGCGCAGTACTTTACCTGGAGCATCGGCGTTTACGGCTTCGTGCTGTGGCTGCCATCCATTCTGCGTAACGGCACCGGCATGGGCATGGTCGAAGCGGGCTGGCTGTCGGCGGTTCCCTATCTGGCCGCAACCATTGCGATGATCGTCGTCTCCTGGGCCTCCGATAAGTTACAAAACCGCAAACTGTTTGTCTGGCCGTTGCTGCTGATTGGTGCGCTGGCGTTTTTAGGTTCATATTTGGTGGGGCCTGGCAACTTCTGGCTCTCTTATGCCCTGCTGGTGATCGCCGGGGCGGCGATGTATGCGCCTTATGGCCCGTTCTTTGCCATTATCCCGGAAATGCTGCCGCGTAATGTCGCCGGCGGCGCGATGGCCCTGATCAATGCGATGGGCGCTCTGGGCTCGTTCCTCGGCTCGTGGGTGGTCGGTTACCTGAACGGTGCCACCGGCAGCCCGTCCGCTTCCTATATCTTTATGGGCGCGGCATTACTGATTTCCGTCTGGCTGACGCTGGCCGTAAAACCGGCGCGCAACAAGCAACAGCCGCTGCCCGACGGCGCTAAACACGCTTAATGCTTTTGGAGAAATGAATGAAACCTTCTGTGGTGCTGTATAAATCGTTGCCTGAAGACCTGCGTGCAAAGCTGGATGAACATTTCAGCGTGACCGAAATCAACGGCTTAACCCCGGAAACTCTCGCGCAACATGCCGACGCCTTCCGTCATGCCGAGGGGATCCTCGGCTCTGGCGGCAAAGTGGATGCGGAGTTTCTACAGCACGCGCCGAAGCTGCGTGCCGCCTCCAGCGTCTCGGTCGGTTATGACAACTTTGACGTCGCCGCGCTCAACGACCGCAAGGTGCTGCTGATGCACACCCCGACGGTGCTGACCGAAACGGTGGCCGATACCATGATGGCGCTGGTGCTCAGCTCCGCACGCCGCGTGGTCGAAATGGCGGAACGCGTGAAGGCGGGCGAATGGCAGGGCAGTTTCGGGGCGGAGTGGTTCGGCATTGATGTCCACCACAAAAAGCTCGGCATTCTGGGCATGGGCCGCATCGGTCTGGCGCTGGCGCAGCGTGCGCACCTCGGTTTCGGCATGCCGATCCTGTATAACGCGCGTAAGCATCATGAAGAAGCCGAGCAGCGCTTTGACGCGCAGTACTGCGACCTGGATACGCTGCTGGCCGAGTCAGACTTCCTCTGCATCAGCCTGCCGCTGACCGAGCAGACCCATCACCTGATCGGGCGCGAGCAGCTGGCGAAGATGAAGAAAAGCGCGGTGCTGATTAACGCCGGGCGCGGCCCGGTGGTCGATGAGCAGGCGCTGATCGACGCACTGAAAGATGGCACGATTTACGCTGCCGGGCTGGACGTGTTTGAGCGGGAGCCGCTGCCGGTCAGCTCAGAGCTGCTGCAGCTGCGCAACGTGGTGGCGCTGCCGCATATCGGCTCCGCGACCCATGAGACCCGCTACGGTATGGCGAAGGACGCGGTAGATAACCTGATTGCCGCGTTAACCGGCAAGGTGGAGAAGAACTGCGTTAATCCACAGATATTGTCCCAGGGCTGAGGCACGCCAAAACGGGCGGGGCATGCCCCGCCCCTACCACGGGGAGGATTACTCCGTCGCGATCGGCGTTTGGTTAATCTCTACGCTGTCATCCCCCTGGATCTGCTTCACGCGCTGTTCAACCTTCTGCACCGCGCTGGCGTCCTTCAGTAGGGAATAGGTCAGCGTAAATTCGGTGCTCTGCCCCGGCTGCAGCTGTTTCACTCTTCCCTGCTCTTTCTCGATTGTCACCGGATAAGCATAGTTGGTGCCCGGCTCAATCCCGGTGACATAACCCTGCTTCAGGGTATCGGTGTTCTTCCACATGGTCAGCAGCGGCAGCTGGCGGGTATCAAACTCAATCGCGGCCCCCTTGTCGCCCTTGCTGTTAATCACCGCCGCCAAGGTTTTGCCATTGCTGTCCGCTTTGGGCTGCAGGTTAAACACCATCTCGTCGAAATCTTTGGTCGGCGCGCCATAAACGTTCCAGCCATCCAGCCCTTTTTTGGCGTAGTCGTTAAAAGGCGATACTGATTTCAGCGGGGCGATAAAGCGCGCGTCTTTTTCCAGGATCGGCGTGCCGAAGTTACTGTGGTAGATAATCTGATAGTCGTGCGGATAGTCTGCCTCATTGGTCAGCACATCATGCACGGTGAATGAGTCCGAGCCCGGCACGTAACGCAGCTCGGTCCAGGTTTCGAGTTTCGCTTTCTTGAAGGTGACCTCTTTCAGCAGCCCGCGAATGCGAATTTCATGCGGGGCTTTATCATCAACCATCACTTCAACTTTCGACGCTGGGGTGTTGCCTGCCTTGCCGTGCAGCGTGTAGATCACCCCGTCTTTGGTTACCGGGTGCCCGGTCCACTCAAAGCCGCAGCGCACCATCATCTCGTTGAATCCTTCCAGCCAGCCCAGCCCGTTACGGCTCTCCAGGTTGATATAGGCCGGGTTGACCACTTCCTGCACCGGAGAATCCCAGCCCAGGCGCACGCCGTGGCCGCTGACGTGCAGCAGATCCATACCGCGCGTCGGGCTGAGTGCAATGGTCAGCCCGTTTTTACTGGTCAGCGTCAGCACTTTGGAGCCCTCCTGCTTGCCGCCGTGCAACACCTTTTGCTCGATGCTGAAACTCTCGCCTGCCAGCTTCAGCTGCTGGCTGCTGATTTGCCAGTTGCCCTTTTCCGTCCCGCTTTCAGCATCCGTCAGCAGCCAGCTTTGCGCCGCAGCCTGACCGCTAAGAATCGCCAACACACACCCTGCCAGAACGCTTTTTTTCATCTCTTTATCCCTTTAGCTGAATTGATTTAGCTTTATGCGGGTCCAGACTACAAATCACCGGCAGATAAAAACGTGACAACCATCACCGACTGACTTTTAAGCTATTTTTGCTCCACTAAACGCGATGGTGGTCACGTAAAAATGATGACTCAGGATTAATTACATAAATAAATGTGATGTTTAGCGAAAGATTGAGCGGGATGTAAAAAACGATTCAGCTATGGGGTGCTGCTCGCCCTCTGCAAGTGGGGTCTGCCCCGATCCTACACCGCTCGCCCTCCTGCTTAGGGGCCAGGCAGGCTGGCACAATCAGACAAATGCGATTCTGCCGCCGCAGCATTGCAATCATCCGGCTGCTGACGTTAAGGTGGTCCTCCTGAGGACTAACAAGTGATTAACAGGGTATGAGCTTTTCGGCATTTGGTGACAAATTTACGCGTCATTCGGGCATCTCTCGTCTGATGGAAGATATGGGCGATGGTTTACGCACGCCGGGGACGGTGATGCTCGGCGGCGGTAATCCCGCGCAGATCCCGGCGATGAACGACTATTTCCAGCAGCTGCTGCAGCAGATGCACGACGAAGGCAAGCTGGCGGAAGCGCTGTGTAACTACGACGGCCCACGCGGTAAAAGCACCCTGCTGGATTCACTCTCCCGGCTGCTGCGCGATGAGCTGGGCTGGCAGATCGCCCCCGAAAATATCGCCCTGACCAACGGTAGCCAGAGCGCCTTCTTCTATCTGTTTAACCTGTACGCTGGCCGCCGCGCCGACGGCAGTAAGAAACGCGTGCTGTTCCCTCTGGCCCCTGAATACCTTGGCTATGCCGATGCCGGACTGGATGAAGACCTGTTTGTCTCCACGCGCCCGAATATCGAACTGCTGCCGGAAGGGCAGTTTAAGTATCACGTCGATTTTGAACACCTGCATATCGGCGACGATACCGGGCTGATCTGCGTATCGCGCCCGACCAACCCGACCGGCAATGTCATCACCGATGAGGAGCTGCTGAAGCTGGATGCGCTGGCGCAGCAGCATCAGATCCCGCTGCTGATCGATAACGCTTATGGCGTTCCGTTCCCCGGTATTATCTTCAGCGAGGCGCGCCCGCTGTGGAACCCGAACATTATTCTGTGCATGAGCCTGTCCAAGCTCGGCCTGCCGGGCTCGCGCTGCGGCATCATTATTGCCGATGAGAAAGTGATCTCCGCCATCAGCAATATGAACGGCATTATCAGCCTGGCACCCGGCAGCATTGGCCCGGCGATCGCTAATGAGATGATCCAGCGCGGCGATCTGCTGCGGCTGTCAGAAGAGGTGATTAAGCCGTTCTACCAGCAGCGGGTTAACCAGACAATCGCCGTTATTCGCCGCTATTTATCCCCCGATCGCTGCCTGATCCATAAACCGGAGGGGGCGATTTTCCTCTGGCTGTGGTTCAAAGACCTGCCGATCACCACCGAAGTGCTGTACCAGCGTTTAAAACAGCGCGGCGTGCTGATGGTGCCGGGGCACTTCTTCTTCCCGGGGCTGGAGCAGGCGTGGCCGCATACGCATCAGTGCATGCGCATGAACTATGTGCCGGACAGCGAGAAGATTGAGCGCGGAATTGCGATTCTGACGGAAGAGGTCGAGCGGGCGCACCGCGAAGGCTAACGCCGGAAAAGAGAATAAAACAAGGGCCGCCAGCTGGCGGCCCGTAAGCATTTTATTTCATGTTATTTCATGATTTCGATACGGCGCGGTTTATTAGCTTCTGGCACCACGCGCTCAAGGTCGATATACAGCAGGCCATTTTCCAGTTTGGCATCACGCACGTGTACGTGCTCGGCCAGCTGGAATTTACGCTCGAAGTTGCGCTCGGCAATGCCCTGATAGAGATAGGTGCGTTCCTGCTGCTCTTCCGGGTGCGAACCGCGCACGCTGAGCAGGTTGTCGTGGGAGGTGATCTCCAGTTCGCTTTCCGCGAAGCCCGCCACGGCAATGGTAATTCGGTAGTTGTTTTCTGCCACCAGCTCCACATTGTACGGAGGGTAGCCGCCATTGTTGTTGCTCTGACCCTGGCTGGATTCCAGCAGGTTGATCAGACGGTCAAAGCCAATGGATGAACGATACAGTGGGGCAAGGTCAAAATTACGCATGTTGCAGCTCCTGATAGTCAGCGAGATGTGATTAACAAAGTCGATCCTCCACATTGGACGGACCGCCGGTTCAGAAAACGCTGCCCTGTCGGCGCAGGCTTCACTGACCGTAAGAGTAAAATGGTGACAGACGCGATGCTTTCAAGGGGAAAATGCGATTTTTTTAACCGGAAAGCAGTGAATGTCATACACTCAGGGATGAGTTTGCCGGACCACGGTGCCAGCCACCACAGAGTGGACAATGCTTTGACGCACGCCGGCGACAAGTCTCAGCAGGCTTGCCATAACAAGGGATATTAATGATGAATGCATTGAAGAAGTGCCATATTGCCGGTTTTGTTGCCTGCGTTTCGCTGGTGAATACCAGCGGCTGCTCCAGCGTGATGATGCACTCCGCGCCTTACGAGGGTTACTACCCCGGCACGCGCGCCAGCGCAGAGACAATCGTCGATAAAAACAGCGGCTGGGTGATGAAACCGCTGGCCGCTATCGATCTGCCATTTTCGGCGGTGCTGGATACGCTGCTGCTGCCGATGGACTATTTCCGCTCCGGCGACAAAGGGGAAGATGACTCCCCGCGCGCGCGCGTGCTGCGCAGCGAGCAGGCCAATCATACCGATGCCATCATGAACGAAACCATGGCCCCCATGTCGTCCTCCCACGATGCCGCACCGTCACCCGCCAGCGGCGCTAGCCTCGCACCCGCGCGATAAATATCTGCCGCCACGGGTTGCCGTCCCGTAAATAGGCGACTGACTCACCGTCCGGCGAGAACACCACCGCATCGGCTACCGGCGGGATTTCGCTGCGTGCGGTAATGCGCCGCACTGCTCCGCTGGCAAGCTGGCAAATCATCACGCTGTTATCGCAGACAAACGCCAGCTGCTGCCCATTTGGATGCCAGCTGAACGCCGACTGAATGCTGTGATGACCGTGCGTCACCTGCCGCGGCTCGCCCCCCAGTGGGGAAACGGTCCACAGCTGCACCACATCCGCCTCGTCCGCCATCAGAAAAGCAATCGCGCTGCCGTCCGGCGAGCTACGCAGCCAGTGGCGCGGGGTGCTGGCCAGGCCACGGCGGGTAAAGGTCAGGCGCCGCTGTTTTACGCCGCGAGGTGGCGCTGGCAGGCTGTGTGCGGTGCCTTCCAGCGGCGCGTCCCCGGCCAGCGCATAGTCGGTACTGTTTTCCGGCAGATCGACAATAAACACCTCGGCCACTTTCTCGCCGCCTGGCGCGACGGTATCGCCAATAAAGGCCAGCGCCCAGCGCTGACGGCTACCGTCGGCGCGCTGATACCCCAGGTTCCCCACCCAGCCCTCTTCATAGGCGCGGTTGATTTCATCACTGCCCGGCAGCGGCTGAACGGTGGTGCGGCTCACCAGCACGCAGTAGTAGCTGCCGTCGTATTCACGCGGATGGTTTTTTGGCGGGCAGACCGCATGCAGCGGCACGGCCACGCCCACATTGCGCAGGTCCTGCTTCACGTCCAGCTCATGCATCACGTGGTCGTTATAGGTAAAGCTCAGGCGTGAACCATCCGGGCTGAACACGTGCACGTGCGAGCCGCCGCGCAGCGCCCCGGCGGTAAACGGCGGGGTGATATCGCAGGCATCAAGATTTTCCGCCACCCCGTGCTGAACGATCACCCCGCGCCGATGATGGAAATCATACTTCCACTGGCTGTCCGGGTGCTCGGGGCCGTGAATGCAGACATAGCGCGGGGGCAGGTCCGGGCTGGCGGTTACCACGCCAACGTGCGCACCGTCGCGCGCCTGATATAGCACCTCGGTGTCACCGCTGCTGACGTTAACCCGCTCAATGGTCAGGCCGGTAAATGACGCCCCGGAAGGGCGCACGTCGTACACCAGCCACTGGCTGTCCGCGGTCCAGACATTGATATTGGTCAGCTGGTGGTGGCGCGCAGCGAAGGTGAGTTGTATTTCTTTCATAGGGGGCCGCTGATAGGGGGGCGGGGAGGATCCCCGCCACCGATAACTAAGGATAGTGGATACGGCGGATGCAGAATATCCGCCGTCTGACGGGGTCAGGCAGGCTACAGTACGAACTTCTCAATCGCGTGGGCCACGCCATCTTCAAAGTTAGGCCGGGTGACAAACTGCGCCATCGCCTTCACTTTCTCAATGCCGTTGCCCATCGCCACGCCGGTGCCGGCATATTCCAGCATCGCCAGGTCATTCTCCTGGTCGCCGATGGCCATCACCTCTTCACGCTTCAGCCCCAGCAGCTCCGCCAGCGCTTTAACGCCCGACCCTTTATTGACGCTTTTATCAAGGATTTCGAGGTAGTAAGGCGAGCTTTTCATGATGGTGTAGCGATCGTACGCTTCCTGCGGGATCTTCTTAATCGCCGCATCCAGCAGTTCTGGCGGGTCGATCATCATCACTTTCGGGAAGCTCAGGCTGCGGTCCATTTCAGCGACGTCGCGCTGGCGCAGCGGGATTCCGGTCAGCCACGCCTCATGAACGGTATACTCGCTGATATCCTTATTTGGCGTGAACAGCTCGGTTTTGGTCAGCGCCTGGAAATGCACGCCCAGCTCGCGCGCCAGCTTTTCGAAGTAGAGATAATCATCGAAATGCAGCGCCACTTCCGCCACGCATTCACCGCTTTCCGCCTTTTGAACCAGTGCGCCGTTGTTGGTGATGCAGTACTGCCCCGGCTGCTGTAAATCCAGCTCCGTCAGGTAATTCTGCACGCCAACAAACGGGCGCCCGGTCGCCAGGACAATCGCCACGCCGTTATCGCGCGCCGCCTGAATGGCCTGCTTCACGCCAGGGGTGATCTGGTGCTGTGGATTCAGTAACGTGCCGTCCATATCAATCGCAATCAGTTTTATCGCCATACCATCCTCGTTAGCCAACAGTTTGTTCCCATGCTAGCGCGATTCAGCTGATGATCACCAGCCTGATTACGCGCTGAACGGCACGCATCCATCAGCGCTGCGCTGCCAGCGGTTTATTAACAAAGAAACCGTAGCTGATCGCACCCAGCATCAGCAGCCCGGCCCCGAGCAGGAACACGTTGGTGAATTTTCCGGTCATATCCAGAATCACCCCGGTAACAATCGGTGCCATTGCGGCGCCAAGGAAGCCGCCAAAGTTCTGAATCGCCCCGAGTGACGCCACCTGATCCTTCGGCGCGATGTCGGTCGCCAGCGTCCAGATAGCCCCCTGTGGCATCTGCGAGCAGAAGTAGCCCAGCGACAGCAGGGTAATCGCCAGCGGGGTACTGTCGACGAACGGGATCGGGGCGACAAAGCAGGCTGCCAGCGCCGCACCCGCAACGATGGGGATCTTACGCGCGTGGATGGCTTTCATGCCGCCTCGCACCAGCTTATCAGACAGCATCCCGCCCACCAGCACGCCGAGGATCCCGGCAAAGAAGGGAATCGAGGCAATCCAGCCGGTCTGCTTCAGGCTGAAGCCGAGCGATTTTTCCAGATAGCTTGGCAGCCAGGTGAGATATACCCAGATGGTAAACATGATGGAGAAGTTACCGATCACCATAAACCACGTGGTGCGGTGCTTAAACAGCGCGCCCCAGCTGGTTTTAACCACTTTTTCCCCGGCGGCCGTGACGCTGCGGTGCCCGGCATGGATCAGCGCATCTTCACGCGCATCGGGATCGCGGTAAAACTTCCACCACGCCAGCAGCAGTGGGAGCCCCATCAGGCCGATTGCCATAAACATCCCGCGCCAGCCAAAGCTCAGCAGCAGCACGGTGAGGATTGGCGGGGCGATGGCGTTAGCGATCTGCGAACCGGTATTGATGATTGAGGTTGGCAGGCCGCGCTCTTTGTCGCCAAACCAGCGGTGGGTGATTTTAATGCCGGAGGTAAAGAACGGCGATTCGGAAATCCCCAGCAGCATACGCAGGCCGTAAAACACCGAGTAGCTGTTGACAAAAGCGGCGAGGAAAGTGAAGCCGGACCACAGCCCCAGCGCCCAAGAGAACATGCGTTTCGGGCCGAACTTATCCACCAGCCAGCCCGCCGGCAGGTTGGCCAGCGCATACGGCCAGAGGAAGGCCGACAGCAGCAGCCCCATTTCGGTCTGCGAGAAGCCAAACTCGGCGGCAATGGTGGTGTTGGCGATGCTGAGGTTGGCGCGATCCAGATAGTTAACCACCGCTGCCAGCAGCAGAATAAGGATAATGCCCCAGCGCAGGCGAGAGATCTGCGGCGGGTTGGCGGCCAGCGGCTGCACGGAGGAGGTTGCGGCTACAGAGGTCTCTTTCATGATGATGTCTCGTCAGTAAACAGGCTCAGGTGAATTTTGATTACCGCTTTGCGGATGCGGGAAACACCGTGGGTCTGGCAACAGGGGCGATGAACATCATGGGGAAACAGCACCACAAAGGTATCCGCTTCCAGCGCAATCATCGATTCATTGTGGGTCTGATGGTAGAACACGATATCGCGCTGTTCGGCGTCGTCTTCGACTACCACATGGCTTGGGTGCGCGCGCGCCACGCCGATGCTCTCTTCACCGGACAGCAGATACTGAATATCAACATAGTTAAAATGTGACTCGGCGCGGCGGGCGCTGGCCGGTTCGGTTTCCATGGTCTGATAGAGGCAGAACATCTTATTATCCGGCAGGATGTCGAATTTTCCCGGTTCCAGCGCGGCAAAATCCGTGGCGGCAATCCATTCTAAAGCCTGGTTAATCACCGGGTGCAGGGTATGACGTTCCCTCGCCCAGTCGTTGCGATCGCAAAAAATCATGGTCGTTGTCCCGTATTGTTATTTGTTTGGCGGGTGTGGGTACAGCGGGCAGCCCCTGGTAGCGCTGCCCGGCGCGAACAGCTAGCCCGCGATTTTCTTCTGCCACAGCGTAGTGCCCTGCTGGATTTGATCCAGCAGCACGCCGAGGCCCCAGAATTTTTCCAGCACGTTATCTTTGTTCACGCGGCAGAACTCGCTGCTGAAAGTGCCCAGATGCTGATGATAAATTTTGGCATTTTTCGGGTAGCCCAGCGTCTCAGTGACCGCGGACAGCGACAGGAACAGCGACAGCTCCTGGGCTTTTTCCGGCTGCTCTGCCCCGTGGCGATACAGCCAGTGATACAGCTCCGGGTGGAAGTTGGTAAACACACCGCTGAAGCCTTTCGAGCCTGCCTGGATAGCGGGCCAGGCGATCGCCGCGTTGGCGTTGATGATATTGAACGGCGTGCCCTCTGCCAGCTTCACGCGGCGCTGCACGGTCGGCAGGTCGCAGCTGACATCTTTCAGCACCACGAAGCGGCCGCTGTTGGCGCAGAAGCTGAACTCTTCGTCGCTCAGCAGGCGGCGATACGGGGCCGGGCACTCGTAAAGGCCAAGCGGCATGCTGGCTGGCAGGGCTTCCAGCAGCGCGTTCAGCGTGGAGAAGAACACCTCGCTGCCCTCGTTTTTCGGGTCAAGATGGTTGGTCACCAGCACCAGCGCATCGATGCCGGTGGCGGCCATCGCGCTCAGCTCTTCGATCTGCGCGTCAAGCGCATCGCTGATATGGCCGGAGGCAATCACCGGTACGCGGCCCTGCACTTTGCCGACCACAAATTCCGCAAGGGATACGCGCTCCTGCAGCGACAGGAACTGCATTTCGCTCGACTGGCAGACGGCAAACAGCGCATCAACGCCCTGCGTCAGATACCAGTCAATTAAACGTTCGAGGCCCGGATAGTCGATCTGGTTATCAGGGGTAAACGGCGTCAACATCACCGGGACAATACCTTCAATCTTCTTCATCTTGTTCTCCTGATGGCAGCGTACTGCCTGAAAATGGGGCGGTTCAGCGCTGCGCCAGTCGCGCAACCACCTGGGGGTGATCGGGCATATTGCTGGCCCCTTCACGCTCCACCGCCAGTGAAGCAAACGCCGCGGCGTAAGTGGCCGCCTGCGCAATGGCCTGTCCGCTTGCCAGCGCGGCGGCGAAGGCGCCGTTAAAGGCATCGCCCGCGCCAGTGGTATCAACGCTGAGCGCCGGAAATGCCGGAATATGCTGGAACTGCCCGTTATCGAGGATCAGCGCGCCGCGCGAGCTCATAGTGATAATCACCCGCTTCGCGCCCTGGCGCACGATGGCCTGCGCCGCTTCTCTGGCGCTCTCCAGATCCGTCACCTCAACCCCCGAGAGCAGCGATGCCTCAGTTTCATTAGGGGTGATCACGTCGACATACTGCAGGCATTTGAGTACATCGTCCGAGAACGGCGCCGGATTCATAATCACCCGCACGCCCAGCGTATTGGCCAGCTTCATGGCGTTGAGCGTGGCGGAGAAGTTGTTCTCCAGCTGTAGCAGCAATACGTCAGCGCCGGACAGCTCGTGCGTCATCTCCGCCACTTCGGCATCGGTGAGCGTCTGATTGGCGCCGGAGTAGATGGCGATCATGTTTTCGCCATCCTGCTGCGACACATAGATAATCGCATTGCCGGTCGGCTCGCTTTCACTCTGATAGAGCTTGAAGGAGTGAATATCCGATGCCGAAAGGTGATCGAAAGCAAACTGGCTGAACTGGTCTTTACCCACTTTAGAGACAAAGTGCACCCGCGCCCCGGTACGGCTGGCGGCCATTGCCTGATTGGCCCCTTTGCCACCCGGACCCAGCGTACTGCCAAGCGCCAGCAGCGATTCTCCGCCTCTGGGAAAGCGCGCGACCTTCGCCACGATATCGACGTTAAACGAGCCGAGAATACATACCCGCCCCTGGGTCTTACGCTTGCCGCGCTGCCCGTTCAGGCGCTGGCTTTCCAGCCGCTGCAGCAGCACTTCAAAGTTGCCGCCGGTCTCGGAAATCAGCCTGGCCTGCAGATTACGGCGTAACACTATCGCCCCGCCGTGGCAGCGCTGAATCAATCCCAGCCCCGCCAGCGCGGCCAGATCGCTGCGAATCGTCTCTTTCGATACGGCAAAGGTCCCGGCGAGCCAGGCGACGCTCAGCGTTTCATGGCGATCGAGATACTCAAGAATGTGGTTACGCCGCTGTTCCAGATACATAGTCACCTCTTTGTCATTAAGAGACTAAGGGAGCACGAAACGTTTAAAAGTGATAGCGGTCATAGCGCGCGGGGAAAAACGGAAGCAAACGGAAGGGAAACCAAAGGGTGAAATGGTAGCGCTGTCCGAGAGCGGAGACGATGTCACTCCCGGACAGGCAGCTTAGTGACATTAATAATGGCTAAAACGATTACTTTCCTCGGTCATTAACTTCACCAGCTTTGGATGAACAAATAACTTCTCCTTTCCTGCACTGATTTCGCTTAACACACCAATATCACACAACTGTTTCAGATAACTTGAGGCCGTCTGGCGTCCAGCGATCTCTTTTTCAACCAGATTACTGATGCGGCAGTAAGGCTGCTCAAAGATAATCTGCACCAATTCATGGCTGTAGACTTTCGGTAACTGCTGACGGACATAGTCGGTCGTATGCTCGATCAGCGATCTGGCTGCCGCAATTTTTTGCGTCGTCCAAATTGCGGTAAATTCGACTGCTTTCAGCATATACAGGATCCATGGCTGCCAGTCACCCTGCTGAGTAACGCCAGTCAGCAGGCGATAATAATCCTGCTTATTACGGACGATGTAGTGGCTAAGGTAAAGAATCGGTAAGCTCAACAGCCCCTGCTCGATCAGGTACAGGATATTGATGATACGCCCGGTACGGCCATTGCCATCTCCAAAGGGATGGATCGCCTCAAACTGATAGTGCGCCGCCGCCATTTTGATCAAGGGGTCAATATCGTCTTCCTGATGCAAAAAGGTTTCCCAGTTTGCCAGTAACGCGCGCATGATTTGCTCACCTTCGGGCGGCGTATAGATAATTTCCTGAGTAGCAGAATTGCGCAGCATCGTTCCCGGGACTTTTCGTATATCCATCTGCACCGACTTGATAGTGCTACAGACCTGAACCAGGGTACTGATACAGAGAGGCCGGTGCTTTAATTCAGTGAACCCTTGGTAGAGAGCGGTGCGGTAACGAAGCGCCTCTTTCGTAGCAGCATCTGCCCGCGCATCTTCTTCGGCAAACTGAAACAGCTTGTCCGATGTTGTGACAATATTCTCTATCTCCGAGCTGTCTTTGGCTTCCAGCAGCGGCAGCAGATTAATCAGCAGTCCCTGATTAGGCAAAAGCTCACCAGCCTGCTTCAGCTCAGCCAAAGCAGCACGCGCCCGAATACAGGCTTTAAGGATCACCCTGTTTTCTAACACTTCACCATCAGGCGGCAGAAGGGGAAGTTGGTTGAAAGGCCGGTCGGCTTGCCAGATCATGTTTAAATTATCCATTTTTTTCGACACGTGTTGAGTATATGTCGCTGCGCTTAACATGAAAACTGAACGTGTCGAAATTCTTCTGTTTTTTCGACACGTTTATGCGATATGTCGATGCGCTTAACATGAAGAGCAAACGTGTCGAAATTATCCTCTTTTTTCGACATGAGAAAAATAACAGGCAGAGTGCAGGCGAAAAAAAAGCAGACCCGAAAGTCTGCTGTTTGCTGCGAGGTGACCGAATGCGGGGCGACCGGAAAAGAAGGTCGCCCCCTACGACGGGCCTGTTCTGTCAGATATCGATGTTCGCCGCGCGCAGGGCGTTCTCTTCGATAAAGGCGCGGCGTGGTTCTACCGCATCGCCCATCAGGGTGGTGAACAGCTGGTCGGCCGCCACGGCGTCTTTGATGGTCACGCGCAGCATACGGCGGCTGTCCGGATCCATGGTGGTTTCCCACAGCTGATCCGGGTTCATTTCGCCCAGACCTTTATAACGCTGTACCGAAAGGCCACGGCGCGACTCTTTCACCAGCCAGTCCATCGCCTGCTCGAAGCTGGCAATGGGCTGAAGGCGCTCGCCGCGCTCGATAAAGGCATCTTCTTCGATCAGGCCGCGCAGTTTCTCACCGAGGGCGCAGATTTTACGGTATTCGCCGCCGAGCATAAACTCAGTATCCAGCGGATAATCGGTATCAACCCCGTGCGTTTTAATACGCAGCACCGGCTCGAAGATATGCAGCTCACGGTTTTCGCGTACCAGGCCGCTAAAGGTGCTGCCGTGCTGGTCGTTATCGTTGAGATACTTCACCAGCCCATCCAGCCAGCCCTGCACCGGCGCTTCTGCCGCCAGGTCGCTCAGCGTCGCGTGGTAGATCAGCGCATTAAGCAGGGCAACCGGATAGCGGCGCTCCATACGTTTGATCATCTTGCGCGTGCTGTTGAACTCAGACACCAGGTCTTCCAGCGGCTTGCCGCCCAGCGCTGGCGCACTGGCGTTAGCGTGCAGCGTCGCCCCGTCCAGCGCGATAGTGATCTGATACTGGTCCATCGCCTCATCGTCTTTAATGTACTGTTCCTGCTTGCCTTTCTTCACCTTGTACAGCGGTGGCTGAGCGATATACACGTGGCCACGCTCGATGATTTCCGGCATCTGGCGGTAGAAGAAGGTCAGCAGCAGCGTACGGATGTGAGAACCATCGACGTCCGCATCGGTCATGATGATGATGCTGTGATAGCGCAGCTTGTCCGGGTTGTATTCGTCACGGCCAATGCCGCAGCCCAGCGCGGTGATCAGCGTTGCCACTTCCTGAGAAGCCAGCATCTTGTCGAAGCGGGCTTTCTCAACGTTGAGAATTTTACCCTTCAGCGGCAGGATTGCCTGGTTCTTACGGTTACGCCCCTGCTTGGCAGAGCCGCCCGCAGAGTCCCCTTCCACCAGGTAGATTTCGGACAGCGCCGGGTCACGCTCCTGGCAGTCGGCCAGTTTGCCCGGCAGGCCTGCCAGGTCGAGCGCGCCTTTACGGCGGGTCATCTCACGCGCGCGGCGTGCAGCTTCACGCGCGCGCGCGGCGTCAATAATTTTACCCACGACGATTTTGGCATCGCCCGGGTTTTCCAGCAGGTATTCAGACAGCAGTTCGTTCATCTGCTGCTCAACCGCCGATTTCACCTCGGAAGAGACCAGTTTATCTTTGGTCTGAGAGGAGAATTTCGGGTCCGGCACTTTCACCGAAACCACGGCAATCAGCCCTTCACGCGCATCGTCACCGGTGGCGCTCACTTTGGCCTTCTTGCTGTAGCCTTCTTTATCCATGTAAGCGTTCAGGGTACGGGTCATGGCGGCGCGGAAGCCAGCCAGGTGCGTACCGCCGTCGCGCTGCGGGATGTTGTTGGTAAAGCAGTAGATGTTTTCCTGGAAACCGTCGTTCCACTGCAGCGCCACTTCCACACCAATGCCGTCTTTCTCGGTTGAGAAATAGAACACATTCGGGTGGATCGGGGTTTTGTTCTTATTCAGATACTCAACGAACGCCTTGATACCACCTTCGTAGTGGTAATGGTCGTTCTTGCCGTCACGCTTGTCTTCCAGCTTGATTGATACGCCGGAGTTCAGGAATGACAGCTCACGCAGACGCTTAGCCAGGATTTCATATTCGAACTCGACCACGTTGGTAAAGGTCTGATGGCTTGGCCAGAAACGCACGCGCGTCCCGGTCAGATCGGTTTCACCGGTCACGCTCAGCGGGGCCTGCGGCACGCCGTGCACGTAGATCTGCTGATGGACTTTGCCTTCACGGCGGATGGTCAGCTCCAGTTTTTCCGACAGGGCGTTAACCACGGAAACCCCTACGCCGTGCAGGCCGCCGGAAACTTTGTATGAGTTATCATCGAACTTACCGCCCGCGTGCAGCACGGTCATGATCACTTCAGCGGCAGAGATACCCTCTTCTTCGTGGATGCCGGTTGGAATACCACGGCCATCATCGACAACGGAGACAGAGTTATCCGCATGAATGGTAACCAGAATGTCTTTACAGTGACCGGCGAGCGCTTCGTCAATGGCGTTATCCACGACCTCAAATACCATGTGATGCAGACCGGTGCCGTCATCCGTATCGCCGATATACATACCCGGGCGCTTGCGTACCGCATCGAGCCCTTTTAGAACTTTGATACTGGAGGAGTCATAAGAATTCGACATCAACTTTTCTCGCTCGTTTAATCTTCAGGTTGAACCGCTATTTTACCCTGTTCTACGTTGAACATCTTGCCCTTTTCATCAGTCATATCGAAGACATGCTCGGCCGCAATGGCACTGACAAAAACCTGGGCCTGAGTGGCTTTTAAGCGCGCTGCCAGCAGGTGGCGGCGCGTTTCGTCCAGCTCAGAGGCAAAATCATCTATCAGATACAGGCAACGTCGCCCGTTCTGTCGGGTGAGAAACTCACCCTGCGCCAGTCTCAGGGCGCACATCAGCAGCTTTAACTGGCCGCGAGACAGTAAATCTTCCACCGGCGTCCCCTCAGCGCGAATACGAAAATCCGCCTTATGGGGGCCGCTGGCCGTGTAGGTCAATGCCCGATCGCGCTCAAAATTGCGTTCGAGCAGGTCGGCGTAATCACTCTCTTTGTCCCAGCCGCGCTGAAAGGAGAAGCTCAGCTGAAACTCCGGCAGAAACTGCGCGCAGGTGGCGTTGATATCCGCCGCTATCGCTTCGCTGTAGGCGGCACGCCAGGCGCTTATCTGCTCTGCCAGCGGTGCCAGCTCCTGGTCCCAGGCGCGGATCTGCTGGTAGCGCGACACCTGGCGCAGCGCGGCGTTGCGCTGCTTCAGCAGGCGACGCAGGTTGCTCCAGGCGTTGAAAAATCCCGGCTCGTTATGAAAACATCCCCAGTCGATATAAGCACGACGGTACTTTGGGCCGCCGTTCAGCAGCGTAAAGCCCTCCGGGGTGATCAGCTGCATGGGCAGCATCTGCGCCAGCTCGGCCACTTTATGCCCGTCGCTGCCGTCAATGCGCACCTTGCTGTCACCGGCGCGGTTTTTCGTCAAGCCAACGGAAACTTCACGCTCGTTACCGGCAATACGCCCGTGCAGAACAAACGCATCCTGCTCGTGGCGGATCACGCGGCCCGCCTGCAGGCTGCGAAACGCCCGGCCATGCCCCAGGGTGTAAATCGCTTCCAGCACGCTGGTTTTACCGCTGCCGTTTGGCCCCACCAGGAAATTAAATCCCGGGGCCAGCGCCAGGTCCGCGTTTTCGATATTACGGAAGTCTTTGATAAGAAGGCGGGTTAAAGCCATGACACCGATCCAGAGCAGCGGGATGTAGGGGCCGCACATGTGCGGCCCTGGGTCAGGCATGCCTGACCCCTACGAAATATGGGGATTAAATCAGCAATTACAATCTCATCGGCATGACAACGTAGGCCGCGGACTGACTGGCCGCATCTTCGATCTGCACGCTGGACACGGAGTCGGTCAGCAGCAGACGTACGTTCTCGCACTTCAGCGCGTTGAGCACATCCAGCACGTAGCTGACGTTAAAGCCAATTTCGAGATCGGTGCCACCGTAGGTGACATCCAGCATCTCTTCCGCTTCTTCCTGCTCCGGGTTATTCGCGGTAATTTTCAGCTGATTTTCGCTGATATACAGGCGAACGCCGCGGAACTTCTCGTTGGAGAGAATGGCGGCACGCGAGAAGGCCTGCTTCAGCAGATCGCAGCTGGCATCCAGCGTTTTGTCCGGATTCTTCGGCAATACGCGGCGATAGTCCGGGAAACGGCCATCAACCAGCTTCGAGGTAAAGATAAAGTCACCCACGTGCGCACGAATATTGTTGCTGCCGATCTGCACCTGCAGTGGCGTGTCGCCACCGTCCAGCAGACGCACCAGCTCAATCACCCCTTTACGCGGCACGATCACCGAATGGCTCGGCAGCGCCTGGCCGACCGGCATCGAGCACACTGCCAGACGGTGCCCGTCGGTTGCCACGGTGCGCAGCTCTTCACCTTCGGTTTCAAACAGCATCCCGTTGAGGTAGTAGCGCACGTCCTGATGAGCCATAGAGAACTGCGTGGCTTCGATCAGGCGCTTCATCGTCGCCTGCGGCAGAGTGAATTCAACCTCACTCTGCCAGTCGTCGAGGTTCGGGAAGTCGCTGGCGGGCAGGGTGGAAAGCGAGAAGCGGCTGCGGCCGGAGCGCACCAGCATTCTTTCGCCGTCCAGAATCACCGTGATCTCCGCACCTTCCGGCAGGCCACGGCAGATATCAAAGAATTTGCGCGCCGGAACGGTGGTCGCGCCCGGCTCGTGGTCCTGCGTCAGTGCAACGCGGGCCACCATCTCCATTTCTAAATCGGTGCCGGTCAGCAGCAGGGTGCCTTCATTAACCTGCAGCAGCAGGTTTCCGAGGATAGGCAGCGTCGGGCGGCCGCCTAACGGGCTGCTGACCTGCTGTAATGGCTTGAGTAAATGCTCGCGTTCTACAATAAATTTCATAGTCAGGAAGATAATGTTCTGATGAGATTTGAGAAATCTTCTTTAATGTCGTGACTCTCTTCGCGCAGCTGCTCAATTTTTCGGCAGGCATGTAGCACGGTGGTATGGTCACGACCCCCGAAAGCATCACCGATTTCCGGCAGACTGTGGTTGGTCAGTTCTTTTGCCATCGCCATCGCCATCTGGCGCGGGCGGGCTACCGAGCGCGAACGGCGCTTCGACAATAAATCGGCCACTTTGATTTTATAATACTCAGCGACGGTCTTCTGAATATTATCAATGGTGACCAGCTTCTCCTGCAAGGCCAGCAGATCGCGCAGCGCTTCGCGCACGAAATCGATGGTAATGGCCCGGCCGGTAAAGTTGGCATTAGCGATCACGCGGTTCAGCGCCCCTTCCAGCTCGCGCACGTTAGAGCGCAGGCGCTTGGCAATAAAGAAGGCCACTTCGCCCGGCAGACGAATGTCGTTTTCGTCAGCCTTTTTCATCAGGATCGCCACGCGGGTTTCCAGTTCTGGCGGTTCGATCGCGACCGTCAGCCCCCAGCCGAAGCGGGATTTCAGTCGATCCTCAACGCCGTTGATCTCTTTCGGATAACGATCTGAGGTCAGAATGATCTGCTGATTACCTTCCAGCAGGGCATTAAAGGTGTGGAAAAACTCTTCCTGCGATCGCTCTTTATTCGCAAAGAACTGAATGTCATCGATCAGCAGCGCATCAACCGAACGGTAGTAGCGCTTAAACTCTTCAATGGCGTTGTTCTGCAGCGCTTTGACCATGTCCTGCACAAAACGCTCGGAGTGCATGTACACCACTTTGGCATTCGGCTTGCGCGCCATAATGCCGTTACCCACCGCGTGCAGCAGGTGCGTTTTACCCAGACCGGTGCCGCCATAAAGGAACAGCGGGTTGTAGGCTCCGCCAGGGTTATCCGCCACCTGGCGTGCCGCCGCACGTGCCAGCTGGTTCGATTTACCCTCAACGAAGTTGTCAAAGTTGTGTTTAGTATTGACGTTGGAGCGGTAGGAGAGCTCGGCCGGAGCCGGCATATTGTCCCAGCTTGGCCGCATCGGCGCCGGGCGGCTGATAATGCCTGGAGAGCTGGCATTGGCGCTGGCTAACACGGGCTGGCTGATGGCCTGCGCCACCGGCTTACTGCCGACTTCAAAACGCAGCAATGGCACATTGCTGCCGCAGAAGTCATTCAGCAAGGCATTAATATTATTCAGGTATTTATCCCGAACCCAGTCGAGTACAAAACGGTTTGGTGCATACAAGGCCAGCGTATTGTCATTCAGTTCGGCCTGCAAGGGGCGTATCCACATGCTGAATTCTGTGGCAGGTAGCTCATCCTGTAAACGGGCAAGACACTGTTGCCAAAGCGTTAGTGACACGGCGGACTCCACTCGAAAAAGTTCGATAAGAAATAAAGGCGCTGAAGCGATAATTTCATCATTGTTGACGCATGCCGATGATACGCATGCGAACCGCTATCCGCGGTTACTCCGCCCGTCCCCGACATTGATACTACTTTCGGGTTAGGATCCGACCCGGGGATCGTTAGCGGAAGGGCGGATCATAGCGTAAAGCGCAGCAGAGATCTTCACTTTCTACACAGTTTTGATCCAATTTATCCACAGGGGCGGATAGCGGGGATAAGTTTACGCCAGCCTGCACAAAAGGCATTCAGGATCGTCTGCATTCGTTGAAATTTAATGGTGCCGTCACGTTATTGCCGCAAATGTGATGTAACAGGATCGCGAGAAGATCCTGCGCGATCCTTGCGCTTTTTACTGGACACCGTATAATTTGTGCCCCGGCGTGTGCGCCATGGCCGTTTTGGCTGTTTTTCGGTCACTACGGGCAATCAGGATGCGCTTTTCACGCGAAGTAAATTGACTCTGGACTGTACAATTATTACAATCCCGCCTCTTTATTAAAGACACACTGAGGCGTCGGTCGTTTTTTCGGGCCAGATAACGCGTCACCAAGTGAAATTTTTCAAGTTTAGGTAGAAATCGCCATGAAACGCACTTTTCAACCGTCCGTACTGAAGCGCAACCGTTCACACGGTTTCCGTGCTCGTATGGCAAATAAAAATGGTCGTCAGGTTCTGGCACGTCGTCGTGCTAAAGGCCGTTCTCGTCTGACCGTTTCTAAGTAATAAAAGCTAACCGCTGAGTGGTTAAGCTCGCATTTCCCAGGGAGTTACGTTTGTTAACTCCCACTCATTTCACTTTCGTCTTCCAGCAGCCACAACGGGCTGGCACGCCGCAAATCACCATACTCGGCCGCCTGAACACGCTGGGGCATCCCCGCATCGGTCTCACCGTCGCCAAAAAACATGTTAAACGTGCGCATGAACGCAACCGGATCAAGCGATTGACCCGCGAAAGCTTTCGTCTGCGTCAGCATGAATTACCGGCAATGGATTTTGTGATTGTGGCGAAAAAGGGTGTCGCGGATCTGGATAACCAGGCACTGACGGAAGCGTTGGAGAAACTATGGCGTCGTCACTGTCGCCTGGCTCGCGGCTCTTAATCGGGCTGATTCGCGTTTATCAGCGCGTGATCAGCCCGCTTTTAGGTCCCCATTGCCGTTTCCATCCCACCTGTTCTCAATACGGTATTGAGGCATTGCGCAGGTTCGGATTGGTAAAAGGGTGTTGGTTGACGCTAAGACGCATATTAAAATGCCACCCTTTAAACCAGGGTGGCGACGACCCGGTGCCGCCACATAACCATTGATCTCAGAGAACATTAACGATGGATTCGCAACGCAATCTTTTTCTCATCGCTTTTCTGTTCGTGTCCTTTATGATCTGGCAAGCCTGGCAGACGGACCACGCTCCGCAGCCATTGCAGACCCAGACCACGCAGAACACGACCAGCGCTGCCGGTGATGCCGCTAATCAGGGTGTACCTGCCAGCGGACAGGGCAAAACGATCACCGTTAAGACCGATGTCCTGTCTTTAAACATCAATACCCGCGGTGGCGATATTGATCAGGCACAGCTGCTGACTTACCCGGACAAACTGGGTTCAGACCAGCCTTTCCAGCTGCTGGAAACCACATCAGGCTTCCTGTATCAGGCACAAAGTGGCCTGACCGGTCGTAATGGCCCGGATAACCCGGCCAATGGTGCGCGCCCTCTGTACACCAGCAGCCAGGATCACTTCGAACTGGCAGAAGGCCAGAGCGAACTGCGTATCCCGCTGACCTTTACCGCTGAAAACGGCGCGACCTACACCAAGACCTTCGTCCTGAAGCGCGGCGAGTACGCGATCACCGTCGATTATCAGGTCAACAACGCCACCCAGCAGCCGCTGGAAGTGTCGATGTTTGGTCAGCTGAAGCAGACCATTGATCTGCCGAAGCATCGCGATACCGGCAGCAACAACTTTGCGTTGCATACTTTCCGCGGTGCGGCTTACTCCAGCAGTGAGACCAACTACGAGAAGTACAAATTCGACAAGATCAGCGATAACGAAAACCTGAGCACCACCACCACCAACGGTTGGGTGGCGATGATGCAGCAGTATTTCGCCACCGCATGGGTTCCGCAGACTGCGGGCAGCAACACGCTTTACACCAGTAACCTGGGTAATGGTATTGCCGCAATCGGCTACAAATCTGCGCCAGTGACCATTGCGCCGGGTTCTCAGCAGCAGCTGGCTGCGACCCTGTGGGTTGGCCCGGAAATTCAGGACAAAATGGCGGCGGTTGCCCCACACCTGGATCTGACCGTGGATTACGGCTGGCTGTGGTTTATCTCCCAGCCGCTGTTTAAGCTGCTGAAGTTCCTGCACAGCTTTATCGGTAACTGGGGCTTCTCAATTATCGTTATCACCTTCATCGTGCGCGGCATCATGTACCCGCTGACCAAAGCGCAGTACACCTCGATGGCCAAAATGCGCATGCTGCAGCCGAAGATTCAGGCAATGCGTGAGCGTTTAGGTGAAGACAAGCAGAAGATGAGCCAGGAGATGATGGCGCTGTACAAAGCGGAGAAAGTGAACCCGCTTGGCGGCTGTCTGCCACTGGTTATCCAGATGCCTATCTTCCTGGCACTGTACTACATGCTGATGGGCTCGGTGGAACTGCGCCATGCGCCGTTTGCACTGTGGATCCATGACCTGTCCGCACAGGACCCGTACTACATCCTGCCGATCCTGATGGGTATCACGATGTTCTTCATTCAGAAGATGTCGCCAACCACCGTGACCGACCCGATGCAGCAGAAGATCATGACCTTTATGCCGGTCATCTTCACCGTGTTCTTCCTGTGGTTCCCGTCTGGTCTGGTGCTGTACTACATCGTCAGTAACCTGGTGACCATTCTCCAGCAGCAGCTGATTTATCGCGGGCTGGAAAAACGTGGTCTGCACAGCCGCGACAAGAAAAAAGCGTAATTTGTCCGTAGGGGCGAGGCATGCCTCGCCCGTGCTAAATTTCGGCACAATGCTTACACTAAGGCGGTCATCATGACCGCCTTTTTTTATCTTAAAAAAGAGAGTTCAACATGAGCCATAGCGATACTATCGTCGCCCAGGCGACCCCACCTGGCCGCGGCGGCGTCGGCATCCTGCGCATTTCCGGCAGCAAAGCCCGCGACGTGGCGCAGCTGCTGCTGGGCAAACTGCCAAAGCCGCGCTACGCCGACTATCTGCCCTTTAAGGATGCGGATGGCAGCACGCTCGACCAGGGCATTGCGCTGTGGTTCCCCGGCCCGAACTCCTTTACCGGCGAAGATGTGCTGGAGCTGCAGGGCCACGGCGGCCCGGTGATCCTCGACCTGCTGCTGAAGCGCATTGTCGCGCTGCCGGGGCTGCGCATTGCCAATCCGGGGGAGTTCTCCGAGCGCGCCTTCCTCAATGACAAGCTCGACCTCGCACAGGCCGAGGCGATAGCCGACTTGATCGACGCCAGCTCCGAACAGGCCGCCCGTTCGGCGGTCAACTCACTACAGGGTGTTTTCTCCACCCGCGTTAATGCTCTGGTGGAAGCACTCACTCACCTGCGCATCTACGTGGAGGCAGCGATCGATTTCCCTGACGAGGAGATCGACTTCCTCTCCGACGGTAAAATCGAGGCCCAGCTAAATCAGGTTATCGGCGATCTGGATGGCGTGCGTGCTGAAGCCCGTCAGGGCAGCCTGCTACGTGAAGGGATGAAGGTGGTGATCGCTGGCCGCCCTAACGCCGGAAAATCCAGCCTGCTCAACGCGCTGGCCGGGCGCGAAGCGGCGATTGTCACCGATATTGCCGGCACCACGCGCGACGTGCTGCGCGAACATATCCATATTGACGGCATGCCGCTGCACATCATCGATACCGCTGGCCTGCGTGAAGCCAGTGATGAAGTGGAACGCATCGGTATTGAACGCGCATGGAAAGAGATAGAACAGGCCGATCGCGTGCTGTTTATGGTGGATGGCACCACCACCGGCGCCACCGAACCCGCTGAGATCTGGCCGGACTTTATTGCCCGCCTGCCGCAAACTCTGCCGATCACCGTGGTACGAAATAAAGCGGATATCACTGGCGAAGCAGAGGGTCTAAGCGAAGTGAACGGTCACTCACTTATTCGCCTGTCGGCGCGCACCGGGGACGGCATCGATATCCTGCGCGACCATCTGAAAGCCAGCATGGGCTTTGCCGGCAATATGGAGGGCGGCTTCCTCGCTCGCCGCCGTCATCTCCAAGCGCTGGAGTTAGCAGCCACTCACCTGCAGCAGGGCAAACATCAGCTGCTGGGGGCTTGGGCTGGGGAACTGCTGGCGGAGGAGCTGCGTCTGGCGCAGCAGGCACTGAGTGAGATCACCGGCGAGTTCAGCTCCGACGATCTGCTGGGACGGATCTTCTCCAGCTTCTGTATTGGCAAATAAGTCTTTTCGCACTTCCTTCGCCACATCCGCTCCCGCTGTACAATCGTATGGCGGGGCACCTTACGCCGTGAAAAGCCAAACCACACCAGCCATCCATCCATCTAACACATTGAATTAAATAATTAAAAAAACACAAAAAAACATTTTCCTTAACCGAACTCATCTTGGTATTAAATTTCGCGCCATCCATTTAAGCGATATTTTTATCTAAAAAAAATTTATTTAATAAGATTGGCGACATGATAATTATTACCGTAAGAACTATTAACGAATTAATATCGCATTTATAACAAAGGGTATTTTATCAAAGGGCAGTTATTGTGTTGGAAGATTAGCTATGTAAGAATCCACATCGTTGTCATGCAGGGAAATATGTGGCATTTATAATGCCACTCACAACAATGATGAGTGCTCTTACTAGCAACTCTCAGGGTTTGGTATAAAATCTGCGAAAGTTAATATCCCAATTGGTTTTATACCCCTAGATAAACTTATTCAAGGCCACCATTATTAGTGAGCCCTGAGTCAACCTGTTAAATCCCGCCCGGATTTAGTTTAGTCGGAATATGTTATTAATCACCGTAAGGATACACATAAATGAAACTCAATAAAATTATGCTGGCCGCGGCCATGACGTTTGGCGCTGTTTCCCTGGCTCAGGCCGCTTCTCAGGGTAGTGGTCAAATCAACTTCACGGGTTCTATCGTTGACGCTCCTTGCTCAATCAAAGGTGAATCAATCCGTCAGGACATTAATCTCGGCGGGATCTCTAAAGCCTTGTTAGCTAAAAAAGATGGCCATTCAACGCCACAACAGGTCAATATCCAACTGGAAAACTGCGATCTGACCGATAAAAATGGCGTCACTCTCACCTTCAGCGGTATCGCAAACGATAAAGATCAGAGCATGCTAGCCCTGGCGGGTAATGCATCTGATGCCGGTATTGTATTTATTGACAGTAGAGGTGAGAAAATCAAGCTGGGTGAAGCCAGCCAGCCTGCAAAACTGGCCGGTACAAGTGCAACGCTGAGCTTCAATGTCTATGTAGCAGCTGCTAGCGCCAGTACCAATATCGTACCCGGCGACTTCACCGCGGTAACTAACTTTGAGCTAGCTTATCAGTAAGTTTTTACGTTTTCCGTTAACGTGCGGCAGCCAGCCGCACGTTTTTTCCGGCAGCAGGAGTGGATTGTCTTCATGACAATAAAATCCAGGACATCTTACATTCTGATGCTGATGCTTGCTTTTTTACCACCAGCCAGGCGATGCAACAGGGTAACGGTGAGGTCTCGCTGAGGGGTGCGATTGTTAATACCCTATGCACTTCGCCCCCCAGGATACCCAACAGAGCATCAGCCTGGGGGCGCTATCGGTATCGTCCTTAACACGTAAGGACACAGTATTCATTAAACGGACAGTCTGGTGACATCCAATCAGCCGGCCACATTGGGTAACAGGGCGTTCAGCAATACCTTTGATGGGTCGACCGAGGGGTCTGCGTTTACTTTACAGGCTAAAACGCCCGGCGTAGCGCTACCTGTGCAAATGATAACCCTTGGCAATATCCGTCTGATTATTTGCTAACACTCATCAGCAACCATAAGCTATTCATCGCTGATAACTATTTCACCGCCAGGCGTTTCAAGCTCGAATATTTTTTATTTTTGATTAGTAAAAAACAGGGTTGAATAATTAATGACATTATGGATTTAGTATGAAACCTATCACGGCACGGAAGCTGTTTAACCTAAGAATCTTATCTGTCTTAATTATTTTAACGATAGGGAATTCTATAAAAAGCAGGGCATCTGACGATATTCAATTCAATACCGATGTGCTGGATTTAGAAGACCGTAAACGCGTTGACCTGAGCCAGTTCTCACGCGAGGGCTATATGATGCCCGGTGATTACACCCTGACGGTGCGCATTAACCGCACCGAACTTTCTGAACAGACAATTACATTTATTCCTGATGAAAATGATGCCAAATCGAGCGTGGCCTGTATTACCCCACAGCTGGTTAAACAGTTCGGTCTGAAGAAAGCCCCGGCTGAAGCACTGGAGTGGCAGCAGCAGGGAAAGTGCCTCAAACTCTCCAGTCTCAAAGGGCTGAAAGTCACCGGCGATCTCGCCACCTCTTCCCTCTATATCAGTATTCCACAGGCATGGCTGGAGTACAGTGCCGATGACTGGGATCCACCGTCACGCTGGGATGACGGTATTCCCGGGCTCCTGCTGGACTATAACCTGAATGTGCAGCAGCAGCGCAGCCATAATAGCGGTGACCGACTTGACCTCAGCGGCAACGGTACCACGGGAATCAACCTGGGGGCCTGGCGGCTGCGCGCCTCCTGGCAGGCGCGGCTTGAGCGTCAAAGCGGCAGCGACAGGCCAACGCAGAAAGCGTTTGACTGGAGCCGTTACTACGCCTGGCGAGCCATTCGAACGCTGGGCGCAAAACTGATGATGGGGGAAAATTACCTCAACTCGGCGATTTTTGACAGCTTCCGCTATATCGGTGCCAGCTTGATATCCGATGACAATATGCTGCCGCCAAATCTGCGTGGTTACGCGCCGGAAGTGACCGGGATAGCAAAAACCGATGCCAAAGTCACCATCAGCCAGCAGGGCCGCGTACTTTACGAAACGCAGGTCGCAGCCGGCCCGTTCCGCATTCAGGATCTGAGTGACGCAGTTTCCGGCCAGTTGGACGTGCGCGTTGATGAGCAGGACGGTAGCGTACAGCGCTTTACCGTCAATACGGCAAATATCCCCTACCTGACGCGTCCTGGCTCCGTCAGGTTCAAAGTGGCCGCCGGTAAACCGGCCGACTGGAAACATCGCACCAACGGGGCGATGTTTAGCACCGGCGAGTTTACCTGGGGGGTCAGTAACGGCTGGTCACTCTACGGCGGCGCAATCGGCGGTGATAAGTACCAGGCACTCTCTGCCGGTGTTGGACGCGACCTGATGTTACTGGGTGCCATCTCGCTGGATGCGACGCAGTCGCGTGCGCGTCTGCCGCATCATGACGGCGCGCTCAGCGGGGGATCCTACCGCCTTAGCTATGCGAAAAATTTTGAACAATACGACAGCCAGATCACCTTTGCTGGCTACCGCTTCTCGCAGCAAAACTTTATGAGCATGTCGGAGTACCTCGATGCCAAACAGGGGGGATATCCCGCAGGCAAAGGTAAACAGATGTACACCGTCACACTGAACAAACAGTTCCGTGATGCCGGACTTTCCGCCTACTTCACTTATACCCATCAGACCTATTGGGACCGTCCGACTAACGATCGCTACAACCTGATGCTGTCACGCTACTTCGACTGGTGGAAGTTCCGTTCTACCAGCGTCTCGCTCTCTGCTTATCGTAATCGCAACGGTCAGCACAAAGACGATGGTCTTTATCTCTCTATCTCCACGCCATGGGGAGATCGCGGCAACATGGGCTACAGCTTTTCGGCAGCAGGCAAAGAGAAGAGTCAGAATCTCACGTGGGCCGATCGTCTGAGCAACGATGACAACTACTCGCTCAGCGCCGGCGACAGTCGCAGCGGCGGACAGATAAGCGGCTACTACACCCACGAAGGTGACACAGCACGCATTAATGCCAGCGCCAGCTACAACCAGGGGCAGTACCGCTCGCTGGGGCTGAATGCGCAGGGGGGAATGACGCTGACCCCTGAAGGAGGCGCCTTGCACCGCATCAACGGCAGCGGCAGTACGCGACTGTTAGTGGATACTGACGGCGTAGCGGACGTGCCAGTGCGCGGTTACGGTAGCAACATTAGAACCAATCGCTTTGGTAAAGCGGTGATCACGGATATTAGCAGTTACTACCGCAATAGTGCGCGCATTGACATCGATAAAATTGGCGATAACGCCGAAGCGATCAACTCAGTTGTCCAGGCGACGCTTACCGAAGGTGCGATTGGCTACCGCCGTTTTAACGTGATCTCAGGGGCAAAAGCAATGGCCATCATTAAACTCGCCGACGGCAGCGTACCGCCATTTAGCGCCAAAGTGGTCAACGCCCGCGGGCAGACCACCGGATTGATTAATGACGACGGCAGCGTCTATCTGAGCGGCATTAAAGCGGGGGAAACAATGAATGTTGAATGGGATGGCAAAGCGCAGTGCGAGATACGAATCCCCATCCCTCTGCCCACCGACGCGGCAGGCCACCAACTACTTCTACCCTGTGAGACGTCAGGAGATACACCGTGATGCATCCCCACTCACAGCAGAATTTCATCATCACTTTGACGCAAGAAATAAAGGTATCACTATGTTTTCAAATAAGTTTATCAAACTCTCGCTCTTGACAGCCGCACTGGTGGCAAATCAGGCTTCGGCAGCAATCTCTCTCGATCGCACGCGCGTAATCTTCGAGGGTACGGCGAAATCAGCCAGTCTCAGTATCACTAACCAGAATCCGCAGCTGCCCTATCTGGCGCAGGCGTGGATTGAAGATGAGAAGGGCAATAAGATCAACTCACCGCTGACGGCCCTACCGCCCCTACAACGCGTCGAAGCCGGGAAAAAGAGCCAGGTAAAAGTACAGGCGCTGCCCGCGGTAAGCCAACTTGCACAGGATCGCGAGACGCTCTACTACTTTAACCTGCGCGAGATCCCCCCCAAGAGTGACAAAGCGAATACGTTACAGATTGCCCTGCAGACGCGCATTAAGCTGTTCTACCGCCCTGCCGCGCTGCATATCCCCCCCAACAGCCCGGCCCCCCAGGAGCAGCTGACGCTAACGCGCAAAGGCGAGCACTATGTGGTCAATAATCCTACCCCTTACTACATCACCCTGATCGACGGGGCCGCCAGCAAGCAGGGAAAATCGCTGGCTGATTTTAAACCGCTGATGCTGGCACCAAAAAGTAGCGGTGAACTGAATGTCACCGCCGCCGCGCTGGGCAACAGCCCGCTACTGAAATACGTTGACGACTACGGTGGACGTCCGACGCTTAGCTTTAGCTGTACCGGCAGCCAGTGCAAAGTAGTGCCCGGCCAGATAACGCAGGATTAAGCGGGAGAAGTGATGACACTCTCCGCACAGGGAGCGACAGGATTATGAGCAATAAACAAACGACAGCAAAGCGTTGCGCGCTGCGCTTCTACCAATCAATACCGATCATCAGCGGGCTTGCGATCGCTGCTGTGCAGGCAAACGTTCCACATCGAATGGTTGACGGTAACAACGGATGGCTAACGATTTCCGGCTCGTTAACGGAAAATGCCTGTCGACTGGAGATGCGCAGTCTGGATCAGACGGTGACGATGGGCAACACCGGCAGCGCCGAGCTGCAGTACCCCGGCGATCGCGCGACACCTGTCACTTTTCAACTCACACTTGAGGATTGTGTCTCAGGCCTTGGCGCACAACGCGACACCAGAACTGGCAATCTGACCTGGAGCACGCTGCAACCCTCGGTATCGGTCTGGTTTTACGGTGCACGCGATAACGATATGCCCAACTACCTGCAGGTCAGCGGAACTCATGGGCTGGCGCTGGCGCTGGCCGACGCAAAGGGTCGGCCGCTACCGCTGAACCAGCGCGCTACGCCACTGCTGCTAACACCGGGCAGAAACACTTTAACTTACACCGTAACACCAGTGCGCACGCCATCGCCGCTGCGCGTGGGGGCATGGCACGCCAGCCTTAATTTCAGGATGATTTATGACTAAGGATAGCGCAATACGCGGGTTGGTGCTGCTGCTAGCGACATGTTGGATTTCGCTTGCCGTCGCCGGAAGTTCGCAACAAACCATCACCGTATCGATGACGGTACTTGATCCCCCGCCCTGTACCATTAACGGCGGCAAGGCGATTGAAGTCGATTTCGGTAAGGTGATTGCCGATGACCTCGACGACAGTGACTACAGTCGTGCAGTGAATATTAACCTCTCCTGCAGAGGCCAGGTAAAAAATCAGCTACGTCTTCAGATTAAAGGGACTCCAGCCAGGGATAACAAAAGCTACCTGCAAACGAACCTCACCAATATGGCAATAAAATTTACCAGTAATGGCAAGATCGTGTCAGTTAATGACTGGCTGAATTTTAACTGGCCGTATACACCTGAGCTGCGCGCAGCCCCAGTGATGAGTCATGCCAATGTGTTGACGGGCGGCGCCTTTAGCGCCAGTGCCACACTGTATGTGGAGTATCAATGATGAAACAGAACAAGCCGTTAATCAGGTTACTCCTGACGCTTACCTTAACCTCAGCCGCAGGAGAAGTCAGCGCTGGTACTGCCGATATCTCTTTTACCGGTACGCTGTTGATAGCACCATCCTGTAAGGTTACATCCCCTCAGGGGGCGCGCATTGAGGTCGATTTTGGCGATCGTATTGGCGTGAAGAAAATAGATGGTGTGCGATACCGTAAGCCGCTCAATTACAAAATGACCTGCAAAAGCAGTCCGTCATCCGGGATGGAGCTTCTACTGACGCTGAAAGGCGATATGGCCACCTTTGATACCACAAAAGCCGCCGTGCAGAGCAGTGTGAAAGGGCTGGCGATACGCATTCTGCAGAACGGCAGCCCGATGGTGATTAATCAGAAGTATAAGGTCACCCCGACAGCGATGCCCACGCTGGAGGCGGTGCCGGTAAAACAGGACGGCGTCACGCTGAAAGAAGGACCGTTTGAGGCCACTGCTAATCTGATAGCTGAATATCAATAGGGAAATTATGCAGATAACCCAATTAAAGTCGCGTACCCTGGCATTATATTTCACTCTCTGTGCCATTTCGCCCACAACCCGCGCACTATCCGACGCTGATAACGTTCATTTTTACGGCACGCTGGTCTCCGAAGCCTGCACGCTGCGGCCCGGCGACGAGACTATTCGCGTAGATTTTAGCGATATCGTCGATAGCTACCTCTATAACAACGGGCGCACTCCGTCGAAGTCGTTTCAACTGCGCCTGCTGGACTGCGATCTGAGTATAGGAAACCAGCTCAGCGTCTCTTTTAGCGGTAATGAGAGCAGCGCATTACCGGGGCTGCTGGCTGTAATGCCGAATAACAGCGGAATTGCTGTCGGTATTGAAGATGCAGAGGGAAAAGCCATAGCGCTTAACAGCGGCAACAAAAAGATCACGCTGGAAAATGGCAATATGACCCTGAAGTTCGCCGCCTGGATTCAGGGCGAGCCACAGGCGATTAAGGCACACAGCATTACGGGCGGTAAATTTAGCGCCGTAGCGACTTTTCGACTCGACTATCTTTAGAAGATTGAAGCTTGAAAAGTATTATTCTGCAGCAAGGCATTTATATTGGCTTATAAAAATCTCTTGATGAAAATATCACCAAAAACCTTAACGGATGAAAAAAAATGAAAAAAACCCTGATACAATATAAAAAGATAGTTTCACTAAAAACTCTTTTCTTACTCATGGTTATATATCCTTTTAGCGCCATAAGCGAAGTCCGTTATAGTAAAACAAACGGCACTTACAGAATTTTCGGCCATGTAGAAGACCCTGTTTTCACAAAAACATCAGGGAATGTAATTACTGGATTAGAGCTATACATATCCAAAAGGGATTATATTTACAAAAAAGGCGCGGATTTTTGTCCAGATGAAAAAAAGGCCACAGAAGTATTAAATAAAATGTTATCAGGAAATGGGACTATGGCATATGAAGGTCATAATTATAATCACGACCGAACGTATAGGTTTTTATTTGGTTGCAATATGTCAGAAAATAGCCCTTGGATATTATGGTATATTGAGTATGGGGATCTTATAAAACCAACCGACTGTAAGCTTGACATTCCCACCAACGTAGAGTTTGGTGAAATCTCAATGGGCACTAAAGGAATAGAGCATAGACTGGAAGGCAGCCTACGCTGTGATTATAAGACATCGGTTGATCTGTCGCTGAGCGGTAAGGCTATTAACGGCACCGGTGATAATCAGAAAATTAAAATCGGTGACGCAATAGTAGGTTATTCTTTTGATAATAACAAAACCACCATCAGCGTCAGTACCGAAAAAGATGTAACGTCAAAATTTAACCTGGACTTTATCCTTAAAGACACCGGTAAAAGCGCCGGTAATAAACAGGAGAACGTGGTGTTAAAAGCCGATTGGTTGTAATCTTAGCTACAAGATATTAATGCGTAAAGAGGCCACTGCTAATCTGATAGCTGAATAACAATAGGGAAATTATGCAGATAACCCAATTAAAGTCGCGTACCCTGGCACTATATTTCACTCTCTGTGCCATTTCGCCCATAAGCAGTGCACTATCCAACACTGATAACGTTTATTTTTCCGGTATGCTGGTAGCCGAAGCCTGTACACTGCGGCCCGGCGACGAGAGTATTCGTGTAGATTTTGGCGAAATATTCAATAAATACCTCTATAAAAATGGGCGTACTCCGTCACAGCCGTTTCAACTGCACCTGCTAGACTGCGATCTGAGTATAGGAAAACAGCTCAGCGTCTCTTTTAGCGGTAAAGAGAGCAGCGCATTACCGGGGCTGCTGGCTGTGACACCAAATAACAGCGGTATAGCTATTGGTATTGAAGATGCAGAGGGAAAAACCATAGCCATTAACAGCGGCAGCAAAGAGATCGCGCTGGAAAATGGCAATATACCCCTGAAGTTCGCTGCATGGATTCAGAGTGAGCCGCAGGCGATTCAGGAACACACCATTTCAAGCGGAGGATTTAGCGCCGTGGCGACTTTTCGACTCGAATATTATTAGAGGATAAAATAATTAAAAATGGAAATATTCACATCAAAAAAAATAATACCTGTCTTATTATTGGTAATACCCTTTACCGCGCAGGGTAAAATAAGCTACAGCTACAAATTCTTTACTTACAGAATATATGGGAATGTAGAGGACCCATTATTTAGAAACAGCATTGTTACTAATAATAAACCTGAGATGACATTCAAGGTGGATGACAATAAAGTACTTACCTCACAAGTTGGTGAAATCTGCAAAGATGAGGAAGCCGCTAAAAAATTATTAAATAAGATGTTAGCTGGGAGTGGTACTATTGCATATAGTAAAAAAGTTGACGCATTTAAAAGACCTGCATTTGAGTTTTATTGCAAAAAAAATTCAAACTCCAGAGAAATATATTATTATTCACAAAATAGTGCCAACCCAGCACCGACGCGTAACTGCAAGCTTGATATCCCTGCTTCGGTAGATTTTGGTCAGGTTGCAGCCAGCAGTGCTGGCACTGAAGTTACACTGGAGGCCGGTATAACCTGCAATCTAAAATCATCGGTTTCACTATCGTTGACAGGTAAGAATATTAATAATCAGCAGATTAAGGTCGGTGATGCTGACGTGTTTTTTATGTTTGAAAATGGTAAAGCGACTACCACAGTAAGCGCAGATAAAGCCGTTAAAACAGCATTCAATCTTTATTTTTATCTTGATAACTCCGGCACGGCTGCCGGAAAAAAACAGGCCAGCGTAGTGTTAAAAGCCAATTGGTTGTAATCTTAGCTACAAGATATTAATACGTAAATAGGTAGAAAAAGCAGAGTGTTGATAAAAAAAAGCTATTGAACATATAAGGATATGTCTCTCGGTGATGCTGTCGTGTTAATATTCCAGACACGGTAAATTTTGGAACAGTTGAATGGGGAAGATCAGGAAAAAAAATTGAACTGAGCGGATATGTTATGTGCAATAGTGCCACCTCAGGCCAGTTACGTCTGTTAAGCACATTCGTGAGCGCCGTTTTAGTCAAAGATGCTTTGGTCTCTTATGCATTTAACGAGGGTAAAAACAGTCAGCGGTTCTATACGACACCGTATGAAAAAGAGCCTTTCTCGTTGATTTTCACCCTGGATTTCACTGGGGCATCATCAGGATATAAGGAAGCCTTAGTGGTTTTTGAAACGACCTGGGACTGAACTTCTGCTGTTCACACCTGCCCGCGCTCCCTGTCATTTATCCTCTCCGGGTCGACGACCTGTCTGACCCGTAACGCCAGCCTCTGGCCTGCCATAAATCTGATTTATGTCGCGAATTGCGTTTGACTGATGCAAAGAGCTAAGAAAATTCTTACAATAGGAGATGATGATTATCCGACCATTTTCACGGAGCGACAGATGGCAAGTCATTTTGCACGTTGGGCACTCGCCCAGACCCGAACCCCGGTACACCGACTCCCACTCCAGCTGGTTGAGCGCGCCGCTCGCTTTGGCGAGAAACGCCGCAGCCGCTATCTGGCCGCCCGCACGCTGCTGGCCGAGCTGATGCTGCGCGTCTACGGCTTGCCGTCGCTGCCAGAGATCACCCTCAGCAGTAGCGGACGCCCCTGCTTCAGCAACCCCGATCTGCCCGATTTCAGCTTCGCCTACGCCGGTAATATGGTCGGCGTGCTGCTGGCGGAAGAAGGCGGCCACGCCGGGCTGGATATGGAGATTGTCCGTGCCCACAGCCGACAGACGCTGGAACACCACTTTGAGTGCCTCTCCTCCGGGGAGAAGGCGTGGATCAACGCGCAGAATGACGTTATGGAGGCCTCAACCCAGCTGTGGACGCTGCGCCAGAGCATTCTTAAGCTGACGGGAGAAGGTGAAAAGGGGATGGATTCGCTGCGCCTGCACCCGGCATCCGGACGTCTGCGTTCGGCGAGCTGGCCGGATATTCATGCGCTGTGCGACGTCGAACCGCTGCTGGTCTGGTCCTGTGCGCTGTCACCCGGCACCGATCGGCTGCACCTGTGGGAGTATGACGGGGAAAAGGGTTGGGAGTCTCTGCGCGATATTAATCTCTATGCGCAAAATCTGGCAACCAGCACGCTGCGTCTGACCAGTCTGCCGACTGAAAAACTCCAGCTTCACTACTGATAAAGCGGGTGGCAGCGCCTGCCACCACCCGTCGGTCGATTAATGCGCGTCGATAAAGGCGATTTTCAGCACGAACAGCAGCGCCACCACCACCACGCACGGGCTGATTTCACGCCAGCGGCCGGTGCCCAGCTTCATCACGCAGTAGGAGATAAAGCCCAGCGCAATCCCTTCGGTAATCGAGAAGCTGAACGGCATCATCGCTGCGGTGACAAACGCCGGTACCGCTTCGGTCAGGTCGTCCCACTTTACGCGGGCCAGGCTGGAGGTCATCAACACCCCCACGTAAATCAGCGCACCGGCAGCGGCATAAGCCGGAACCATGCCCGCCAGCGGTGACAGGAACATCACCAGCAGGAACAGCACGCCCGTTACCACCGCCATCAGGCCGGTGCGGCCTCCGACAGAGACCCCGGAAGAGCTTTCGATGTAGGCAGTGACCGAAGAGGTGCCAATAAAAGAGCCCGCCACGGAGCTGATACTGTCAACGTACAGCGCCTGCTTCATGCGCGGGAACTTGCCTTTCTCATCGGTCAGCCCGGCCTTGTCGGTCACGCCAATCAGCGTGCCGGAGGAGTCAAACAGGTTAACCAGCATAAAGGAGAAGATGATCCCGGCCATGCCCACGTTGAGCGAGTCCTTCAGGTTGACCTGACCCAGAACGGAAGTCACCGGCGGGGGGGCTGAGAATACCCCGGTGAATTTCACATCGCCAATCGCCAGGCCAATCGCCGTGGTGACCACAATCGAGACCAGCACCGCCGCGTGAATATTGCGCGAGGCGAGAATGGCAATAATAAAGAAGCCCAGCGCCCCCAGCAGCACGCTGTGCGAGGTCAGATTACCGACGGTTACCAGGGTCGCTTCATTGGCAACGATAATGCCGGCATTTTTCAGCCCCATCAGCGCGATAAACAGCCCGATGCCGGCGGTGATCCCCACGCGCAGGCTCAACGGAATATTGGCAATCATCCAGTAACGCACGCGGAAGATGGTCAGCAGCAGCAGGCCCACCGCGCCCCAGAAAATCGCCCCCATCCCGACCTGCCAGGAGATCCCCATCGCGCCCACCACGACAAAGGCAAAGAAGGCATTAAGGCCCATCGCCGGAGCCAGCGCCACCGGCAGGTTAGCCACCAGGCCCATCAGGATACTGCCGAAGGCGGCAATCAGGCAGGTAGTGACAAATACCGCCTGGGTATCCATCCCGGCAACGCCCAGAATCTGTGGGTTAACGAAAACGATATACACCATCGTCAGGAAGGTGGTGAAACCGGCAATCACCTCGGTACGGACAGTGGTGCCATGCTCCTGCAGTTTAAAAATCCGTTGTAACAGGCCGGGAGTAGTCATTATGTGATTCCAGAGCGGAGAAAAAATTGTCGGTGGCTATCCTACCCCATAATTCCGCATTTGGGATGCGGGGAGGCGGGTTTTTTCGCAACCGATTGCGCTGTTTTCACCGGCTAATCACCGCCATTAACAGTAATTGACTATACCCGTCATACTTCAAGCTGCAGGTGCGTTGGCTACATTCGTTCACCCGAATCACTTACCAGCGTAAGCTCATCGGGACTCACTCATTTGCCGCCTTCCTGCAGCTCGAATTATTTAGGGTATCTCTACCCGCGCAAACGCGGGGGATATTCCACAAGCTGTCGGTTAACCGGAATAAATCATTCCAGCTCGAAGCGCTGCGTGCGCTCGCCGTTGAGCCAGATTTCGCGCTGCTCACCCGCCGGTAAGCTCAGCGTCAGCGACCGCCACGCCGGGCGGAACAGACCGCGGGTGGTGAGGGTAACGTCGATGCGCTGCGCGCTGGTTTTCATCTGCCAGTTCAGCCACAGGGCATCATCGCGCTGCCAGCCGTGGCTGACGCCATCATCCTCGAAAATCATCCCTTCTGACTGCCCGTCACCGCGCAGCGGGAACAGTTTTAACTCCCGGCTCTGGTCCTGTGCGCTGTCGGCATAGGCAAGACGTGAGGAGAGCGGTAAACCGGCACCGGCGCGCACCAGCAGCGGCAGGCGTTCCAGCGGGGCGTTCAGGGTAATGGTCTGCCCGCCGCCGAACCAGACGCCGCTCCAGAAGCAGTACCAGCCTTCACCGTTGTCCGGCAGCCACACCTCGCGCTGACGCTGGCCCTGTTCCACCACGCTGGCTACCAGCAGATCGCGGCCAATCATAAAGTCGTCGTTTTCACGCCAGGTATTGGCGTCATGCTCGTGGTCGAGGAAGGTCGGGCGCAGCATCGGCTCATCTTCGCTGCTGGCCTGCCACAGCAGGTTGTAAAAGTAGGGCAGCAGCCGGTAACGCAGCTGGATGGCTTCGCGGATCATCGGGGTCACCTGCGGATACATCCAGGGTTCATTGACCGTGCCGTCATCGTTCCACGAATGAATGGTAAAGCGCGGATGCATGACGCCGTTCTGCACCCAGCGCACCAGCAGCTCGGGATCGGGCCGGTCGCCAGAGAAGCCGCCGACGTCGTGACCAATGTTATACAACCCGGACAGGCTCATCCCCAGCCCCATGCGCGTGTTATAGCGCAGGGTCTGCCAGCTGGTGCGGTTATCGCCGCTCCAGGTCTGTACATAGCGCTGCATCCCGGCACAGCCGGAGCGCGAGATCAGATACGGGCGCAGATCCGGGGCAAAGCGCTGCTGCGCTTCCAGCGAGGCACGCATCATCAGCAGCGGCATCACCGGGCGGATATGCTTGATGGCTATCGGCTGGCCGAAGCCGTGACAGCGCGCTTCGCCGTCCCACACCTCATATTCGTTGTTATCGTTCCAGGTCGCGTCGATGCCCTTTGCCAGCAGCTGGGTAGTGACGCCCTCCTGCCACCAGCGCACGGTCGCCGGGTTAGTGAAGTCGAGGTGCGAACCTTCGTCGTCCCAGAAGCTGGAGCGTTCCGGCCTGTCGCTTTCCGAATCGCGGATAAACAACCCCTGCTGCGCGACCTGCTGATACTGCGGATGGTCATGCAGCAGGCAGGGCTTGATATTGGCGGCCAGCTTCAGCCCGGCGTCGTGGAACGCGGCGCTCAGCTGCTCCGGCTGCGGCACCTTGTCGTAGTTCCAGTTGAACACATAGCGCTTGTTGTTGATCGAGGTATAACCCGATGACAGCTGGAATGAGTCACAGGGGATCGCCTGCTCGCGGCACAGGCGGATAAACTGCTGGAGCTGCTCCTGCGCGTCATCCGCATCGGTGTAGTGCATGGTGGAACCGCTGTAGCCGAGGCTCCATTTTGGCCCGAACAGCGTTCTGCCGGTCAGGCGCACAAAGGCTTTGGTCACGTCGATCACCTGCGGCCCGAGCATCAGATAGTAATCCACGTCCCCCGCTTCTGCCTGCCAGCGGCGATAGGCCAGATGGTAGTTATCCAGCTCGTTGCCCAGATCAAGCCAGCAGCTGCTGAGGTTGTCGTAAAACAGCCCGAAGCTGACGCCGGGGCGGCGGGTGATGGTAAACGGGATATGTTTATACAGCGGATCGGTGCTGGCGGCGTTGTAGCCCATCGCGTCGAGGTTGCGCATCTCAAAGCGGCGGCCGGTACGCTCCAGATCGCCGGACTTCTCCCCCAGCCCGTAGTAGCGATCGTCCGGGAAACGGCGCTGATAGTGCGCCACGCCGTCGCCGTGCGCATTCAGCAGATAGGCACCGGTCGGACGGTCGGCGGCCAGCGGCTGCCACTCGCCCGCTGCATCACGGTATTCCCACGTCAGGCACAGCGGCTGATGTACGGTGACGCGCAGCTTATCGGTGCTCAGCACCAGCCGGTCATCATTATGGTCCAGCCGGTAGCCCGGCAGGCTGAAGCCTTGCGTACTCAGGCGATCGCGCCCCTGCCACGGCACATCCTGATCCGGCGCGATGCTCCAGCTACGCTCCAGGCGCAGCGCATGATGCTGCTTGATCAGCACGCGGCACAGGTGCGGCTCCAGCACGTAAAGGCAGAAACTGTGCTGCTCATCCACCGTGAGCTCGATGCGGTCAGGATGCTGGCCAGCCAGCGTCCAGTTTTTTAAGGTTTTCATAAAAACTTATTCTCCAGCCTGGGGGATTTTTTTCCTGCTGCGCTCGGCGACCAACGCAATCAGGAACAGCGCGCCGATCAGGTCAAAAAAGCCCATGGCGACAAACAGTGGGTTAAAACCAACGGTGTCGGATATCGCACCGATCAGTAAGGTAAACAGGAAGCTGGCGACCCACGCGCAGCTGCCGCGCAGGCCGTTGACCGTAGCCATCTGATTTTTATCGAAGGATTCGACCACCAGCGCGCTGAGCATGCAGGAGATCACCTGGTGACCGAAGCCGCCAACGGAGATCAGCGCGATCGCCACCAGCGGATCTTTGGTCAGCGCCACCAGCGCCAGCGACACCATCAGAAATGCCCCAGTAACCGAGCTGGCGACCACCGAGTTAACCAGCGTGCAGCCAAACCACTTGCGGTACAGACGGGTGAGGTAGCCGCTGGCAACACTGCCCAGGTCGGCTGCGAGGAATGGCAGCCAGGCGAACATCGCGATCTGCTTGAGGTCCATCCCGCGTTCGGTCGCGAGGTAGAGCGGCACCCAGAAGCTGAACACCGCCCACGCCGGTTCCGCGAGGAAGGCCGGAATAGCGATGCCGTAGAACTTGCGGTTTTTACTGAGGATTTTCAGTGATGTCCAAAATGGCAGAGCGGGCAGCATCGGCTCATTATCCTGGTGGATCAGTGCATATTCCTGCTGGCTGAGGTTGGGGTGCTGCTGCGGCGAGTGGTAGAAGCGCCACCACAGCAGCACCCACACCAGCGCCAGCCCGCCCGAGAACAGAAACGCCCCCTGCCAGCCCATGGTGGCGTGCGCCAGCACGATCACCGGCGGGGCCAGCATCGCGCCGATGGAGAAGCCGACGCCCGCCCAGCCCGCCGCAACCGGGCGCTCTTTTTTCGGGAACCAGTCACCGATCGCTTTGGCATTCGCCGGGGTAGCTGCCGCTTCGGCACCGCCCATAAAGAAGCGCAGAATAGCCAGATGCAGCCAGCTTCCGGCCCCGGCATGCAGCATGCAGACAATCGCCCAGACGCTGGCGCACAGCAGGAAACCGAGCTTCAGGCCAACCACATCGATCAGCCAGCCGCAGATCGGCTGAAACAGGGTGTAGGCCAGCTGGAACGCCGCCACCACCCAGGAGTACTGTTCGGTGCTCATGTTCAGGCTGGTTTTCAGCTCCGGCGCCAGGATCCCCAACGAGTTACGCGTCAGATAGTTGACGGTAATTCCCAGTAAAAACAGCGCCAGCATCCACCAGCGCAGGGACTTAATTTTACGTCGGTTGCTTTGTACCGCAGTGCGGTTGATTTCCACGCTCATTCATTTCTCCTGGCGACAAAAAGTGCCTGAATCGAAACTAGCCAGCGCACGACTTCAGCGAAACCGGCATTTTTGCAAGGATTTGCATGGAATGGCGCACTACTCACAATAATCGCGATTAATCTCAGGCACAGTGCGGCTATCCGGCCATGAAAAAATTCTCATGACGCAATTTGAAGGAGATCACAGATTGAACGGAAAGCTGAAAATCGCCGAAATTGCCCGACAAACCGGGCTGTCGATCAGCACGGTTTCACGCGTGCTGGCGGGCAAGATGAATACCAGCCCGGCGGCACGCCAGCAGGTCATGGCCTGCGCCCGCAGCAACGGCATTTTGCAGGCGATCTCCTGCGGGCGGCTGATGCTGAACAATATTGTGGTGTTTGCCCCGCAGCGTGCGTTCGACGTGCGCAGCGATATCTTCTACTACAAGGTGATTCAGGGAATTACCGCAGCGCTGGCCAGCCATGAAGTGCGCCTGCGCTACTGCGGGCTGGAGGAGACTGACAGCGACCGCAGCCTGTTTCTCAGCAAGATGAGCGAGCCGGAAAGCGAAGCGGCGCTGATTATTGGTATTGATGATGACGTGATCCACCAGCTGGCCGCCGAGCTGCATAAACCCTGCGTGCTGATCAACTGCAGCGATCGCCAGATGCGCCTCGACAGCGTTTCTCCCGATCATCAGCGCATCGGCGAGTTCGCCGCCAGCTACCTGATTGAGCAGGGCCACACCCGCATTCTCAACCTGCAGTGCCTGCGTCGCGCCACCATGGAGCTGCGCCTGAGCGGTATTCGCCAGGCCTGGGCGCGGCATCATATGGCGTTTGACGAGCAGCAGCATCTGATCACCACCGCCGGCTTTGGCAGCGAAGAGGCGGAGCAGGCGCTGGGTGCCTGGCTGCGAGGGCTGGCCGCCAGCGAACGGCCCACCGCCATCCTCGCCGGTGGCGACTATATGGCCGCGGGCGCGCTCAGGGCGCTGCAAAAACAGCAGATTGCGGTGCCGGGGGAGATCTCGGTGATGAGCACCGACGGCTTTAACCTGGCGGAGATCGAAGATGTACCGCTAACCTCGGTGCAGGTGCCGCGCGACGAGCTGGGCTTTGAGGCGCTGCAGCTGCTACAGCGCCGCATCCTGCAGCCTGACTCGCCGCCCTGCACCATGCTGCTGCAGGGAAAGCTGGCGCTGCGCGACTCGGTTAAACGCCTCGGCGCCTCACGCATCATGCCCGCTTACAGCAGCGGCAAGCACGGTTTATACGATCGCACATCGTAAATCAGCCAATATTCACGCTACTATCTGACCTTAGCCCAGCAAAAATGAAGGAAGCGGTATGACGGTGGAGTGTATTTTTTTTGATTGCGACGGCACGCTGGTGGACAGTGAAATGCTCTGTACCCAGGCCTATGTGAACACGTTTGCCAGGTTCGGCGCGCAGCTGTCACTGCAGGAGATGTTTGAGAAATACAAAGGCGTGAAGCTGTACGACATTATCGCCGATGTCTGCCAGCAGCACGGTCTTGATACCCCGGTTGAGATACTGGAACCCGCCTATCGCCAGGAGGTTGCGCGGCTGTTTGATCTTGAGCTGCAGCCCATTCGTGGGGCAAAAGCGCTGCTGGAACAGATCGACGTGCCGATGTGCGTGGTGTCCAACGGCACGGTGCCCAAAATGCAGCACTCGCTCGGCCTGACGCAGATGCTGCCGTTTTTTGCTGACCGACTGTACAGCGGCTACGATATCCAGCACTGGAAACCGGAACCGGAACTGATGTACCACGCGGCCAGGCAGATGGGCGTGCCGGTTGAGCGCTGCATTCTGGTGGATGACTCAGAAGCGGGTGCCAGAGCGGGCATCGCCGCCGGGATCCCGGTATTCTACTACTGCGTGGATGCGCACAATCCGCCGCTCGATCATCCGCTGGTGACGGTATTTGACGATATGGCCCAGCTGCCCGATCTGTGGCGCGCCAGGGGCTGGCAGCTCACACGCGGATAAAAACAGCAACGCTGTCGGGGCGGACCTTCTTGATCGGTCCGTCCTCCTGCTGATTGGTGCGCATGGGTCACACGCGGGCCGACCAGGAGAAGCGGTCGGCCCCTACGCGACCGCCGGCAGATAAATCATCGTCATCAGGCCTGCGTGCCCTATCCGCTAATTTCTCAACCAATCGCCCCCAGCGTATCCTCATCCTGCCCCTGCTTTTTCGGCAGCAGGAACAGCGTGGCGAAGATATCCAGCAGGTAGATCAGCGCCAGCAGGGTAATAGCGGCGGTAAATGACCACTGGCTGACCAGCAGGCCAATCACCAGCGGACCAAAGCCGCCCACGCCACGACCCAGGTTAAACAACACGTTCTGCGCGGTAGCACGCACTTTCACCGGATAGATATCGGATATGAGCGCACCGTAGCCGCCAATCATGCCGTTGACGAACATTCCCATCAGCGCGCCGGTAAACAGCATCACCGTCGGGTCACGCAGCTGCGCATAAACCACCACCATCACTACCGCACCGACCTGATAAATCAGGAAGATTTTCCAGCGCGCGAAGCGATCCGCCAGCAGGCCAAACAGCCAGATGCCGAAGGTCATGCCGACCACCGTTACCGCCGTCCACAGGCCGGATTTGGTCAGCGAGAAGCCAAACTGCGTGGAGAGGTAGCTGGGCATCCAGATCATCAGGCCGTAATAGCCGAAGTTCTGCACCGAGCAGAGAATAAAGATGCCGATGCTGGCTTTGGTGGTGGCGGCATCGGCAAACAGCAGCCTGATGCGCGCCGGGAAAGACAGCCCCTGATTGACATCCACATGACGGGTGAACGCTTCCGGCTCGCCCATGCCGCGGCGAATAGCAAACGATGCCAGCGCGGGCAGCAGTCCAACGAGGAACATGCCGCGCCAGCCGATAATATCCAGCAGGAAAGGGGTAATAAACGCCGCCAGCAGGACGCCCAGCTGCCAGCCCATGCCGACCCACGCCGAGGCGCGATTGCGCTTGTTAGCAGGCCAGGCTTCAGCGATCAGCGCCATGCCGATGCCAAATTCACCGCCCAGCCCCATTCCCGCCAGAGTACGGTAGGCCAGCAGATCCCAGTAGCCCTGCGCCACGGCGCACAGCCCGGTGAACAGAGAAAACATCAGGATAGTAAAGGTCAGCACGCGAATGCGCCCAAGGCGATCGCTAAGGTGGCCGAAGATAATCCCGCCCAGCACCGCGCCGATCAGCGTCCAGGTCACCAGTGAACCCGCCTGGGAGGAGGTCAGCACCAGCGCCGCGCTAATCGCCGGCAGCATAAACCCGAGGATCAGCAGATCGAAGCCGTCCATTGCATAGCCGCTGACGGCGGCGATCATTGCTTTACCCGGCGTGACGCCGCGCTTGTCCGGTGGGGAGACTGACATGCTTTTAACCTTCTGGTTTGGATTTTGCCGCAAGTATAAGTTTCAACGCGGCGACAAGCCAAAGGAAAAACGGAGTGGATAGAGAGTCAGCCGGCCGTCTGGAGCTGACGGCCTGAGGGAGAGAGAAAGAAGCAATGATGTTCAGTGGCAGATATGCGCCATCTCCGCTTCAGACAGAGCGGTAATTTTTATCACGGTGCTGCGATCGATGCCGTTTTGCAGCATGCTGCGCGCTAATTCTATCCGGGCCTGATTAAGGCCTTTTTCAAAACCACGCTTTTCACCGAGCTGGATACCCTGTTCAATACCCTTCTCAATACCCTTCTGCTCAAGCTGTTGTGCAATAGTCATCAGTTCGTCCCCATGTTGCGGCACGCGTTGTGCCAGCTCACGAACAAAGGCTTCAGCGTCCAACGTTTCGCCAGCCTGTACAATGTAGTGTACCAGCGATACTACCTGTGATGAAGAAAGATATCCGGCCAGCAGGATGGGAACAAGCTTGTCCATCAGTTCTGCCAGATCTCTGAGATGAATGTGTTTCTGCAGCAGGGTCAGTGCCGCCAAACTGCGATGGTCTGCGATTACATCGTCAGATATAACGGTGACATCAACCAGGGGAAAATGACTACTGTAAAGCTTCGCCGCTAGCGCCGGATTACAAAATTCATCCAACCAGCAGGTTGAATAGGGATACGGGGTACGCTTCCCCATATAGAACAGCACGGGTATTACCAATGGCAGCTTTTTATGGCCCGCATCAAGATGCCGCTGCATTGATGCTACTGCATACCGCAACAACCTGAATGCCATATGTTTATCTGGGGTCGACTGGTGTTCAATGAGCACGTGGATATAACCATCATCTTCATCCGTAGTCTTCAGGCTGTAGAGCACGTCGCTAAAATACTGGCGGAGGTTATCCTCAACAAAGGAACCTGACTCAAGCTTCAGCGTACTGAGGTCACAGATAGCGTGCAGTTCTGCCGGAAGATGGATATCCAGGAAGTCGCGTGCAACCTCCGGATGCGTCAGAAACTGGCGAAATGTTGCATCATGGGGGGTCGGCGTACTGCTTTTATTATTCATTGGCTGATAGCTTTCCATGCTGGTTACCCGAAATTACAACAAGCATCGTTCAGAATAATAAAATGCTTGTGCAAAACAGAAATCCTGAACATATTTTGCACAGTTTATAGACAAAAAAAAGGCCAGACGTGCTGGCCTCTATCTTTCTCCGGCTGCTTAGCCCGGACTGTTTTCGCCGCTGTCGTCGCCGGTCAGCAGCTTATCCAGCTGGTCGCCACCCACGTGGCGGAAATCCTGGCCTTTGACGAAGTAGAAGATAATTTCGCAGATGTTCTGGCAGCGGTCACCGATACGCTCGATGGCGCGGGCGCAGAACAGCGCGGTCAGCACGCTGGGGATGGTGCGCGGGTCTTCCATCATATAGGTCATCAGCTGACGCACGATGCCCTCATACTCCTGGTCCACTTTCTTATCTTCGCGGTAGATCTCAATCGCCGCGTTCAGGTCCATACGCGCGAAAGCATCCAGCACGTCGTGCAGCATCTCAATGGTGTGGTGCCCCATCGACTCCAGGCTTACCAGCAGCGGCTGATGCTGCTGGGTGAATTTTTCCAGCGCGGTGCGGCAGATCTTCTCGGCCACGTCACCGATACGTTCCAGCTCGGAGATGGTTTTGATGATCGCCATCACCAGACGCAGGTCGCTGGCGGTCGGCTGACGTTTGGCGATGATGCGCACGCAGGCTTCATCAATCTCCACTTCCATCATGTTGACCTTGTGATCGCCTTCGATCACCTTATTCGCCAGCTCACCGTCCTGATTGTGCATCGCGGTGATCGCGTCGGTCAGCTGCTGTTCAACCATGCCGCCCATGGTCATCACCTGGGTGCGGATGTGCTCCAGCTCGGCGTTGAACTGGCCGGAGATGTGTTTGTTCAGGTTCAGGCTATCCATTGTGTTCTCCAGTCAAATCAACCGTAACGGCCGGTAATGTAATCTTCAGTCTGCTTCTGATGCGGCTTGGTGAACAGCGTATCCGTGTCGCTGAACTCGATCAGTTCGCCGAGGTACATAAATGCCGTGTGGTCGGAGCAACGCGCAGCCTGCTGCATGTTGTGGGTCACGATCACCACGGTGTAATCCTGTTTCAGTTCGGTAATCAGCTCTTCGATGCGCCCGGTCGAGATCGGGTCGAGCGCCGAACATGGCTCATCCAGCAGCAGCACTTCCGGGCGGATAGCGATGCCGCGCGCAATGCACAGACGCTGCTGCTGCCCGCCGGAGAGACTGTAGCCGCTCTGATGCAGCTTGTCTTTGGTTTCTGTCCACAGCGCGGCTTTAGTCAGCGCCCACTGCACGCGCTCGTCCATATCGGCACGCGACAGTTTTTCGAACAGGCGCACGCCAAACGCGATGTTGTCGTAGATCGACATAGGGAACGGGGTTGGCTTCTGAAACACCATGCCAACTCGCGCGCGCAGCAGGGCGATATCCTGGTTTGCGGTGAGAATGTTTTCACCATCCAGCAGGATCTCGCCTTCAGCACGCTGCTCAGGATAGAGCGAAAACATCTTGTTAAAGGTGCGCAGCAGGGTGGATTTGCCGCAGCCTGACGGGCCGATAAACGCCGTCACCTGGTTTTTCGCGATATCCAGATTGATATTTTTCAGCGCATGGAATTTTCCGTAATAGAAGTTCAAATCACGAACCTGAATCATCTTGGCGGAATTACTCATCATTTTTATCTCACTTAGTCCGCACCGCTTAAGCCGTGCGGCACAGTATTAATGTTTGCTCTTGGCGAAAATCACGCGGGCCAGGATGTTCAGTAACAGTACGCACAGCGTAATAATCAGCACGCCCGCCCATGCCAGGCTCTGCCAGTCGGCAAACGGGCTCATGGCGAACTTAAAGATAGTGACCGGCAGGTTCGCCAGCGGCTGCATCATGTCGGTGCTCCAGAACTGGTTCGACAATGAGGTAAACAGCAGCGGGGCGGTCTCTCCGGCAATGCGGGCAATCGCCAGCAGCACGCCGGTGAGGATGCCGGAAACCGACGCTTTCAGGGTGATTGCCGAAATCATCTTCCATTTCGGGGTGCCCAGCGCGTAGGCCGCTTCACGCAGGCTGTCCGGCACCAGTTTCAGCATGTTCTCGGTGGTGCGGATCACAATCGGGATCTGCAACAGCGCCAGCGCGACCACGCCAGCCCAGCCGGAGAAGTGCTGCATCTGCGCCACCACGATGGTGTAAACGAACAGACCGACGACGATAGACGGCGCGGAGAGCAGAATGTCGTTAATGAAACGGGTGATCTCTGCCAGCCAGGATTTACGCCCGTACTCGGCAAGGTAGATACCCGCCATAATGCCCAGCGGCGTGCCAAATACCGTGGACCAGAGGATCAGCAGGCCGCTGCCCGCGAGGGCGTTAGCCAGCCCGCCACCCGCCGTGTTCGGCGGTGGGGTGTTTTCAGTAAACAGCGACAGCGACATGCCGTCGATACCGCGTGTCACCGTAGCGAACAGGATCCACACCAGCCAGAACAGGCCAAAGGCCATGGTCAGCAGCGACAGGGTGAGGGCAATGCGGTTCTTCATGCGGCGCCACGCCTGCATTTTGCGGCGTGAAGCTAGCAGCTCGGCGCGAGCCTGCATTTCCATGGTGGTCATGAGCGCGCTCCTTCACTTTTCGCCAGGCGCATAATCATCAGTTTTGAACAGGCCAGCACGATAAAGGTAATCACAAACAGGATCAGGCCCAGCTCCATCAGCGCAGCGGTGTGCACGCCGGATTCGGCTTCGGCAAACTCGTTGGCCAGCGCGGAGGTAATGCTGTTGCCCGGCATAAACAGCGACGCGCTGTCGAGCTGGTAGGTGTTACCGATGATAAAGGTCACCGCCATGGTTTCACCCAGTGCGCGCCCAAGGCCGAGCATCACGCCGCCGATCACCCCGTTCTTGGTGAACGGCAGCACCACGCGCCAGATCACTTCCCAGGTGGTACAGCCGATGCCATAAGCGGACTCTTTCATCATCACCGGCGTCTGCTCGAATACGTCACGCATTACCGAGGCAATGTAAGGAATGATCATGATCGCGAGGATAATTCCGGCGGCCAGGATACCGATACCAAATGCCGGACCGGAGAACAGCGCACCGACGATCGGGATGTTCGCCATCACATCGCCCACCGGCTGCTGGAAATAAGTGGCGAACAGCGGGGCGAAGATAAACAGCCCCCACATGCCGTAGACAATGCTGGGGATCGCCGCCAGCAGTTCAATCGCCACGCCTAACGGGCGACGCAGCCAGGCGGGTGCCAGTTCAGTCAGGAACAGGGCGATGCCGAAACTGACCGGGACAGCGATCAGCAGGGCGATAATCGAGGTCACGACGGTACCGTAAATCGGCACCAGCGCACCAAATTGTTCGTTAGGCGCATCCCACTCTTTGGTCCACAGGAAGGAGAAACCAAATTTCTGGATGCTCGGCCATGAGGAGAACAGCAGGGAAACGATAATACCGCCAAGCAGCAACAGCACAATCAGCGCAGCCAGTTTGACCAGTGCGCCGAAGATGATGTCACCTTGCTTGCCGGGAGCTTTGAATGTCGGCTTGGTTGCAGCCATAGCAGTCTCGATAGTGAAATTGTCGGGGCGGCATCGCTGCCGCCCGGAGTACAGGCCGGGGGTTCCCGGCCCCTACAAATACTGACTTCGCTTAGTACAGTGCTTTACCTGAGCTGTCTTTTACGTTGGCTTTCCAGGCAGCACGGATCTGCTCAACCACGGAATCCGGCAGCGTGGCGTAGTCCAGGCTGGTCGTGGTTTTGCCACCGTTTTTGTAGGCCCAGTCAAAGAACTTCAGCACGGTTGCGCCTTTCTCAGCGTTAGCCTGCTCTTTGTGAACCAGAATGAAAGTGGTTGAGGTGATTGGCCAGGCGTTGTCGCCCTTCTGGAAAGTCAGATCCTGAGCAAACGATTTGCTCCAGTCAGCGCCTTTAGCCGCATCGCTGAAGCTCTGCTCGCTTGGCTCAACCGCTTTGCCATCGGCATCCATCAGCTTGGTGTACGCCAGGCTATTCTGCTTGGCGTAGGCATACTCAACGTAACCGATTGAGCCTGGCAGACGCTGAACAAACGCGGCCACGCCGTCGTTGCCCTTGCCGCCCAGACCGACTGGCCAGTTAACGGTGCTGCCTGCGCCAATTTTGCCTTTCCAGTCGCTGTTCACTTTTGACAGGTAGCTGGTGAAGACGAATGAGGTGCCTGAACCGTCAGCGCGGCGCACCACGTTGATGTTGGAGTCTGGCAGCTTCACGCCCGGGTTCAGCCTGGTGATAGCCGGGTCGTTCCACTTTTTGATGGTGCCAAGGTAGATGTCGCCAACGGTTTTGCCGTCCAGCGTCAGCTGGCCAGATTTGATACCAGGAATATTAACCGCCAGTACCACGCCGCCAATAACTGTCGGAAACTGGAACAGGCCATTTTTGGCTAAATCTTCGTCTTTCATCGGCGCATCTGACGCACCGAAATCGACGGTTTTCGCAATGATCTGCTTCACGCCGCCGGATGAACCAATCCCCTGATAGTTAACCTGGCTGCCCGTTTCTTTGTTGTACTCCGCAGCCCATTTGTTATACACAGGGGCAGGGAAAGTCCCGCCAGCACCGGTCAGATTCGTCGCTGCCATGGCAGAAACAGCGCTCAGAGAAAGGGTTACTGCGACGAATTTAGCCAGGGTTTTGTGCATCAGTGTCATGTTCCCTCCACGGGATTGAAAAGTCAGGTCAGTTGCCGTGTTTGTCTAATTAATGATTGCTGCTGGAGGCAAAATAGGACAGTTTGGTGACAGTAAAATGTACGTTATATGACACTTTTGTGACGACCTTCGAAATCCTGCCGTGCTGTATTCATCAGCACCTTGATGCTAAAACCCGCTTTAAGTGCGATCGCTCTCCCTGCCGCTGCGCTGCTTTTTCACGGTGCTATTTTTGACTCTCCATTGGACAGGAGATAAACATCATGAAAATTACCGCCGCAGTGGTTAATCAGGTCAATGCCCCCTATCAGCTGGAAACGCTGGAGCTGGCGCCATTACGCGAAGATGAGGTGCGGGTGAAACTCGTTGCCTCCGGTATCTGCCACTCTGATGAAGCGCTGCGCGTCGGTGATGAGCAGCATTTTTTCCCCGGCGTGCTCGGTCACGAGGGCGCAGGTATCGTTGAAGAGGTGGGCAAAGCGGTCAAAGGCATTCAGCCCGGCGATCACGTGGTGATGTCCTACGCATACTGCGGCCACTGTGCTCAGTGCCGCCAGGGACATCCCTCTCACTGCCACGACTGGGGGATGATGAATAACTCAGGATTTCGCGCCGATGGCAGCGCCATCCACCTTAAGCCTGACGGCAGTAAAGTCTCCAATATGTTTTTCCAGTCCTCTTTCGCTACCTACAGCCACACTTCCTTCAACAATCTGATCGTGGTGGATAAGCGCACCGATCTGCGTCTGGTCGCGCCGCTCGGCTGTGGTCTGCTGACCGGGGCAAGCACGGTGCTCAATGGACTGAAGCCTCAACCCGGTTCGACCATGGCGATTTATGGCACCGGCGCGGTCGGGCTGGCCGCGATGATGGCGGCAAAAATTGCCGGCTGCCGGAAAGTGATCGCCATTGATATCCACGATTCACGCCTGGCGCTGGCGCGCGAGCTTGGCGCGACGGATGCGATCAACAGCGGCAGAGAAAACGTGGCGGCAACGATTGCCAGCCATACGCAGGGCCTTGGGGTGAATTATGCGATCGACACCACCGGCCTGTCGGAGGTGATGAAAAGTGCGCTGGAGGCGCTGGCAACCGGCGGCATGCTGGCTCCGGTTGCCGTGACGCGCCACGACCTGACCTTCAACCCCATGCGCAGCCTGGTGGCCTCCAGCAAGAAGGTGATCGGCGTACTGATGGGCGATGCCATTCCGCAAATCGCCATTCCCCAGCTCATTGACTGGCACCAGCGCGGCCTGTTTCCGTACGAGAAACTGGTGAAGTTTTATGACTTTGCCGATATCAATCAGGCGAGGGAAGACTCCGCCAGCGGCGCCACTATCAAGCCGGTGCTGATCATTGATAAAACCTACCAGCTTTAAAAAGGAGACTGTGCGATGGACGCAACATGGCAAGGTCGGCTGCTGGATATTTTCCACAGCCAGAAAAAAGTGTTTTTATCCGGCATCACCCGCGATAACCCGTTCAAAAAGGCCCAGCTCACCAAACTGCGCCATGCGCTGTTGTTGCATAAGGAAGCCGTCTGCGAGGCGATGTGGTCCGATCTTGGCCGCAGTCATCACGCAGTAGAACAGGCTGAGCTCGCGCCGCTGCTGAATGAAATCAGCTTCGCACTCGAGCATCTCGATGAATGGTCGATAGAGAAAAAAGTGCCGACCCCGCCCCTGCTCGGCAACAGCGAAAGTTACATCACGCGTGAGGGCTACGGGGTTAACTACATTATCGGGCCGTTTAACTACCCGCTCTACCTGAGCTGCTGCCCGCTGATCGGCGCAATTATTGGCGGCAACACCGCCATCATTAAACCCTCGGAGGCCACGCCAGCCACCTCTGCCGTCATAGAGAAGATCATCAACAGCACCTTTGACTCTGACTACATCCACGTCTGTCAGGGGGCAAAAGAGGAGAATGCGTACCTGCTAACCCTGCCGTTCAACCTGATTTTCTTCACCGGCAGCCCGCAGGTGGGGAAAATTGTGATGGCCGCTGCGGCGAAAAACCTCACCCCGGTGCTGCTGGAGCTGGGCGGTAAATGCCCGGCGATTATTCTGGATGATGCCGATCCTGACGTCGTGGTAGAGGAGCTGCTTGCCAGCAAAATGATCAACAGCGGGCAGACCTGCGTGGCTGCAGATTACCTTTATATCGATCGGCGCATTAAAGCCGTGGTGCTGGCGAAGCTCAGCGCCGCGCTGAGTGAACATTTTCAGCGGGCGGGCAGCAACGGTAAAATAGTTTCCCATGCCGCTTACGCCAGACTGGAGCAGATCCTCGCCACCAGCCAGGGGGAGATTATCTGGCGCGGTGAGTCTGACCCGGCGCAGCGGTTTTTTGCCCCAGCGATCGTGGACAACGTCAGATTTGATGACAGCACCATGCAGAGTGAGCTGTTCGGCCCCATTTTTCCGGTCCTGACCTTCGACAGCGAGCAGGAAGTGGCGATGAACGTCAATCTGCATCACCCCCAACCGCTGGCGGCGTATGTTTTCTCACGCAGCCTGCAGCGGGCGCGCACCCTCATTGATGCTATTCCCGCCGGGGATGCCGGTATCAACGCGCTGATGCTGCACGCGGCTTCGCACTACCTGCCGTTTGGCGGGGTCGGCTCGTCAGGGATGGGCTGCTATCATGGCGAGTTTTCTTATCAGGCCTTTACGCATCCGAAGTCGCTGCGCGTGAGAAAATAAAGTTAACTCCGCCGGCATGTTTTTCTCCGGCGGAGCGTTGCGTTAGCGATCCAGCTTATTGGCTATCGCATTAAACATCAGCGAGGCTTCGCGCGGCTGAGCGCCCGCTGCGGGTTCCGCCAGCGGCCAGCTCGACCACTGCACAATCACCAGCTTATGCAGCGGATCAACCACTATCATCTGGCCGAAGATCCCCTCTGCCGACAGCGTTTTGCCGCGGGTAAGCCCCTCTTTTGGCCCATCCTCGCTGCTGGCAGGTACTGCGATATTCCACCACTGCAGTCCGTAAACGCCGTCTGGATTGTCCGCGCTGACCGAGTTGCTGGCTTTGGTCCAATCGGTGGCCTGCTGTAGCCAGTCGTCAGGCAGGGTTTTCGTACCGTCAGGCAGCACGCCGTTGTTCATGACAAACAGGCCAAACTTGCCCCAGTCCTCCAGCGTGGCGTTAAAACCGTGCGCGCCAACGTCATGTTGACCCGGCTGATAGCTGTGCCAGACACCGTCGTGCACCATGCCAAACGGCTGCCAGATATGCTCCTGCAGATACTGAGCCAGGGTTTTACCCGTGGCTTTTTCCAGCGTGTCCCCCAACAGCCACGCGCCGCCGGAGTCGTATGACCAAACCTCTCCCGGTTTGGCCAGCGCCTGGCGCTGCGGGTTGAGCACCAGCTGGCTGACGCAGGCATAGGTATCCTTACCTGCCTCACACTGGGTCAGCTTGCTGAAGTCAGAGTTTGGATCGGTGTAGTCTTCATTCCAGCGAATGCCGGAAGTGTGCTGTAGCAGATTACGCAGCGTCACCTTTTCCCACGCGCTGCCGCGCACCGCCGGATTGTATTTCACCAGTTCATCATCCAGCGAGGTGATTTTCCCTTCGCGCAGCGCAATACCCACCAGCGTGGAGACCACCGACTTACCCACCGAGCGCGAGGTCCACAGGGTAGTCGGCATATTGCCGTGCGCGTAATAGTCCCAGACGTCCTTACCATCCTTAATCACCATCATGCCGGTGACGTTATTGCGCCGCAGATAATCATCCAGCCGGTAGCGGTGCCCCTGATACTGATAGCTGACGGTCGACAACTCCCGGTAGGCTTTCGGGATCGGCACGGGTTTCGCGGCATGGAAGATATCACCCGGATATGAGCGGTAGTCGTTGCGAAAACCGATCGTCCGCTGCTGCGGGCTCCAGGTGAGCATATCTTTGACATCGGGCAGCTGTTTATCCAGCGGTGCCGGGCAGGTGGTGAGCGGGAGCGGGCATCCGCTGCTGGCCTGCGCTGCGAGGCTAAAACAGAGTGCCAAAAAGCCCACTCTGCGATTCATTCTCCTCATGGTGTTCTCCTTTTTACCGTAGACGGAGAACCATTCTAGGAACAGCGCTGGCTTTTTTTTATACAAAAAAAGTCCGGCAGCCAAAGGCATACCGGACTGTTAAGCAACGGCGTGAAGGCTTATTCCACCGTAACGGACTTCGCCAGGTTACGCGGCTGATCCACATCGGTGCCTTTAATCAGGGCGACGTGGTACGAGAGCAGCTGCAGCGGCACGGTGTAGAAGATTGGCGCAATCACCTCTTCAACGTGCGGCAGTGGGATAATGCGCATCCCTTCGCTGTCGGCGAAACCGGCATCAACATCGGCGAAGACATACAGCAGGCCGCCGCGGGCGCGCACTTCTTCGATGTTCGACTTCAGCTTCTCCAGCAGTTCATTGTTCGGCGCGACCACAATCACCGGCATATCAGCATCGATTAGCGCCAGCGGGCCATGCTTCAGCTCGCCGGCGGCGTAGGCTTCTGCGTGAATGTAGGAGATCTCTTTCAGCTTCAGCGCCCCTTCCATCGCGATAGGGTACTGATCGCCACGGCCAAGGAATAGCGCATGATGCTTGTCGGAGAAGTCTTCCGCCAGCGCGGCGATCTTCTCATCCTGCGACAGCATCTGCTCAATGCGGCTCGGCAGCGCCTGCAGAGAGTGCACGATGTCGTGTTCTACCTGCGGGTTCACCCCTTTCAGCCGGCCAATTTTCGCCACCAGCATCAGCAGCACGGTCAGCTGGGTGGTGAAGGCTTTGGTCGAGGCCACGCCAATTTCGGTTCCGGCTTTGGTCATCAGCGCCAGGTCAGATTCACGCACCAGTGAGGAACCCGCCACGTTGCAGATTGCCAGCGAGCCGAGGTAGCCCAGCTCTTTTGACAGGCGCAGCGCTGCCAGGGTGTCGGCGGTTTCACCGGACTGGGACAGGGTGATCAGCAGGCTGTTTTTGCGCACCGCGGATTTGCGATAGCGGAACTCAGAGGCGATCTCCACGTCGCACGGCACGTTCGCCAGCGACTCGAACCAGTAGCGCGAAACCATCCCGGAGTTATAGGAGGTACCGCAGGCCACGATCTGGATATGCTCAACGTTGGCCAGCAGCGCATCCGCGTTCGGGCCCAGCTCGGAGAGGTCGACTTCGCCATGGCTGAAACGCCCGCTGAGGGTGTTTTTGATCGCAACCGGCTGCTCGTAAATCTCTTTCTGCATGTAGTGACGGTAAACGCCTTTATCACCGGCGTCGTACTGCGCGGTGGATTCGATCTCTGCGCGCTTCACCTGAGCGCCGCTGCGATCGAAAATCGTGACGTCACGACGGGTAATTTCCGCGATGTCACCCTCTTCCAGGTAAACAAAGCGGCGCGTCACCGGCAGCAGGGCCAGCTGGTCGGAGGCGATAAAGTTTTCGCCCACGCCACGGCCAATCACCAGCGGGCTGCCGGAACGGGCGGCCACCAGCACGGACGGGTCACGGCTGTCGACGATCACCATGCCGTAGGCGCCGCGCAGCTGAGGGATAACGCGCTGCACCACTTCACGCAGCGAGCCGCCAGCCTGTTTCTGCTCCCAATGCACCAGATGCGCCACCACTTCGGTGTCGGTTTCTGACGCAAAGGTGTAGCCACGGGCGATCAGCTGCTCGCGCAGCGGTTCGTGGTTCTCAATAATACCGTTGTGAACAATGATGATATGTTCAGAGATATGCGGGTGCGCATTGGCTTCCGACGGCTCACCGTGGGTTGCCCAGCGCGTGTGCGCGATACCGGTTCCGCCAATCAGCGCGGTGCTTTCTGCCGCTTCAGCAAGGTTCTGAACCTTACCCAGGCGGCGCAGGCGGGTGGCATTTCCCTGCTGATCGACCACAGCCAGACCCGCAGAGTCATAACCACGGTACTCCAGACGGCGCAGCCCTTCGAGCAGGATCTCTGCAATATCACGCTGCGCTACAGCTCCAACAATTCCACACATAGTAAATTTTCCTGACAGGATGACGTTCAGCGTCATCTGCGTTGTCTTCTGACCTGATTATTCCGGTGCATACTCTAAATAATTCACGTTGCAGGAAGGCGGCAAGCCCGTGAATCCCCGGGAGCATAGACAACTATGTGACCGGGGTGAACGGGTGCAGCCAACGCACCTGCAATGTGAAGAATGACGAGTATTTTTCGGTTCCCCGAGCCTTGTAGTGTTGGGGATTATTTTTATGTTTACTGCTTTTAAAACAAAACACAGGGCCAGGCGAGCCTGGCCCCTGGAATGGGTTATTTTTTCTTTTCCGGGCGCTGCCAGCTGGCGTTCAGCTGCTGCTCTTTGCGGTTATACACCAGGCCCGCCGCCGGAACGTTTTTCATAATGGTGGTACCGGCCGCGATGGTGGCCCCCGCCGCGACGCTCACCGGGGCGATCAGCTGGGTATCGGAACCCACAAACACGTCGTCGCCGATGATGGTCTTCGATTTATTCACGCCGTCGTAGTTGCAGGTGATGGTGCCCGCGCCGATATTGACGTGACTACCAATCTCGGCATCGCCCAGGTAGCTGAGATGCCCGGCTTTCGAGCCTTTGCCCAACCGTGCCTTTTTCATCTCAACAAAATTACCGACGTGCGCGCCTTCGGCCAGTTCGCTACCGGGACGCAGGCGGGCGAAAGGCCCGACGCTGCAGCCGGTGTCCAGCCGTGCGTCTTCAATCACGCTGTACGGGCTGATGACGCTGTCGTCGGCAATCACGCTGTTTTTAATCACGCAGCCGCTGCCGATTTTCACCCGGTTACCCAGGGTAACGTGACCCTCAATGATCACATTGGTATCGATCACCACATCGCGACCGTGCTCCAGCGTGCCGCGCAGATCGAAACGTGCCGGATCCAGCAGCATCACCCCGGCCAGCAGCAGTTTTTCTGCCTGCTCCGCCTGGTAAACACGCTCCAGCGTCGCCAGCTGTAAACGGTTGTTCACGCCGTCGGTTTCGGTGGAGCGGGACGGATGTACCGCCGCAATCTGGCGGCCTTCCTGGTGGGCGAGGGCAATGATATCGGTAATGTAATACTCGCCCTGCGCGTTGTTGTTGGTCAGCTTGCCGAGCCAGCGCTTCAGATCCGCGCCGTTCGCCAGCAGGATGCCGGTATTGATCTCATTAATCAGCAGCTGCTCAGGGGCGGCATCTTTCTGTTCGATAATGCCGACCACCTGGCCGTTTTCACGAATGATGCGCCCGTAACCGGTTGGGTTATCGAGCATCACCGTCAGCAGGCCAATGCCGCCCGCCGGTTTAGCCGACTGCAGGCGGCGCAGCGTCTCGACCGAGATCAGCGGCACATCGCCGTACAGCATCAGAATGTCTTCATCATCAGCAAAGCAGGGGGCGGCCTGCTGCATCGCGTGGCCAGTGCCCAGCTGCTCCGCCTGCAGCACCCAGTTCAGTGAGGCATCGTTTAGGGTGCTTTTCAGCAGGTCACCACCGTGGCCATAAACCAGATTGACGCGCTGCGCGTTCAGCGCTTTTGCCGCATCAATCACATGCTGAACCATCGGTTTTCCTGCCAGTAAATGCAGCACTTTCGGCAGTTCGGAGTACATGCGCGTACCTTTACCGGCGGCAAGGATAACGACGCTCATCGGGCTCTCAGACATAGACATCCTGACTCTTTATTTGATGTTGAAAGTAAAACGGTTTAACACTAAGAATACTACATTTTTCTCAGCCCGAAATTAGCCTGAAGCGCAGCGGGTGGCGGGATTGGGGCAAAAAAAATGCCAGTCAGTTTCCTGACTGGCACTCGAACAACTTAAACCTGAGTTACATCGCGTTCTTGGTCAACTCGATCACGCGCAGTTTGGCGATCGCTTTAGCCAGTTCCGCAGACGCCATGGCGAAGTCAACATCACCGTGCGAGCTGTTCATATGCTCTTCGGCTTTGCGTTTCGCTTCCAGCGCGCGAGCTTCATCAAGATCGCTGCCGCGGATCGCCGTGTCAGCCAGCACGGTAACCGCGCCAGGCTGCACTTCCAGCACGCCGCCGGAGAGGTAAATCACCTCTTCTTCGCCGTGCTGCTTAACGATGCGAACCATACCAGGCTTAATGGCGGTCAGGAGCGGGGCGTGGTTTGGGCGAATACCCAGCTCACCTTCGCTACCTGATACCTGGATGCTCTGTACAGTACCGGAGAACATCTGCTGCTCCGCGCTGACAACGTCCAGGTGAAAAGTCATAGCCATTGTTAACCTCCTGAGAAACTTTCCCCTTCATACTTCAGACTGCATACGCGTTGGCTGCAGCCCGAGTTGTTTAGGGGAAATAATTACAGTTTCTTCGCTTTTTCCACGGCTTCTTCGATGGAACCTACCATGTAGAAAGCCTGCTCTGGCATATGGTCGAACTCGCCTTCCATGATGCCTTTAAAGCCACGGATGGTATCTTTCAGGGACACGTATTTACCCGGAGAACCGGTGAATACTTCAGCCACGAAGAACGGCTGGGACAGGAAGCGCTGCATCTTACGCGAGCGTGCTACCACCAGTTTGTCTTCTTCTGACAGTTCGTCCATACCCAGGATGGCGATGATGTCTTTCAGTTCCTGATAACGCTGCAGCAGTGACTGAACGCCACGCGCAGTGTCATAGTGTTCCTGACCAACAACCAGTGGATCCAGCTGACGGCTGGTAGAATCCAGTGGGTCAACCGCCGGGTAGATACCCAGTGAAGCGATCTGACGGCTCAGTACCACGGTTGCGTCTAAGTGCGCAAAGGTGGTGGCTGGTGACGGGTCAGTCAAGTCATCCGCAGGGACGTAAACGGCCTGAACGGAAGTGATTGAACCGGTTTTGGTCGAGGTGATACGTTCCTGCAGAACGCCCATCTCTTCCGCCAGCGTTGGCTGATAACCTACCGCAGAAGGCATACGACCCAGCAGTGCTGATACTTCAGTACCGGCCAGGGTGTAACGGTAGATGTTATCGATGAACAGCAGTACGTCACGACCTTCGTCACGGAACTTCTCAGCCATGGTCAGACCGGTCAGCGCGACGCGCAGACGGTTTCCTGGTGGCTCGTTCATCTGGCCATAAACCAGGGACACTTTGTCGATAACGTTAGAGTCGGTCATCTCGTGGTAGAAGTCGTTACCCTCACGAGTACGCTCGCCCACACCGGCAAATACCGAGAAACCTGAGTGCTCAGCCGCGATGTTACGGATCAGCTCCATCATGTTTACGGTTTTACCTACACCCGCACCACCGAACAGACCGACTTTACCGCCCTTAGCGAACGGACACATCAGGTCGATAACCTTGATGCCGGTTTCCAGCAGTTCCTGCGAGTTTGACTGATCTTCGTAAGAAGGTGCTGAACGGTGAATCGCCCAACGCTCTTCTTCGCCGATGTCGCCTTTCATATCGATTGGCTCACCCAGCACGTTCATGATACGGCCAAGCGTTGCAACACCAACAGGTACTTCGATCGGGTGCTCAAGGTCGACAGTTTCCAGACCGCGCTTCAGGCCGTCTGAAGAACCCATGGCGATGGTACGAACCACGCCGCCACCCAGCTGCTGCTGAACTTCCAGCACCAGACGAGCATCACCATTTTTAACCTCAAGGGCGCTGTACACTTGTGGTACTGCGTCCTGAGGGAACTCGACGTCAACCACGGCGCCGATTACCTGGACAATCTTTCCAGTAGCCATCTTGAATCCTCTACCTAATTCATTAAACCTGGTTAAACCGCGGAGGCCCCACCGACAATCTCGGTAAGTTCCTGGGTGATGCTGGCCTGACGAGCCTTGTTGTATACCAACTGCAGCTCTTTGATCAGGTTTCCGCCGTTATCGGTTGCGGCTTTCATCGCCACCATTCGCGCGGCCTGCTCGCTGGCCAGGTTTTCAACAACACCCTGGTAAACCTGAGACTCGACATAGCGGCGCAGTAACGTGTCCAGCAGCGCTTTCGGATCCGGTTCATACAGATAGTCCCAGGTACTCTTCTTCACAACGCCTTCCGCATCATCTGCTGGCGGTAATGGCAGCAGCTGTACGATCTGTGGAGTCTGAGACATGGTGTTGATAAATTTGTTGCTGACGATAAACAGCTTGTCGAGACGGCCTTCATCGTATGCCTGAAGCATCACTTTGACCGGGCCAATCAGGTCGGACAGGGCAGGTTTATCACCCATCCCGGTAACCTGAGCAACCACGTTGCCGCCAACAGAGCTGAAGAATGACAGACCTTTGGAACCGATAATCGCCATATCACTTTCGACGCCTTTATCAGCCCAAGCCTTCATATCAGCCAGCACTCGTTTGAACAGGTTAATGTTCAAACCACCACAAAGCCCGCGGTCGGTAGACACGACCAGATAGCCGACGCGTTTAACGTCACGCTCTTCCAGGTAAGGGTGCTTGTATTCCAGATTACCTAACGCAATGTGACCAATCACTTTGCGCATGGTCTCTGCATAAGGACGGCTGGCCGCCATGCGTTCCTGCGATTTACGCATTTTGGAGGCGGCGACCATTTCCATCGCTTTGGTGATCTTCTGCGTGTTTTGCACGCTGCCGATCTTACTACGTATCTCTTTTGCGCCGGCCATAAGCTTCTCCTCAAAGCCTTGCGGCCTGCCCCCGAAGGAACAAGCCGCCAGACATTACCAGGACTGGGTTGCTTTAAACGTTTCGAGGAGGCCTTTCAGCTTCTCTTCGATTTCGCCGTTATAGTTACCAGACTGGTTGATATCAGCCATCAGCTCTGCGTGATCGCGATCCGCGTAAGCCAGCAGTGCCGCTTCGAAGCTACCGATTTTCGCCAGTTCGACGTCATTCAGGAAGCCACGCTCGGCGGCAAACAGCACCAGACCCTGCTGCGCGACAGACATCGGCGCATACTGTTTCTGTTTCAGGAGCTCGGTCACTTTCTGACCGTGGCTCAGCTGTTTGCGGGTTGCTTCATCCAGATCGGAGGCGAACTGAGAGAACGCAGCCAGTTCACGATACTGTGCCAGCGCGGTACGAATACCACCGGACAGTTTCTTGATGATCTTGGTCTGAGCAGCACCACCTACACGAGATACTGAGATACCCGGGTTAACTGCCGGACGAATACCGGAGTTAAACAGGTTGGTTTCCAGGAAGATCTGACCATCGGTAATCGAGATTACGTTGGTTGGAACGAACGCAGAAACGTCACCCGCCTGGGTTTCGATGATTGGCAGCGCAGTCAGTGAACCGGTTTTACCTTTCACTTCACCGTTGGTGAAACGCTCAACATAGTCGGCGCTCACGCGGGAAGCACGCTCCAGCAGACGGGAGTGGAGGTAGAACACGTCGCCAGGGAACGCTTCGCGGCCTGGTGGACGGCGCAGCAGCAGAGAAACCTGACGGTAAGCAACAGCCTGTTTAGACAGGTCATCGTACACGATCAGTGCATCTTCACCGCGGTCACGGAAGTATTCGCCCATCGCACAACCGGCATACGGTGCCAGGTATTGCAGAGCAGCAGACTCAGATGCGGTTGCAACCACAACGATGGTGTTAGCCAGCGCGTTGTGCTCTTCCAGTTTACGTACCACGTTAGCGATGGTAGAGGCTTTCTGGCCGATAGCTACGTACACACATTTGATGCCGGAATCGCGCTGGTTGATGATCGCATCGATCGCCATTGCGGTTTTACCGGTCTGACGGTCACCGATGATCAGCTCACGCTGGCCACGACCGATTGGAATCATCGCATCGACAGACTTGTAACCAGTCTGTACAGGCTGGTCAACGGACTGACGGTCGATAACGCCTGGTGCAATCACTTCGATCGGTGAGAAACCGTCGTTGTCGATAGCGCCTTTACCATCGATAGGAGCACCCAGGGTGTTCACTACGCGGCCCAGCAGGCCACGGCCGACCGGAACTTCTAAGATACGGCCAGTACACTTAACCTTCATGCCTTCGGCGAGGTCAGCGTATGGGCCCATGACTACGGCACCAACAGAGTCGCGCTCCAGGTTCAGTGCGATAGCGTAACGGTTACCCGGCAGGGCAATCATCTCACCCTGCATCACATCGGCCAGGCCGTTGACGCGGATGATACCGTCACTTACAGAAACAATAGTACCTTCGTTGTGAGCTTCGCTCACTACATTGAACTGAGCAATGCGCTGCTTGATCAGTTCGCTGATTTCGGTGGAATTCAGTTGCATATATGCTCCAGTCCCCTTAAGACTGCAAGACGTCTGCGAGGCGTTCGAGACGACCGCGTACGCTTCCGTCAATGACCATATCACCCGCACGGATGATTACGCCTGCCATTACAGACTTATCAATTTTGCAATTCAGCTTAACTTTGCGTGACAGACGTTTTTCCATCGCGCTGCTGATTTTGGTCAGCTGTTCATCGCTCAATGTCGTGGAAGAGATAACTTCAACCTCAGCGGTCGCATCATGTGCGGCACGCAGTTGGATGAACTGTTCCAGAACAGCGGTAAGCGCTGGCAAACGTTTGTTTTCAGCCATCACCTTAATCAGGTTCTGACCGGCTTCGTCGAGTTGGTCACCACAGATCGCGATGAACGCTCCAGACAACGCTTCCGGCGCCAGAGCGCCGGAAAGAAGTTCTGATACCTGTTCATTGCCAGCCACTTCGGCGGCAAACGCCAGCATCTGCTGCCAGCGATCGATACTTTGATGTTCAACCGCAAAGTCAAAAGCGGCTTTAGCGTAGGGGCGAGCTACGGTAGTAAATTCAGACATCAGCCCCTCCCTTACAGTTCAGCGACCAGTTTATCAACGATGTCGCTGTTAGCAGCTTCATCCACGGAACGTTCAATGATTTTCTCGGCGCCGGCAACAGCCAGCATCGCGACCTGCTTGCGCAGCTCTTCACGTGCACGTTTGCGTTCGGCATCAATTTCTGCCTGCGCTTGGGTGACGATCTTGCTACGTTCCTGCTCAGCCTCAGCTTTCGCTTCGTCCAGGATCTGCGCACGGCGTTTGTTCGCCTGCTCGATGATTACCTGAGCGTCTTCTTTCGCTTTCTTCAGCTGGTCGGTCGCATTAGCCTGCGCGAGATCCAAATCTTTCTTGGCACGTTCAGCGGAAGCAAGGCCTTCGGCAACTTCTTTCTGGCGCTTTTCGATAGCAGCCATAAGCGGCGGCCACACGTACTTCATGCAGAACAGGACAAACAGGATGAACGCGATAGCCTGGCCGAGGATTGTTGCGTTAATGTTCACAGCACAATGCCTCTTGTTAAGTTAACTTTTTCTGCCGCTGCCGAAGCAGCGGCCAGAAGCCGTTCATCGCCCACAAACGCTGGCGATGAACTATCGGTTTTTACGCGACAGCAAACATCACGTACAGACCCAGACCAACAGCGATCATTGGGATTGCATCCACCAGACCCATTACAACAAAGAACTGCGTACGCAGCAGAGGAATCAGATCCGGTTGGCGTGCGGCGCCTTCCAGGAATTTGCCTCCGAGGATGCCGATACCGATCGCAGCACCGATTGCCGCCAGGCCCATCATCACAGCGGCAGCCATGTACAGCAGATCCATATTCAGGTTTTCCATGACAGTCTCCAGTTTGTTTCAGTTAAAACGCAGTAGTGTTGAGAAAAAATCAATGTTCTTCAGATGCCATCGACAGATAGACAATCGTTAAGACCATGAAAATGAAAGCCTGCAGCGAAATGATCAGGATGTGGAAAATGGCCCATGGCACATTCAGAATCCACTGTGACCACCACGGCAACAGACCGGCAATCAGGATAAAAATCAATTCCCCCGCATACATGTTTCCGAACAGTCGCAGACCCAGAGATACCGGTTTGGACAGCAGGCTCACACCTTCCAGAATCAGGTTGATCGGAATGAATACAGGGTGGTTGAAGGGTTGCAGAGTCAGCTCTTTAGTAAAGCCGCCAATGCCTTTCATCTTGATGCTGTAGAACAGAATCAAAATAAATACGCCAAGGGCCATCGACAGCGTGACGTTCACGTCAGCAGAAGGCACCACACGCAACGCTGGCAGACCAAAGACATGCTCGCCGATGTACGGCAGCAGATCGATTGGCAGCAGGTCCATGAAGTTCATCAGGAACACCCAGACGAAAATCGTCAGGGCCAGTGGAGCGATGAGTTTGCTTTTACCGTGGTACATGTCGCGCACGTTGTCGTCAACGAAGCCAACAACTAGCTCAACAGCGGCCTGTAATTTACCCGGCACGCCGCTGGTCGCTGATTTCGCGACTTTGCGAAACAGCACCAGGAACACCAGTCCCAGCACCACAGAGAAAAACATGGAGTCGATATTTAGTACCCAGAACGTCGCCGGAGCGTCGTGCGGATTCACTAGCTCGAAGGTACGCAGGTCAAGCTGAAGGTTATTCAGATGATGACCTATGTATTCTTGCGGCGTAGAGATTTCTCCTGCAGCCATGATGCCTCTTACCCTTTGTTGTTAATTACAGCCGGTGCGACAATTTGCACAATCAGCACCGATAACCAGGCCAGTCCCAGCGGCGTAAACACCGCCTTAAACACTCCCAGCGCCACGATAATCACGAGAACAGTAACGAACACCTTTAGCACTTCGCCTAACGCAAAAGTCCAGGCGAGCCGCCCTGTTACTTCATGCCCCGCCCGGTGGCGCCAGGCAAAAATCATAAACAACACGTTCGGCAGCCAGGCTGCCAGTCCACCCGCTAAGGCGGACACGCCCCACGTCAGATCTTTCAGGGCAAAAAACAGTGCGCCGATTACGACAAAGGTCACCAGCTGCAAAAGCAACACGGTCCGGGCAAATTTTACTCTGTAAAGGGACACTGACATGACGCTGAAACTCTCCTGCCCCGATGGGGGTATGTCGCGTGTCGTATAAAACTGCCTTTGCTCTTTTGAGTCAAGCAGCAAAAAACGTGCAAATTATACGGTGCGCACCTGTGATTTCAATCGATAAGTAGAGAAAAGGTGAACAATTATTTAAATTTCTTTCCAGCGGTCCGTTTTCCCAAACTGCTGGCGGCGGCAATTGGCTGGTTTTTTTCTGCAATACACGACATTGCTTGCTCACAAAGCGTGCGACAGATCACAATTCAGCAATGTAATACCGGACAAACAAGCTGGCTTTATCCTAATAATACGCAACAGTATGAATTTTAATTGTTTAATATCAATATATTAGATATTAGTTTTTTAAAAACGCCCTGTTGCTTCGATTAAAAGGTCTTATTGACATCTGTAGCAATTATTTAACATTGCTCAAGCCATTACTCACGCCGATTTATTGCGTGGATATATTTTCATGCGTGACTATCGGCACCCTTAAATATCGGGCCAAAGGTGATCAAAGTGATAATCAAATGTGAACTTAAGGTTAAATGTAACTGAGATTGTCAGATCATTTCCGTCGGCTGATTTAACCTGATGGTAACAGCTCCGTCCAGGCAAATTTTCGCAAAAAAAAGCCCTCCCCTCTCCCCGCTCACCACGATTCAGGCTTAAGGCCGGGACTGGAGATAAAAAAGTCATATAATTTCAGTGGTTAACTATTTCTTAAAAACCCCGAATGCGGATAAAAATAAGGGTTTTCCTGGCTAAAAAAAAGCCCGTTAATGCGGGTTAAACACACTAACGGGCCTGTTTTTTGGCTCAATCGGTCAGATAGATGGCGAAATAATCACCAAATGACGCTCGCCGGTCAGCGTTGGCACCGACAGCGGGCACACCTTCTCCACGTTAAAACCGGCCGGTAAAGCGGCGATTTCATCGTGCGGAAGGATGCCTTTCAGGGCATAGAAACGGCCATTCCCGCCAGGCAGATGGTGGCACCAGCTGACCATATCCGTCAGTGAAGCGAATGCCCGGCTGATCACCCCGTCAAACGGAGGCTCGGCAGGGAAGTCTTCAACGCGGCTCTGCACGGGGGTGACGTTCTCCAGCTTCAGTTCATGCTGTACCTGCTTCAGGAAGCGCACGCGCTTGCCGAGGCTGTCTAACAGGGTGAAATGCGCCTGCGGCCGCACAATCGCCAGCGGGATGCCCGGCAAGCCGGGCCCGGTGCCAACATCGATAAAGCGTTCACCCACCAGGTGGGGTTCCACCACAATGCTGTCGAGAATATGACGCACCAGCATCTGTTCCGGGTCACGCACCGAGGTCAGGTTATAGGCTTTGTTCCATTTGTGGAGCAGCTCCACATAGCCCACCAGCTGCTGTTTCTGCTGATCGGACAGGGAAATTTGGGCGCTTTTCAGCAGGGCGGAGAGTTTATTAATCACGAAGAGGTCCTGTAGGGTCGGGGCAAGCCCGACCCGTATTTCAGGTCAGGCGCTTTTGCGCAGCAGGCCCTGTTTTTTAAGGTAAATAAGGAGAATTGAGATCGCCGCCGGGGTGATCCCGGAGATACGTGAGGCCTGGCCAATCGATCCCGGTTTGTGATCGTTCAGCTTGGCAATGACCTCATTGGAGAGGCCACTCACCTGCTGGTAGTTCAGATCGACCGGCAGCACGGTGTTTTCATTGCGCAGCTGGCGATCGATCTCTTCCTGCTGGCGAGCAATGTAGCCTTCGTACTTCACCTGGATCTCAACCTGCTCGGCAGCCTGCGGGTCGCTAAGCGACGGGCCGAAGGTGCTGAGGGTCATCAGCTGAGGGTAAGTCATTTCCGGGCGGCGCAGCAGATCTTCACCGCTGGCTTCCTTGGTCAGGGCAGCGCTCAGCAGCGTGTTCACTTCGCTAACGTTTTCTGATTTCGGATGCACCCAGATATCACGCAGACGCTGACGTTCCAGCTCGATGCTTTCCAGCTTCTCGTTGAAGCGCGCCCAGCGGGCATCATCGACCAGCCCCAGTTCACGGCCGGCAGCGGTCAGACGCAGGTCGGCGTTATCTTCACGCAGCATCAGGCGATATTCCGCGCGCGAGGTGAACATGCGGTACGGCTCTTTGGTGCCGAGGGTGCAGAGATCGTCGACCAGCACGCCAAGGTAAGCCTGGTCACGACGCGGTGCCCAGCTCTCTTTGTCAGCAGACTGGCGACCCGCATTCAGACCCGCCAGCAGACCCTGGGCCGCCGCTTCTTCGTAGCCGGTGGTGCCGTTGATCTGTCCGGCAAAGAACAGACCCTGAATATATTTACTCTCCAGCGTCGGTTTCAGATCGCGTGGATCGAAGAAATCGTACTCGATGGCGTAGCCAGGACGAACGATTTTGGCATTTTCCATCCCGTGCATTGAGCGCACGATCTGCATCTGCACATCAAACGGCAGGCTGGTGGAGATGCCGTTCGGATAAATTTCATTGCTGGTCAGCCCTTCCGGTTCGAGGAAGATCTGGTGCGCATTGCGGTCGGCAAAACGCATCACCTTGTCTTCAATCGACGGGCAGTAGCGTGGACCAATGCCTTCAATCACCCCGGCATACATCGGGCTGCGATCGAGGTTATTGCGGATCACCTCATGGGTTTTCTCATTGGTGTAGGTGATGTAGCACGGCACCTGCTGAGGGTGCTGGCTGACATTGCCCATGAACGAGAATACCGGCATTGGCGTATCACCATGCTGCGGAGCCAGCACGCTGAAGTCGATGGTGCGTGCATCAATGCGCGGTGGGGTACCGGTTTTCAGGCGGCCAACGCGCAGCGGCAGTTCACGCAGGCGGCGTGACAGCGGAATGGATGGCGGATCGCCAGCACGGCCACCGCTGTAGTTATCCATGCCGATATGAATTTTGCCATCGAGGAAAGTCCCCACGGTCAGCACCACGGCCTTTGCGCGGAACTTGAGGCCCATCTGGGTCACAGCACCGACGACGCGATCGTTCTCGACGATCAGATCTTCAACCGCCTGCTGGAAGATCATCAGGTTTGGCTGGTTCTCCAGCGCGGTGCGTACCGCCTGACGATACAGCACGCGGTCAGCCTGAGCACGGGTGGCGCGTACCGCCGGACCTTTGCTGGCGTTTAGTATCCTAAACTGGATACCGGCCTGGTCTATTGCGTGAGCCATCAACCCACCCAGTGCGTCCACTTCTTTAACCAGATGTCCTTTCCCGATACCGCCAATCGCCGGGTTGCAGGACATCTGTCCCAGCGTGTCGATGTTATGGGTTAATAACAGGGTTTGTTGACCCATACGGGCAGCGGCCATAGCGGCTTCTGTCCCTGCATGACCACCACCGATTACGATGACGTCAAAAGGATCTGGATAAAACATGGTACTGCACCTCGCGGCTTGTGCGATTGAAGAGAGTGTTGCTGAGGGCGTGGATTCTACTCAACTTTAGACGATGGCGAAAGCGCCGGGATCTTCGTGTATTAAAAAGAAGATCTTTTTTATTTAGAGATCTCTTTATTAGATCTTCTATTAGGATCGACGATCTCTGTGGATAAGCCATTTTTGCTGATAAGGATCAGGCAATTAGGCAGGATCATTAACTGTGAATGATCGGTGATCCCACGCCGTATAAGCTGGGATCTAAATGGCATGTTATGCACAGGCTCCGGCAGGTACCCGAGTTGTTATTGGGATAAACACCGGTTATCAGACGGAATTGAGCATGGTTATCCACAGATAAACGCGGTAAAACCAGGCAAAAAAGAGCAACATTTACAAAACTCGGGATCGAAAACGCGTTTTTTTAAGGATCGAACCGACGATCGCGGCCCGATCCACAGCGGATTTAGATCAGTTCTTTCCAGCTTTCTACCCAGACACCGGCAGGATCTTCCGGAATCTCATGTTCCAGCACGTCAATATCGAGACGATCGCCAATGCGCTGAGCACCGAGCGAGGTCAGCAGCTCATCAAACTGCACGATCGCGCCACAGAACAGATCGTATTCGCGGTTGCCAATACCGACCGCGCCATAGCGCAGGTTGCTGAGATCGGGCTGCTCTTCCTTTATAGCGTCAAACAGCGGCTGGATATTATCCGGCAGCTCACCGGCACCGTGGGTCGATGAGACCACAATCCAGATGCCAGACGTTTTCAGCTCTTCAAGCTCAGGTCCGTGCAGCGTCTCGGTGGTGTGCCCGGCCTCATCCAGCTTTTCTGCCAGATGATCGGCAACATATTCTGCGCTGCCTAAAGTGCTGCCACTGATTAAAGTAATGTCGGCCATGATGGGATCCCTGAATGATAATGGCGGGCATTGTACGCTGTGATCAGGCTGGGATCTACCTGTGGAAAACCAGGGTTTTTATGAAAGGTACCTGGCTCGCTTGTCATTTACGATCCGGGCAGTGCTCGCAGTCCTCACGTACTACAGTACGCTGCGGGCGCTGTGCGCTGGCCGAATCACAACTGACTGCGCCGCCGACGGTACGCATTGTTGCAAGATCCGCAAGCAGTACAGGTTGTGGATAATTTTGTGCACAGATCAGGGCGTAATGGTGCGCATGATCGGGTTCTGCAACGAGATCAGGGTTTCGGTCGACTGGATTTCATCTATGGTCTGGATCTTGTTGATCAACACCTGCTGCAGGGCGTCGATCGAGCGGCACATCACCTTAATAAAGATGCTGTAGTGGCCGGTGGTGTACCAGGCTTCCACCACCTCTTCAAGCTGCTCCAGTTTCGCTACGGCGGCAGGATAGTCCCTGGCGCTTTTCAGGATGATGCCGATAAAGCAGCAGACGTCATAGCCCAGCATCTTCGGGTCAATTTCTACCCGCGTGCCTTTAATAATCCCCGCCTGCTTCATCTTCTCAACGCGCACGTGAATGGTCCCAGGGCTGACGTTGAACTGCTTTGCCAGTTCGGCGTAGGCGACACGGGCGTTATCCATCAGGGCATTCAGGATGCCGCGATCGAGATTATCTGGCTGCATATTATCTGCCATGGGGGCTCCGGAATTATCGAATAATAAGTTGAACAGACGATAATGTGCGCGATCGTGAACAGAATGGCAATCGGAGTGATGATATGACAGCGGGCGCCGGAATGGCGCCCGCGGGTGGGATTAGCGTTTACGCCACAGGGTGAGCTGCGCCACGGTATGCTGATATTTGCGCGCCGTCTCGCGAATAACAAATGGCACATCCTGCGCCGGGGCAATCTCTTCAAAATCGGCCGCCAGCAGGCGTTGCAGCGCCTGATAGGTTGACAGCGCCTCGCCGTTTTCACGGATACCGCCCAGCCAGTTCTCCTTCGGCGTAAACTCTTCCAGCCAGGTATAAGGCGAGGAGAGCATCAGCACGCCGCCGGAGCGGATCATGCGGGTGATATCGTGCAGGAAGCGCTGCGGCTGGCGCAGGCGATCAATCAGGTTGGAGGCCAGCACCAGGTCAAAACCTTCCGGCTGCGGCTTGAGGTTACAGGCATCGCCCTGCACAAACTGGATGCGCTGCGCCTGCTCTGCGCCCAAACCAACGTCTTTCAGCCGCACCTGACGGTACTCAACCAGGTCACCCTCTTCCTGGGTGACATAACGGAAGTCTTCGCCGCTGGTCAGCTGAAGTGCCACGTCGATAAAGCGCGCCGAGTAGTCCATGCCGACGACTTGCTCAAAGTGGCGCGCCAGTTCAAAGCTGGCGCGCCCGGTGGCGCAGCCGATATCCAACGCGCGCTGGCGTTTATCGGTAAGGGTGCAGGCAATCTCCGCCAGCGCTTTACCGTAGTTCGCCACGCCGAAGTATTCCGGGCCGTACTGGAAGTCGAGATACTGTGACACCATGCTGTCGGTTTCATACGGATTCTGCACCATGGTTTCCTGATGCTCAGAGACGACGTAGCGGAAACCGGCGTGCTGGAAAAAGTGGCGGCGAAATGCGTAACGTGATGATTTCAGTGCTTCATTGCCGGTTGAGATCCAGCTTCCGCCTTTAATAATCGTGTGTTTGCCGTCAAAGGTTGGCGTCGAGAAATCGTCATACAGCGGATGCACGCGGAAGCCTTCGAAGCCGTTGATCGGCGTGGTGGTCCACTGCCAGACGTTGCCGATCAGATCGAAGAAATCGCCCTGTGCAAACTGGTCTACCGGGCAGGAAGAGGCCCAGTAAGCGAGGTTAATATTGCCCGGCGCTTCCTGCCAGTCTGGCTGATCGCCTGGCACCTGCTCGCGCAGCAGCATCCACTCGCTCTCTGCCGGTAGCTGTACCGACTGCCCGGTTCGATCGGCTTTCCAGCGGCAGAAGGCGGCGGCTTCCAGCTGATTGACCTCCGCCGGCCAGTCCCACGGCATAGCGATCTCTTCAGCCAGCAGGCGCAGCTTCAGCGCATCCGGCTGGTCAGCGCTGCCAACCCAGAAGGTCGGCATGGTTGCTTCGGCGAACTCGCGCCAGCCCCAGCCTTCATCATCCCACCAGCTTTGGGTCTGGTAGCCGCCATCGGCAATAAACGCGAAGAACTCGGCGTTGCTGACCAGCATTTTGCTGGCCTGGAATGGCTGCACGCTGCTGGTCAGCGAGCCGTACTCATTGTCCCAGCCGTAGGTATCATCGGTTTTGCCCTGGGTGATGCGCCCGGCGGCGACGTCGACCAGACTGTTTTGCGGCACGGACAGGCGATCGTGGCGCGCGTCCGGGCAGGCGGGCCAGTGCGGCTGAGGTTTGACCCACGCCAGCGGCAGCTGACGCATCAGCACGCTGGAGGTTTCCAGGTGGATGCGTTCGTGCTCAATGCCCATCAGTACCACCCACGCCGGGCTCTCCCAGCCAATCGGCAGGGTTAGCGGCATCTCGCGGATAAACTTTTCGACGCGCGCGCGCACTTTGCCGCGATAGTCGCGCAGCTCGGCCACTGATGGCCAGCTGTAGTGGCTGTTATCCAGATCGTCCCAGCTCATTTCATCAACGCCGATCGCCAGCATCGCTTCGATCTTATCGTCGATACGGCTATCGATCAGACGGCCCGCCATCAGCTTATTAATATAGAAAGTGGCGGTGTGGCCATAATAGAAGATCAGCGGATGGCGCAGCGAAATGGCTTTGGTGTAGTAAGCGCGCTCGTCAGCGAGGCAGTCGAACAGGCTCTCGTACAGCTCCCACGTCTGACGGAAGTAGCTGAGCAGCTGCTGACGTTTCTGTTCGGGGTCGTTGCCGCTTAAGGTCAGCGTGCGGGTCGGTGCAGGTAATCCTGTCTGGTGTTGTTGCGAAGTCACGTCATGCTCCCGTCTTGCCTGATATGCCAAATGGCTAAAGCGTAGATATCACTATAGCAAATAAGCATAGACGGAATGTTTCTTAGGGTGGGGCGTTAACGCTGCCAGCGGCGCAGCAGGCGGCTTTTCAGCCCGGTATCGAAGCGCCAGATATGGTCAAAGATGCGCATGATGCCGGGTTTTCCATGATCGGACATGGCAACCGCATGAAAACGTTGCAGCTGCTGCTGCTGGTGGTCGCGCACGCGCTTAACAATGGGGTCGGGCAGGCGCTGGGCGATAAAGTCAGAGAGGATCACCGCATCGGCATCGGCCCACAGCGGGCCGGACATCTTTTGCAGCACGGCATCGAGGCAGGCGGCCAGGTCGGTACCGCCGCGAAAACGCTGGCTGAGAAAGCGGATCGCCTGGCTGATGCCGTCGGCGGCGGTCAGCTCGTAGCCGATCACCTCATGGGCGAACAGCATAATGTAGCAGCGGCGGTTATCGGCCAGCGCCACCTTTAACAGGGCGAGGCAGAAAGCCTTGGCGCAGCGTTCGTTAAAGCCGCCCATCGAGCCGGAGGTATCCACGCAGACGATAAACGGCCCGCGCGGCTGTTCGTCATGCTGCTGGTGGCTGACCGGGCGCAGCGATACCTTATCGTGCCAGCTTTCGCCCTGAAGGCGGTAGGTGAGCAGGCGTTTCTCCACCAGCCGGCGGTAAAACTCCATCTCCAGCTCGCTGATGCCAAGCGTGGCCAGCTCCGGCGGCAGCAGGCGCAGAATATCATCGCTCTGGTGCAGGCCGCTGACCTCTTCCGGCACGCTTTCCGGCTCGCGCACCAGCTGGTGAAAAGTTTCCAGCGGCGCATCGTCCGACAGCACCGCTTTGGCCTCACGGCTGCGCCCCAGCTGCTCTGCCAGCTTCAGCAGCTCCGGCTGACTGGCGAGGAAATCCCCGTACTGCACCATTAGCTGATAGTCGCCGCGCTGCAATGAACTGCGCGTCAGGTCCCACAGCCGGCCGGCAGCAGCGTCATCGTCACCGGCCAGCACCGGAGCCAGCTGGCCGCTCATCGCCAGCCGTTGCTGCAGCTCCGCCAGCAGCTTGTCGCGTTCCCGCTCCAGCAGCTGCTGGTTCAGCGTCAGGGTTTGCAGCGTCAGGCTCAGCCGCCAGCGCTGCAGAAACAGCGTCTGCTGGGCATTGCTGAGCTGCAGCGCATCATTATTCGCCACCAGCGCCTGGGCTTTTTCGGCAAACGGTGAGTGCTGCTGCGCCAGCCAGCTCAGCAGTTCCGGCAGCTGTGCGCTGAAGTCGTGCTGGCTCATCAGCTGGCTCTGCTGGAAGCGGCTAAACTCCGCCGCCAGATCTTCCGGCACCGGGGTATTTTTCAGCTGCTGCACGATCTCTGCTTTCCAGTGCGGGAGATCGCGCGTCAGGGCGTTCTTCAGCCTGGGGAATTTTTCAAAAAAGGCGGCAAGCTGCGGGGAGGCGAGTAGCGTGATCACCAGCTCTTCAATGAGATCGTTTTCATTGACCGCCAGGAACAGGCTCAGGGTGTCAAGCGAGATCACTGGCGCGCCTGTTTCAGCTGATCGGCCACCTGTTGCAGGCTCTCCTCCACGCGCGCCAGCCAGTCATCGCTGATAAACAGGCAGCGGTGGTGCTGGCTGAACAGCGTGCGCTGGCCGCGCAGCTGGGTCTCCAGCTCGTCGAGCGCCAGCACGATCTCTTCCGGCAGCCCCTGCTGCGGTTTGCCCGGCAGCATCAGGCGCGTGGCCTGCAGGCTGACGTCGCGCAGCGTCAGGCAGTCATTGCCGTCCACGTGCAGGTCGAGCGTCTGGGCAAAGCCGATGCCGTTCAGCTTGCCGCGCACGTCGCCGCCTTTTTGCAGCCAGTGGTGCAGCGCTTCGCGCGCAAGGGTGATGTGGGTGACCTGCATTTCGTGCAGCGTCAGCGGCTTTTGCAGCATCAGCGTCAGAGCATCGTTAGCCAGCGACTCGGGCAGCTCGTAGTGCGGCTTGCGGCTGAACATGCCACCATGCTTCTCCAGCCGGATCGCCTGCTCAACGCTCTGCTGCTGCTGTAACGCCAGGCGGCGGGCGTTGATCTGCTGAAGTTTGAACAGCATCGGCTGCTGCTGCCAGGCCTGCTGAGTGATCAGGTTATCCAGCTCGTGGTCCAGCAGCTTCATCGAGCCAACGTCATGCCACAGGCAGTCTTTCAGCAGGATCAGGTCAATCGGCGCAATGGCGTTACGCCCGCTGTAAAATGCGCTGGCCTGCAGCAGATGAATGGCCTTTTTCCAGCGGCGGTCAGAAATATAGGGCGCTTCAGGCTGGTTTTCTAACTGCTGACGCAGCTGGAAAATCAGCTCGAAAACATCATCGGGCAGGCTGACTTTGCTGATACCCTGCTGCCACTCCAGATACTCCTCATCGGTGATGCACAGCGACTCCGCCACCGGGTTCTGGTTCTCGTCCTGCTGGTGGGTCAGCAGGCTGCGGAAGTTCTGCTTTTCATGCACGTTATCCAGCCACAGGCGAATCAGCATACGGTCATATAGCGCTTCCAGCCCGCTGTCCGCTTCCGGCAGTTCGTTGGAGGCGGTGACCAGCAGGCGCATCGGGATTTTTTCTTCGCTGTCGCCATTGCGGAAGCGGCGCTCGTTGATCGCCGTCAGCAGGGTATTGAGGATGGCCGGACCGGCTTTCCAGATCTCATCCAGAAATACGATCTCGGCATCGGGCAGATAGCCTTTGATCAGGCGCTGATAACGTCCCTCATCCTTCAGCGCCTGAATCGATAGCGGGCCGAAAACTTCCTCGGGGGTGGAGAAGCGCGTCATCAGATATTCAAAGGCGCGGGCATGCTGGAAGGCGAACTTCAATCGGCGGGCAATCAGGCTTTTAGCAATGCCGGGAGGGCCGAGTAAAAACACGCTTTCGCCGCACAGGGCAGCGAGCAGGCAAAGGCGAATCGCATGATGGCGTTCGTAAAGTCCTTTCTCTAAAGCATTGCTGAGGCGGGCGATGCGCTCCGCCAGTAATTGAGAGTGGGCCATAATCAAACAGTCATCCTTTTTCTACGGACAGGCCAGCTTGTTGCTGGCGAGCGCAAACACTACTGGCTATGATGCTTGAAAGAGTTGATAGCAGTCAGCTTTTTTATTATCAAACGGTGACATCAGGCGATGTCTTGCCTTTAAGAGTTGTCGTTAAACGGGTAATTAGGGGTAGGCATTCACTATGAATCATGCATACTGTGCGCGTTTTGATGGTTTGATGAGCTGTGCGCAATCCCGCGTAGGTCGGCTCCAACAAAAGATATCTCTATGAGTTCTGAAAAGAAGCAGTCCCTTGGTGCCGTTACGCTGGCAGCGATTGGTGTGGTGTATGGCGACATTGGTACCAGCCCACTCTATACCCTGCGCGAATGTCTCTCCGGTCAGTTTGGTTTTGGTGTTGAACGCGATGCCGTTTTCGGCTTTTTATCGCTCATTTTCTGGCTGCTGGTGCTGACCGTATCGCTGAAATATATCAGCTACGTGATGCGCGCGGATAACGCCGGTGAAGGCGGTATCCTGACGCTGATGTCGCTGGCCGGGAGAAACACCGGGGCAAGGTCCACCGCCGTGCTGGTGATTATGGGCCTGATTGGCGGCAGCTTCTTTTATGGTGAGGTGGTGATCACCCCTGCGGTTTCGGTCCTTTCGGCGATCGAAGGCCTGGAGATCGCCGCACCTTCCCTCGACCGCTACATCGTGCCGATGGCGATTGCCGTGTTGACGCTGCTGTTTGTGATTCAGAAACACGGCACCGGCATCGTCGGCAAGCTGTTCGCGCCGGTGATGCTGCTGTGGTTTATCGTGCTGGCGGTGCTGGGCGCGCGCGGGATTATCGCCAATCCTGACGTGCTGCATGCCATGAACCCGTACTGGGCCGTGCACTTCTTTATTGAGTACAAAACCGTCTCCTTCTTTGCGCTGGGCGCCGTGGTGCTGGCGATTACCGGCGTGGAAGCGCTGTACGCGGATATGGGCCACTTTGGCAAATTCCCGATCCGCCTCGCATGGTTTAGCGTGGTGCTGCCGTCGCTGGTGCTGAACTATTTCGGCCAGGGCGCGCTGCTGCTGAAAAACCCGGAGGCGATTAAAAACCCGTTCTTCCTGCTGGCCCCGGACTGGGCGCTGATCCCGATGCTGATTCTGGCTACCCTGGCGACGGTGATTGCCTCTCAGGCGGTGATCTCGGGCGTCTTCTCTTTGACGCGCCAGGCCGTGCGCCTCGGCTATCTGCCACCAATGCGTATTGTGCACACCTCGGAGCAGGAGTTTGGCCAGATCTATATTCCGGTGATCAACTGGCTGCTCTACTTTGCCGTGGTCATTGTCATCGTCGGCTTCGAGCACTCCAGCAACCTGGCGGCGGCTTACGGCATTGCGGTAACCGGCACCATGGTGCTGACCGCGATCCTGTGTAGCACCGTGGCAATTAAGAACTGGCACTGGAACCGCTATCTGGTGATCGCCATCCTGATTGGCATGCTGTGCATCGACGTGTCGCTGTTCTCTGCCAACCTGGTGAAAGTGTTTGCCGGTGGCTGGCTGCCGCTGACGCTGGCGCTGGTGATGTTTATCGTGATGACCACCTGGAAAAGCGAGCGCTTCCGCCTGCTGCGCCGTATGCACGAGCACGGTAATTCGCTGGAGGCGATGATCGCCTCGCTGGAGAAATCCCCGCCGGTACGCGTGCCGGGCACCGCGGTCTATATGTCGCGTGCGCTCAACGTCATTCCGTTTGCCATGCTGCATAACCTCAAGCACAACAAGGTGCTGCACGAACGCGTGGTGCTGCTGACGCTGCGTACTGAAGATGCGCCCTATGTGCACAACGTTAAGCGTGTGACCATTGAACAGCTGTCGCCAACCTTCTGGCGCGTGGTGGCAAGCTACGGCTGGCGCGAAACGCCGAACGTTGAGGAGATCTTCCACCGCTGCGGCCTGGAAGGGTTGAGCTGCCGCATGATGGAGACGTCATTCTTTATGTCGCACGAGTCGCTGATCATCGGCAAACGTCCGTGGTATCTGCGCCTGCGCGGCAAACTGTTCCTGATGCTGCAGAAGAATGCGCTGCGTGCGCCGGACCAGTTTGAAATCCCGCCGAACCGCGTGATCGAGCTGGGCACCCAGGTCGAGATTTGACAGGGTCGGGCATGCCCGACTCCTGCGGGATCGCGTAAGGGCGAGGCATGCCTCGCCCGTGTTATCCACGTAAGTTGACCGTCACCGCAAACCCGCCTTCCTGACGATTGCTCATCGTGACCTTCATGCCGTGCAGCTGGGCAATTTGATGAACGATCGACAAGCCTAATCCGCTGCCGGACTGTTCCTGACCCGGCGGGCGATAGAAGCGTTCACCGATACGCGTCAATACTTCAGGGCTGACGCCCGGCCCGTTATCCAGCACCTGCAGCTGTCCCGCAGTCAGCGTGATGCGCACGTCGCTGCCCGCCGGGCTGTAGCGAATGGCGTTATCCAGCAGGTTGCGCACCAGCAGCGCCAGCAGTAGCGGGTTGCCCAGCTGGATAACCGGTTCTGTTGGGGCATCAAGCGCCAGCTCCACGCCGGCAGCCTGGGCGCGGGAATAGTGCTCAACCACCGCCTGCTGGATGATGCTCTGCCAGTCGAGACGCTGTTTTTCCAGCTGCTGGCCGGAGTCCAGCCTTGAAAGGGTTAGCAGCTGATCCACCAGCCGGGTGGCGCGGTCGATACCCGCATCCAGGCTGGTAAGCGCATGGTGGCGCATGGCGCTGTCGTCGTGCGCCAGCTGGGCAACCTCGGTCTGCACCTTCAGCGCCGCCAGCGGGCTGCGCAGTTCGTGGGCGGCATCGGAGGTAAAGCGCCGTTCACGCTGCAGCATCTCCCCGATACGGCTGAACAGCTGGTTCAGCTCGCTCAGCAGCGGGTGCACCTCCTGCGGCAGGCGTTTTACCTCGACCGGGGCGGTGTCATCGGCTTTACGCTGGCGCAGCTGGTGGGCGATATGCTTCAGCGGGCGCAGCTCCCACGTCACCAGCCACAGCATCAGCAGCAGCATCACCGGCAGTGCCACCAGCCACGGCGTCAGGTTGGTCTGCACCAGGTCACGCGTGAGGTCATCGCGGTATTCCCACTCCTGGCCGACCACCACCACGTATTTGTCATCCTGAGTGCGCAGCCACACCATGCGCCAGCGGTCGTCGTCATCCTTCATCCGTGCATCGCGAAAGCCATCTCGCTGATAGTCGAAGATAAAATCTTTACCCTTATCGCCATCATTCAGCACCATTTTGCCGTCGCGGGTAAAGACGGCGAAGGCCAGCGCGTCATCGTCCTGTTCGCCGCGATGGTGGCGCAGCAGTTTTTTGCTTTTGGGCAGGGCGGCTAAATCGGCGCTGAACTGTTCGGGATTGAGGCGCAGCAGGCGCTTAGCGAACAGCATCTGCTGGGTATCAAACAGCTCATTGATGTTGTGGCGCGTCTGCCACCAGGACCCCAGCGCCGCTGCGCCCCAGCACAGCAGGCTGAGCAGCAGGAAGCCCAGCATCAGGCGCATGCGCAGGCTGCGCTGCATCACGACTTCGCCCCCAGGGTGTAGCCGACGCCGTGCACGGTACGAATAAACTCGCTGCCGAGCTTTTTACGCAGGTGGTGAATATGCACCTCAACGGCATTGCTGGAGACATCATCGTCCCAGCCATACAGCTTCTCTTCCAGCTGTGCGCGCGTCAGCACCCGCCCGGCGTTGAGCAGGAACAGCTCCAGCAGCGCCAGTTCGCGCGCTTTCAGCACCAGCGGCTCGCCGTTGAGGGTCACGGTGTGCGAACCCGGCTCCATCACCACACCCGCATGTTGCAGGGTTGGCTGCAGCTGGCCGTGGCGGCGGCGGATCAGCGCCTGCAAGCGCGCGGCGACTTCCGTCAGGGCGAAGGGTTTGCACAGATAGTCATCCGCGCCCTGCTGTAGCCCGCTGACGCGCTGCTCCAGCGCATCGCGGGCCGTGAGGATCAGCACCGGCTCATCGCGTCCCTGCCGCCGCCACTGGCGCAGGATCTCCAGCCCGTCGATCTCCGGCAGGCTGAGATCCAGCACCACCGCATCATAGGGTGCCGCTGCTAATGCGTGCAGGCCTTCACTGCCTTGACTAAACCAGTCCACGCTGAAACCCAGCTTGCCCAGCCCGGCCTTGATGCCGTCGCCAATCAGACGGTCATCTTCAATTAGTAAAATTCTCATCACTGTTTCCTCGCAGTTTTAGCGATTTATACGGAAAGAGGATAGGTGTTGTACAGCTGAGATCGGCGAATTTCGCGACTTTTCGTCAATTTAAAACAATAAAGTCGTTTCGCTGATCTCCTTAAGATCTCGTTAAGAACTTTTTGCTGTAATACTTACCGAACAGAGATGACCGGGCAGTGTTGACTGCTCACTTTCATAAGGAAAAGCGAAAATGATGAAGAAGACAGCTGCATTACTGGCGATTAGCGCCCTGATTTCGACTCCGGTACTGGCTGCACAGACTGGCGGATTTGTTGACCCGAATGCACCCACCGCGCAGGTACAGAAAGGCGGTTTTAGCGGCCCGAACGGCACGGTTGCTACCGTCAAGCAGGCGCAGGATATGAAGGATGATGCCTGGGTCACGATGCGCGGCAATATTGAAAAGCGCATCGGTGATGAAGACTACCAGTTCCGTGACGCCACCGGCACCATGACGGTGGAGATCGACCACAAGCGCTGGGAAGGGCAAACCGTCGGTCCGAACGATAAGGTTGAGCTGCAGGGCAAACTGGATAAAGACTTCAACTCCATGGAGCTGGACGTGAAGCAGGTGCGTAAAATCGCTAACTGATCATCCGCTCAGGCTCTCCGCCAGATGATGGACGGCCGGAGAGCGATCCCAGCGCCGCCAGGCGAGCGCAATATCACTGCTCAGCGCAGCATCCTCAATCTGATGGAAGCTGACGCCGGGCAGCTGGATACTGCGCAGGGAGTCAGGAATGATGGTGATGCCAAACCCGGCGGCTACCATGTTAATCGCCGATGAAATCTGCGGCGACTGCTGCACGCTATCCGGCTGAAACCCGGCGCGCAGGCAGGCACTGATAATCACTTCATACAGGCTCGGTGCCACTTCACGCGGGAACAGCACCAGCGGCTCCTCGCGTAGCGCCGCCAGCGACAGGCGCGGCGTGTCCGCCAGCCGATGCCCCTGCGGCAGTACCAGCGCCATCTTCTCACTGGCAATCATCTTCAGATTAAAGGCTTTGCTGCTCTCACAGGGCAGGCGCACGAACGCCGCATCCAGCAGCCCTTCCTGTAACTCATGCATCAGCGTGGCCATATTTTCTTCGCGCGGCAGCAGCGTGATGGCTGGAAAACTGTCCTGAAAGCGGCGCAGCAGGCGGAATATCTGCGGATGAAAGGCGGTGGAGCTGGCAAAGCCAATCGACAGCTGGCCGCTGATGCCGCGCGCGATGCCTTTCGCTTTCTCCAGCGCGTTGGCCGACAGTTCAAGGATCTGACGGGCATCCTGATAAAACGCTTCCCCGGCATCGGTCAGCTCCACGCCACGCGTTAGCCGTTTCAATAAAGGCGTGCCGATCTCCTCTTCCAGCTTTTTGATCTGCTGGCTGAGCGGCGGCTGCGAGATGTTCAGCAGCTCTGCCGCTTTAGTGAAGTGCCGGGTTTCGGCAACGGCCACGAAATAGCGAAGATACCGGAGTTCCATATCGAAAACGTCTCAAAGAGGGGGGAGCTTTATATTGGAGCCGCCGACTGAATCGAGTCAACATTGATTCAATACTTCTTAACAGTTTAATCGGGAAGACGGCTATGACAGATTCTGTAACTGGTTGTTCATGTGAAGAACAGCTCACCAGCACCGTGAGGGAGCTGCAGAAGGAAAGGCCAGAAAGTGTTATCTATCAGACCTCACTGATGAGCGCACTGCTAAGCGGCGTCTACGACGGCACCACCACCGTGGCCGATCTGCTCAAGAAGGGCGATTTTGGCCTTGGAACCTTTAACCAGCTGGATGGTGAACTGATCGCTTTTAACAGCGAGGTGTATCAGCTGCGTTCGGACGGCAGCGCCCGCACCGCCAGCCCGCAGCAGCAATCGCCGTTTGCGGTGATGACCTTCTTCCGCCCGCAGTATCAGCACCAATTCCGCGGCCCGGCGACCCGTGCCGAAGTGCATCACATCATCGACCAGTACGTCACATCCGATAACCAGTTCTGCGCGCTGCGTATCGACGGGCAGTTCAGCCTGGCGGAAACCCGCACCGTACCCTGCCAGCACCGCCCGTACAAATCGATGCCGGAGGTGCTTGGCAAGCAGCCTACCTTCCATTTTCATCAGCGAAGCGGCGTGTTGATCGGTTTTCGTACCCCGCAATATATGCAGGGTATTAACGTAGCGGGATATCACGAACACTTTATTACCGACGATCGCCAGGGCGGCGGCCATCTGCTCGACTACCAGCTGGAGCACGGCACGCTGAGCTTTGGTGAGATCAGCAAGCTGGTGATCGACCTGCCTGGCGACAGTGACTTTCTGCACGCCAATCTCAACCCGGAAAATCTGGATTCTGCCATTCGCGCAGTCGAAAGCTGATAAGAGGCCAATAGATGAAAAATGTAACCGAGGTTCAGCAGTGGGCGCACGGCGCCGATTTAGTGGTGGCGCAGCTGGAGGCGCAGGGTGTGAAGCAGGTGTTTGGCATCCCAGGCGCGAAAATTGATAAGGTGTTTGATTCGCTGCTGGATACCACCATTCAGACCATTCCAGTCCGCCACGAAGCCAATGCGGCGTTTATGGCGGCGGCGGTCGGCAGGCTGACCGGCAAAGCGGGCGTGGCGCTGGTGACCTCTGGCCCCGGGTGCTCGAACCTGATCACCGGCATGGCCACGGCCACCAGTGAAGGCGACCCGCTGGTGGCGTTAGGTGGCGCAGTAAAACGCGCCGACAGCGCCAAGCAGGTGCATCAGAGCATGGATACCGTAGCGATGTTCCGTCCGGTGAGTAAATTTGCCGTTGAGGTGAGCTCCGGTAATGCGATTGCCGAAGTGCTGTCAAACGCCTTTCGCAGCGCGGAACAGGGGCGGCCCGGCGGGGCATTTGTCAGCCTGCCGCAGGATATCGTCAACGAACCGGTGCGGGCCAATTTGCTGACGGCAAACGGCCAGCTGTTAATGGGCCCGGCGCCGGATGCGGCTATCGCTGCCGTGGCGCGCCAGATTGCTCAGGCGAAAAATCCGGTGCTGCTGCTTGGCCTGATGGCCAGCCAGCCGGAGAACAGTGCAGCGCTGCATCATCTGCTGACGCGCAGCCATATTCCGGTCACCAGCACATATCAGGCCGCGGGCGCGGTGCATCAGGATCACTTCTCACGCTTTGCCGGCCGCGTCGGGCTGTTTAACAATCAGGCCGGAGATCGCCTGCTGAAAGAGGCGGATCTGATTATTACCATTGGCTACAGCCCGGTTGAGTACGAACCGGCGATGTGGAACAGCGGCACGGCGACGCTGGTGCATATTGATGTGCTGCCAGCCGACAGCGACAGCTGCTATCTGCCGGACGCCGAGCTGGTGGGGGATATTGCCGCCACGCTGAACAAGCTGACGGCGCAGATTAGCCACCCGCTCACCCTCAGCCCGCAGGCGGCGGCGATCCTGCAAGATCGCCAGCAGCAGCGCGAACTGCTGTCGCTGCGCGGCCATCAGCTGGATCAGTTTGCCCTGCACCCGCTGCGCATCGTGCGCGCCATGCAGGACATCATTAATAGCGACGTCACCCTGACGGTGGATATGGGCAGTTTCCATATCTGGATTGCCCGCTATCTTTACAGCTTCCGCGCCCGCCAGATCATGATCTCCAACGGTCAGCAAACGATGGGCGTGGCGCTACCGTGGGCGATCGGTGCCTGGCTGGTGGACCCGAGCCGCAAAGTGGTGTCCGTTTCCGGCGACGGTGGCTTCCTGCAGTCAAGCATGGAGCTGGAAACCGCCGTGCGGCTGGGCGCCAACCTGCTGCATATTATCTGGGTCGACCAGGAGTACAATATGGTCGCGATGCAGGAAGAGAAGAAATACCAGCGCGTTTCAGGGGTGAAATTCGGTCCGATTGATTTTAAAGCCTATGCTGAGTCGTTTGGCGCCGCCGGATTCGCGGTGGAGAGCGCAGCGATGCTGGAGCCGACGCTGCGCAAGGCCATGGATGTTAATGGCCCGGCGGTGGTCGCCATTCCGGTGGATTATGCCGATAACCCTCTGCTGATGGGCCAGCTGCACCTCAGTCAGATCCTGTAGTTCTCCGGCAGCGCGTGGCCCTTTATCGCAGACATAAAGGGCCATTTTTTGCCTTAAACCAAATCCTTTCACGGCGTCAGCGAAACGTTTCGATGGCGATCACATTTCCAGCATCTGATGATTGTTTTCCCTTCGCCTTCTCATAAACTGCCAGTCAGCGAAACGTTTCGCTCTGGAGTGGAAAATGAAAAAAGGCACCTTACTGAATTCTGATATCTCATCCGTGATCTCCCGTCTGGGTCATACCGACAGCATCGTCATTGGTGATGCCGGCCTGCCAATCCCGCAAGGGCCGCAGCGCATTGACCTGGCGTTAACCCACGGCACCCCTGGCTTTTTGCAGGTGGTCGATGTGGTCACGCGTGAGATGCAGGTCGAGAGTGCCATCATCGCGGAGGAGATTAAGCAGCATAATCCGCAGCTCCATAGCGAACTGGTCGCCCTGCTCGAATCCTTGCAACAACTCCAGGGAAACACCATCAGTATCCGTTATGTCAGTCACGAACAGTTCAAACAACAAACCCAGTGCAGCCAGGCGGTGATTCGCAGCGGGGAGTGTTCCCCGTATGCGAATGTCATCCTCGGCGCTGGCGTGACCTTCTGAGGCTGTTATGCAACCTTTACTGCAACTGAAAGGCATTGATAAATCCTTCCCCGGCGTGAAAGCGCTGTCGGGGGCGGCGCTGTCGGTCTATCCGGGCCGCGTGATGGCGCTGGTCGGCGAAAACGGCGCGGGCAAGTCCACCATGATGAAAGTGCTGACCGGGATTTATGCCCGTGATGCCGGAACCTTTACCTGGCTGGGCAAAGAGACCACCTTCAGCGGGCCGAAAGAGTCGCAGGAAGCGGGGATCGGCATTATCCACCAGGAGCTGAACCTGATCCCACAGTTGAGCATCGCCGAGAACATCTTTCTTGGCCGCGAATTCGTTAATCGCTTCGGCCGCATCCAGTGGAAAAAGATGCACACCGAGGCGGATGCGCTGTTAAAGCGTCTCAATCTGCGCTTCAGCAGCCATAAGCTGGTGGGCGACCTGTCGATTGGCGATCAGCAGATGGTGGAGATCGCCAAAGTGCTGAGCTTCGAGTCGAAAGTGATCGTGATGGATGAACCCACCGATGCGCTGACCGATACCGAAACCGTCTCGCTGTTCCGGGTGATTAACGAGCTGAAAGCCCAGGGTTGCGGCATCGTGTATATCTCCCACCGCATGAAAGAGATTTTCGAGATCTGCGATGACGTCACCATTTTCCGCGACGGGCAGTTTATTGCCGAGCGCGAAGTGGCGACGCTGACCGAAGAGTCGCTGATTGAAATGATGGTTGGCCGCAAGCTGGAAGAGCAGTATCCACGCCTGGATAAAGCGCCGGGCGCGGTGCGCCTGACGGTCGAGCATCTCAGCGGTTCCGGCGTGGAGGATGTCAGCTTCACGCTGCGCAAGGGTGAAATCCTCGGCGTGGCCGGGCTGATGGGCGCAGGTCGTACCGAGCTGATGAAAGTGTTGTACGGCGCGCTGGCGCGCAGCGGTGGCACCGTGACGCTGGATGGCAAAACCGTGGTATCGCGCTCGCCGGAAGAGGGGCTGGCCAACGGCATCGTCTATATCTCTGAAGACCGCAAGCGTGATGGCCTGGTGCTGGGCATGTCGGTGAAAGAGAACATGTCGCTCACCGCGCTTAAATACTTCAGCTATGGCGGAGGCCGCCTGAAGCATGCCGAAGAAGAGATGGCGGTCGGCGACTTTATCAAACTGTTCAATGTCAAAACTCCGTCGATGAACCAGCCTATCGGCCTGCTGTCCGGCGGCAATCAGCAAAAAGTGGCGATTGCCCGCGGGCTGATGACCCGGCCTAAAGTGCTGATCCTCGATGAGCCAACGCGCGGCGTCGACGTTGGGGCGAAAAAAGAGATCTATCAGCTGATCAACCAGTTTAAGCAGGAGGGGCTGAGCATCATTCTCGTCTCTTCTGAAATGCCGGAAGTACTGGGCATGAGCGACCGCGTGCTGGTGATGCACGAAGGGCGTCTGAGCGGTGACTTCCCGATTGAACAAGCCTCGCAGGAAATTTTGATGGCGGCGGCGGTAGGCAAACAACACAGCGCGGAGCTGGCAACACTATGAGTACGCAAACAATCCCTTCACGCCGCCTGAACGTTAAGGCATTCCTGCTTGAGCAGAAATCGCTGATTGCGCTGGTGGTGCTGATTGCCATCGTTTCCAGCATGAGCCCGAACTTTTTCACCGTGGCAAACCTGTTCAACATTCTGCAACAGACCTCGGTAAACGCCATTATGGCGGTCGGGATGACGCTGGTGATCCTCACCTCCGGCATCGACCTTTCCGTGGGTTCGCTGCTGGCGCTGACCGGGGCGGTGGCGGCTTCGATTGTCGGGCTGGAGGTCAATGCGCTGGTGGCGGTGGCGGCTTCGCTGGCGCTCGGTGCCTTTATTGGCGCGATCACCGGCACCATTGTGGCCAGGGGCAAAGTGCAGGCGTTTATCGCCACGCTGGTGATGATGCTGCTGCTGCGCGGGGTGACCATGGTTTACACCAACGGCAGCCCGATCAATACCGGCTTTAATGACAACGCGGATCTGTTTGGCTGGTTTGGCATTGGCCGCCCGCTGGGCATCCCGACGCCGGTCTGGATTATGGCTATCGTGTTCCTTGCGGCCTGGTACATGCTGCATCACACCCGGCTGGGCCGCTATATCTATGCACTGGGCGGCAATGAAGCGGCAACGCGCCTGTCCGGTATCAGCGTTAACCGCGTCAAAATTATCGTCTATGCGCTGTGCGGCATGCTGGCGGCGCTGGCGGGCACCATCGAAGTGGCGCGCCTCTCCTCGGCACAGCCCACGGCGGGCACCGGTTACGAGCTGGATGCCATTGCGGCCGTGGTGCTGGGCGGTACCAGCCTGGCAGGCGGTAAAGGCCGGATTATGGGCACGCTGATTGGCGCCCTGATTTTAGGCTTCCTGAATAACGGCCTGAACCTGCTCGGCGTCTCCTCTTACTACCAAATGATCGTCAAAGCTGTGGTGATTTTGCTGGCGGTTCTGGTGGATAACAAAAGCAGTAAATAACTCTTTACCCTTACAGGATATAAAAAATGAAGATGAGAAAACTGACTGCACTCGCCGTACTGTTAGGCGCCACCCTGAGCGCTAACGCGCTGGCAAAAGATACCATTGCGCTGGTGGTCTCAACCCTGAATAACCCGTTCTTCGTCTCGTTGAAAGATGGCGCGCAGAAAGAAGCGGACAAGCTGGGCTACAACCTGGTGGTGCTGGATTCGCAGAACAACCCGGCGAAAGAGCTGGCAAACGTGCAGGACCTGACCGTGCGTGGCACCAAGCTGCTGCTGATTAACCCGACCGATTCTGACGCGGTGGGTAACGCAGTGAAAATGGCAAACCAGGCCAAAATCCCGGTGATCACGCTGGACCGCGTGGCGTCACAGGGCGAAGTGGTTAGCCACGTTGCCTCTGATAACCGCTTCGGTGGCAAAATGGCCGGTGACTTTATGGCGAAGAAAGTTGGCGAAGGTGCGAAAATCATCGAGCTGCAGGGTATTGCCGGAACGTCCGCCGCGCGTGAGCGTGGTGAAGGCTTTAAGCAGGCTGCCGATGCCCACAAGTTCAATATCCTCGCCAGCCAGCCGGCGGACTTTGACCGTACTAAGGGCCTGAACGTGATGCAGAACCTGCTGACAGCTCACCCGGACGTGCAGGCAGTGTTCGCGCAGAACGATGAAATGGCGCTGGGCGCGCTGCGCGCATTGCAAACCGCAGGTAAATCTGATGTGGTCGTTGTGGGCTTCGACGGCACCCCAGACGGGATTAAGGCTGTTGAAGGCGGCAAACTGGCTGCGACCGTGGCTCAGCTGCCGGAGCAGATTGGCGTGATTGGCGTCCAGACTGCGGATAAAGTGTTGAAAGGCCAGAAAGTACAGGCTATCAACCCGGTTGACCTGAAGCTGGTCACCAAATAAATCAAAGAAAAGCATGGCACGCGCCACCTCCGGGTGGCGCACTTATCTGGACGAACCCCTTATGATGAAAACCGGTAAACTGGCTGTCCTTGGCAGCATTAATGCAGATCACATCCTTAACCTGGCGCACTTTCCGCGCCCTGGCGAAACGGTGATCGGGAAGCAGTATCAGGTCGCATTTGGTGGGAAGGGTGCAAACCAGGCCGTTGCCGCCGGACGCAGCGGCGCGGATATTGCCTTTATTGCCTGCGTGGGTGACGACGACATCGGCGAACGTATTCGCCAGCAGCTGGCCACCGACCGTATCGATATCGCGCCGGTGGAAGCGGTGGCGGGTGAGTCGACCGGCGTGGCGCTGATCTTTGTCAACGGCGAAGGTGAAAACACCATCGGCATCCACGCCGGGGCGAATGCCGCCGTGACGCCTGAGCGGGTGGAGAAACACCGGCAGGTGATTGCCGGGGCGGACGCGCTGCTGATGCAGCTTGAATCTCCGCTGGAGAGCGTGCTGGCCGCCGCGCGAATTGCGCATCAAAACCAGACCAAGGTGATCCTTAACCCGGCACCGGCTACCGAGCTTTCCGACGAGCTGCTGTCGCTGGTGGATATGATCACCCCGAATGAAACCGAAGCGCAGATCCTTACCGGCGTGGCGGTCAACAGCGATGAAGACGCGGCGCAAGCGGCAGCTGTACTGCACGACAAAGGTATTGCCAGCGTGCTGATCACCCTGGGCAGCCGCGGCGTGTGGCTGAGCGAGCAGGGCAGCGGCCAGCGCGTGGCCGGTTTCCGTGTGGAGGCGGTAGATACCATCGCGGCGGGCGATACCTTTAACGGTGCGCTGATCGCCGCGCTGCTGGAACAGCGCCCGATGGCGGAAGCAGTGCGATTCGCCCATGCGGCCGCCGCGATTGCCGTAACGCGACGCGGCGCGCAGCCTTCCGTACCCTGGCGTGAAGAGATCGACAGCTTCTTGCAACAGCAGGGGTAAACGTGGCGACCATGAAAGATGTCGCCCGCCTGGCGGGTGTCTCAACCTCTACCGTGTCACACGTTATCAATAACAACCGCTTCGTCAGTGAAGCGGTGCGTGAAAAGGTGACCTCAGCGGTTAACCAGCTGAACTACGCCCCTTCCGCCCTGGCGCGCAGCCTCAAGCTCAACCAGACGCGCACCATCGGCATGCTGCTGACCGCCAGCAGCAACCCCTTTTATTCAGAGGTGGTGCGCGGCGTAGAACGCAGCTGTTACGAACGCGGCTACAGCCTGGTGCTGTGTAATACCGAAGGGGATGAGGATCGCATGAACCGCAGCCTGGAAACCCTGCTGCAAAAGCGCGTTGATGGCCTGCTGATCATGTGTACCGAAAGCCACCTCCCTTCCGCCGAGCTGCTCAATCGCTATCCTTCTATTCCCTCCGTCATGATGGACTGGGCACCGTTTGAAGGCAGCAGCGATATCATTCAGGATAACTCGCTGCTGGGTGGGGAGATGGCCACGCGGCATCTGATCGCCCGCGGCTACACGCGCATTGCCTGTATCGCAGGCCCGCAGGATAAAACCCCGGCTCGACTGCGCCTTGAAGGCTATCGGCAGGCAATGGCCAGCGCCGGGCTGCCGGTGCCGGAAGGCTATATCGTTAGCAGTGACTTTGAGTTTCAGGGCGGGTTTAACGCCATGAACACCTTGCTCAGCCTTAACCCGCTGCCGCAGGCGGTGTTTACCTGTAACGATGCAATGGCGGTCGGGGTTTATCATGCGCTTTATCAGGCGGGGATGAGCATTCCCGGGGATATGGCGGTGATGGGTTACGATGATATTGAACTGGCGCGCTATATGACGCCGCCGCTCAGCACCATTCATCAGCCGAAAGATGAGCTGGGCGAGCTGGCGATCGACACGCTGCTGCATCGCCTTGCCGCACCCGGTGGCAGCCAGCAGCTGCTGGTGCTGACACCGGAATTAATGGAGCGGGCTTCGGTCGCTGAGATTTAAGCTCTCTTCTTCTTTTTATCGCGGTCGCTGATCAGGTTGCGGCCATCCCCGGGCTTCAGCAGCAGGAACACCGCAGACGACAGCACGGTTATCGCACCCATCGTCAGGAAGGTGGCGTGGAAGTGCTGCAGCGTGGTGCCGTCAAAGTTTTCATAAAAGCGCAGCACCGCCGCGCTAACCGCCACGCCAAAACCGATCGCCAGCTGCTGCGTCACCGCCAGCATACTGTTACCGCTGCTGGCGTTGGCATCCGTCAAGTCAGCCAGCGTGATGGTGTTCATCGCGGTGAACTGCGTCGACATCGCCATGCCGAGAATAAACAGTGGAATGAGCAGCGCCAGCATATTCCAGCCCGGCAGCTGCAGGGCAAAGGTCGCAATCAGCACGCCAATAATGATGCTGATGCCAACCAGCGTTTTACGGTAGCCAAACCAGCGCAGCACGCCCGTCACCGTCGACTTCGCCAGTATGGAACCCAGTGCCGTTGGCGCCACCATACAACCGGCCAGCAGCGCAGTGTAGCCAAAACCGACCTGTAACATCAGTGGCATCAGGAAGGGGATGCAGCCGGTGCCGAGGCGCGAGGCGATATTGCCAATGATGCCGACCGAGAAGGTGCGCGTCTTAAACATCGGCAGCGGCAGCAGCGGAGAAGGGTGGCGGCGCGCGTGGACTATATAGAGAAGAAGCAGCACGATCCCGGCGACCAACACCCCCAGCGCAATCAGACTGGAGACCACTCGCTCGCCAAACAGCTCAATACCGCTGGAAATACCGACCAGGCCCAGACCAAACAGCAGGAAGCCTAACAGGTCAAAGCGGCGCTTGGGCGTGGTGAAGTCAGGCATGTATTTGCGCGCATAGATAATGCCGAGAATGCCGATGGGGATGTTGATCAGGAAAATCCAGTGCCAGGTCGCCCAGGTGACCAGCACACCGCCCAGCAGTGGGCCAAGCACCGGACCAATCAATCCAGGCATGGTGACAAAATTAAGCACGGGCAGCAGCTCGCTGCGCGGGTAGGCACGCAGCAGCGCAAGGCGTGCCACCGGCATCATCATCGCACCGCCTATGCCCTGTATCACGCGTGAGACAACCAGCATTGACAGTGAACCAGAAAGCGCGCACGCCAGTGAACCCAGCGAGAACAGGAATACCGCGCTGATGAAAACCTTGCGCGTGCCAAAACGGTCAGCCAGCCAGCCGCTAACCGGGATGAGCATGGCAACGGTTAAGGTATAGCTGATAACGGCAGACTGCATTGCCAGTGGGGAGCGTTCAAGGCTGTGGGCGATAGCGGGCAGGGCGGTGTTAAGAATGGTGGCATCCAGCGCCTGCATAAAGAAAGCCATGGCGGCAATCCACGGGAGTCCGGCCATACTGCGCGCGGATTTTATCATTGGTGGTCCTTTCTTTTGACTTGAGCGGGGAGGAAATCCCTGTGATGCAGAAAGAATAGCATCTCCATTTTATCCGTAACGGAGTTGTTTCGCCTTTCCTCGTCAGAAAACGCTGATTAATTGCCCCGAAAACGTCTGTTTTTAACCCTCTTGATGAAAAATTCTACGCTCGGTCATTTTTTTGCAATAAACACTTGTCACCTGCCAGAAAATCCCTATACTGCGCCTCCACTGACACGGAACAACGGCTTACCGGCCAGCGTGTTAAGAGGTTCAGGAAGTTCTGAACCGCCGGAAAAACTTCTCAAAAAGAAGTTGACTCCGAAGGAGGAAAGCG
>NZ_JASCAQ010000052.1:0-198803 GCF_029967685.1 Erwinia sp. V90_4 | reverse complement strand
GGCGATTAACGTAGGGGCGAGGCATGCCCGCCCCCCACGGCGATTATCGTAGGGGTGAGGCATGCCCGCCCCCCACGGCGATTAACGTAGGGGCGAGGCATGCCCGCCCCCCACGGCGATTAACGTAGGGGCGAGGCATGCCCGCCCCCCACGGCGATTATCGTAGGGGCGAGGCATGCCCGCCCCCCACGGCGATTAACGTAGGGGCGTGGCATGCCCGCCCCCCACGGCGATTAACGTAGGGGCGAGGCATGCCCGTCCCCCACGGCGATTATCGTAGGGGTGAGGCATGCCCGCCCCCAACGACGATTATCGTAGGGGTGAGGCATGCCTCGCCCGCCATTTTGCGAGCCGTGCCGACTATCTTCACGCCAAAAACCCGCGTAATGCCAGGCGCTGATATGCTTCTCAAAAAGGAGGATCTCATGCACCAAAGGAAGTCTCTGCGCCTTAAACACTACGACTACCGTCAGCCGGGATATTATTATCTGACCCTGTGCTGCCTGAACAAAAAACACTATTTCGGACGCTGTACGCGCAATCAAAGCTGGCTGAATCAGAGGGGGATAATCGCACGGGAATTACTCCAAAGCCTGACAGCACATTTTCCCAAATGCCTGCCCGACAGCTTTATCATTATGCCCAATCACCTCCACTGCATTCTGATCATATCGGATGGCAACCAGCACCCGCTCAGCACCATCATTGGCAGTTATAAAGCGGCAGTGAGCAGAGAGATCGGCAAAATGTTTGCGGGAGCTAAGCTGTGGCAGCGCGGATATTGGGAGCGAGTAATACGTGATGAGAGGGAATTAAATCATGTGCGCGAGTATATGTTGAACAACCCGGCGCGCTGGTGTTTGCGGGAATAAAGCAGGATAAAAAAAGGGTCAGGCACTTGCCCGACCCTTACTGCGATCTGCCCAACTGCGAGGCATACCTCGCCCGTTGGACAGAGGCGATTAACCCAGCAGCAGCTGGTTCATGCGGCGGATAAACTGGTTAGGATCGTCCAGCGTGCCTTTCTCGGCGAACAGCGCCTGGTCCAGCAGCAGCTCGACCCACTCGGCAAAGCGGGCTTCATCCTGCGTATCGGCGGCGCGTTTCACCAGAGCGTGATCCGGGTTCAGCTCAAACAGATACTTCACTTCCGGCACGTCCTGGCCAGCAGCAGCAAACAGCTTCGCCATCTGGGTGCTCATTTCGTCCGCTTCGGTGGTGACAATCGCCGGAGTGTCGGTCAGACGATGCGTCAGGCGCACCTCTTTCACGCGCTCACCCAGCAGCGTTTTCACGCGCTCCACGAACGGCTCCAGCGCTTTCTCCGCTTCTTTCTGCTCTTCGGTCTCTTCATCGGCCAGTTTGCTCAGCGCGTCATCCGCTTTGCTCACCGACTGGAAAGACTTATCGTCGAATTCGGTCAGATAGCTCATCATCCATTCGTCGATGCGGTCGGAGAGCAGCAGCACTTCGATGCCTTTCTTACGGAACAGCTCCAGATGCGGGCTGCTTTTCGCTGCGGCATAGCTGTCGGCAGTGATGTAGTAAATCTTCTCCTGCCCTTCCACCATGCGGCTGACGTAATCTTCCAGCGACACGGTCTGCGCCGGACCTTCGCTGCTGGTGCTGGCAAAACGCAGCAGTTTGGCGATGGTCGCCACGTTGCCGCTGTCTTCTGCCGGGCCTTCTTTCAGCACCAGACCAAACTGCTGCCAGAATTTCTGATATTTCTCTTCATCATCCTTCGCCACTTTCTCCAGCATCTGCAGGGAGCGCTTAGTCAATGCGCCGCGCAGGGTCTGCGTGATGCGGCTGTCCTGCAGGATTTCACGCGAGACGTTCAGCGGCAGGTCGTTAGAGTCGATCAGCCCTTTGACGAAGCGCAGATAGTTCGGCATAAACTGCTCGGCGTCGTCCATGATGAACACGCGCTGCACGTACAGTTTCAGGCCGTGCTTGTGATCGCGGTTCCACATATCCCACGGCGCCTGCGCCGGGATGTAGAGCAGGCTGGTGTACTCCTGCTTGCCCTCAACGCGGTTGTGGCTCCACGTCAGCGGGTCGGTATAGTCATGCGCGACGTGTTTGTAGAACTCTTTGTATTCGTCTTCGCTGATATCAGACTTATTACGCGTCCACAGCGCCTGCGCTTTGTTGATCTTTTCCCAGCTGGTGGTGTTGTCTTCTTCGTTATGGCTTTCAATCTCTACCGGCAGGGCAATATGGTCGGAATACTTGCTGATAATGCTGCGCACGCGCCATGCATCAAGGAACTCATCTTCGCCTTCGCGCAGATGCAGCGTGATTTCCGTGCCGCGATCTTCTTTAGTGATGTCGGCGATCGTGTATTCGCCCTCACCGGCAGATTCCCAGAACACGCCTTCATCGGCGGCAGCGCCGGCTGCGCGGGTGCGGACTGACACTTTATCGGCCACGATAAACGCCGAGTAGAAACCAACACCAAACTGGCCGATCAGCTGGCTGTCTTTCGCCTGGTCTGAACCCAGTGATTCGAGGAAGGATTTGGTGCCTGACTTGGCAATGGTACCGAGGTTTTCAATCACTTCGTCACGACGCATCCCGATACCGTTGTCGCTCAACGTCAGGGTGCGTTTTTCCTTGTCGACCGAAACCCGTACGCGCAGCTCGCCGTCACCCTGGTAAAGGTCCGGGGTGGATAACGCACGGAAGCGCAGCTTGTCGGCGGCGTCAGAGGCGTTTGAGATCAGCTCACGCAGGAAGATTTCTTTATTTGAATAGAGGGAGTGGATCATCAGGTGCAGAAGTTGTTTTACCTCTGACTGGAAGCCACGGGTCTCTTGTCCTTTCATGGTCATTGCTACCTCAACTAAGAACAGGTTGATGAACGTTGAGGATATAAGTGGGGGGATATTTGGGGATTTCAAGACGGCACGATCAACTCGTGCCGTTGATTGTTCAGAATTTAATCTTGAGGCGCCCGGCCAGAGAGTGCGACAGCGTGGTGCCGTCGACCATTTCCAGCTCGCCGCCCACCGGCACGCCGTGCGCGATGCGGCTGGCGTCCACACCATACTGTTCACACAGGCTGGCAATGTAGTTGGCGGTAGCTTCGCCTTCAACCGTCGGGTTGGTGGCGAGGATCACTTCCTGAATTGACTCTTTTTCCAGCCGCTGCTCAAGGCGATCGAGGCCGATATCATTCGGCCCGATGCCATCCAGCGGCGACAGATGGCCCATCAGCACAAAGTAGCGCCCGGCAAACTGCCCGGTCTGCTCAATGGCGTGAATATCTGCCGGGCTTTCCACCACGCAGATCAGGCCGTTCTGCTGACGCCGGGGGTTGGCGCAGATGGTGCAGGTTTCCTGCTCGGTGAATGTCCGGCAGTCGGCACAGTGACCAATCTCCGACATCGCCCGCGTCAGGGCCTGCGCCAGTCGCATACCGCCACTGCGGTCGCGCTGTAACAGCTGGAAAGCCATGCGCTGTGCCGACTTCGGCCCGACGCCCGGCAGGCAACGCAGCGACTCCATCAGTGCTTCAAGGAGCGGGCTGGTTTGCATCAGAATGGCATCTTGAAGCCAGGTGGCAGAGACATTCCGCTGGAAACGGCCGCCATTTTCTCTTTCTGGGTTTCAGCAACGCGACGTGCGGCATCATTGAATGCCGCAGCAATCAGGTCTTCCAGCATGTCTTTGTCATCTTCCAGCAGGCTTGGATCCACTTCCACGCGGCGGCAGTTGTGCGCACCGTTGATGGTGACCTTAACCATGCCAGCGCCAGATTCACCGGTCACTTCCATCGCAGCGATCTCTTCCTGCACCTGCGCCATTTTGTCCTGCATTTGCTGGGCCTGCTTCATCAGGTTGCCCAATCCGGCTTTACCAAACATAAGTTCTCTCTCTTCAGCTCAGGCCACATCATCACGTGATAATGCGGCGGGTTAAACAGGTCGGATACTCTCTTCGTCTACGTCAGCGTCGAAAAATCGCTGCAGTGTCTGGATATGAGTATCCGTGATAATCGACTGACGCGCCTGCGCCAGTTTCTCTTCGTAAATTTTTTGCCGCCACTCCAGCGGGGTCAGCACCGCCGGATTATCATCTTCCACCACGGTTAATTCAATGGGGTGTGCGGAAGCAGCATTCAAGGCATCACTCAGCGCTTTCTGCGCCGAGGGCGAATTCAGATGGCGCTGGCTGGAGCGCAGATGCAGGCAGATGCCGTTTTCGGTCGGCTCTTTCCAGGCGTTGAGCGCCAGCTGCTGCACCAGTTTTGGCATCGTAAGCGCAGCGATCTCGGCAGCCCAGGCATCACGCTGTAATGACTCAGCAACCAGCTTCGCCACCAGTTCCGGATGTTTTTCCAGCTCAAGTGCGGTGCGCAGCGCTTTTGGCGTGGCGACCTTTTCCGTTTTTACTTCTGTCGGATTGAGCGCTTTCCAGCGGTAGGCCTCTTCCTTTACCGGCGCGGCGGGTTGCGCTGCGGCCTGCTGCAGGCGCTGCTGCCCGCGTTCGGTAACGGCGGCCAGGCGCTCCAGTGCCGAGCTTGCCGGCCGCGCACCCTGCGCCGCCGGCTCACTCTTTTTTGGCTTACTCGCCCCCTGATGGCGCAGCAGCTGCGTGCGCGCCTGTAGGAGCTGGCTGGTGGTATCCGGTAATCCCTGCGGTGGCGGGGACTCCACGGTATGCGCTGCAGGCGGGCTGGACGGCGGCGCGGCATCCGGTGCAGGCATCACCTCAGCAGTCGCCTGTGGCGTCATGGTCGGGCGTGCAACCGGTTCAGCAATCACCGCTTTCGGATGAAAAGCCAGCGCACGCAGCAGCGTCATCTCGACGCCCATGCGGCGATCCGGCGCCAGCGGCAGCTCTTTGCGCCCCATCAGCAGCGTTTGATAATAGAGCTGTACATCTGCCGGTGGCAGCACCCGCGCCAGTTCACGCAGCCGCTGTTCAATCGCGGCCATGTCATCACCGAGCGCTGAAGGCAGCAGTTGGATCATCGCCACGCGGTGCAGCAAGGTGAGCATCTCCACCAGCAGCGCTTCCCACTCCACGCCGCGCGATGCGGCCTGAGTCAGCAGCGCCATCACCTGTTCACCGTCGGCATTAACCAGCGCTTCAATCAGCGCCAGCGGCTGTTCGTCGTCAAGGGTGCCGAGCATGTCATTCACCGTGGCGGTGGTCACCTGCCCCTGCCCCATGGCGATGGCTTGATCGGTCAGGCTCAGCGCGTCGCGCATACTGCCGTCTGCGGCACGCGCCAGCAGCTGCAGTGCACGCGTTTCCGCAGCAATCTGTTCGGCCTTCAGCACGTGCTCAAGCTGGCCGCGGATCTGTTCCTGATCGAGCGCCTTGAGGTGGAACTGCAGGCAGCGCGACAGAATAGTCACCGGCAGCTTTTGCGGGTCGGTGGTGGCTAGCAGAAATTTGACGTGCTCCGGCGGCTCTTCCAGCGTTTTCAACAGCGCGTTGAAGCTGTGGCGCGAGAGCATGTGAACTTCATCGATCAGATAGACTTTAAAACGACCACGGGCCGGAGCGTACTGGACGTTATCCAGCAGATCGCGCGTGTCTTCCACTTTAGTACGGGAAGCAGCATCGATTTCAATCAGATCGACAAAGCGCCCCTGTTCGATTTCACGGCAGTTGTCACACTGCCCGCACGGGGTAGCGGTTATGCCGGTTTCACAGTTCAGCCCCTTTGCCAGCAGGCGGGCAATGGTGGTCTTACCAACGCCACGGGTGCCGGAGAAAAGATAGGCGTGATGGATGCGGCCAAGGGACAAACCGTTAGCCAGCGCGGTCAGAACATGTTGCTGACCGACAACATCAGTAAACGCTTGCGGACGCCACTTGCGGGCCAGTACCTGATAGCTCATTAAGACTTCATCATCGATTGGAATGAATGGGTGTACAAGGTCGTGATAAACCAGAGTGAGCAACTATAACAGTTCCCGGCTTGCTCGTCTTATTCAATCACTTTATCGCGGCTAAGGGCGCAGATATCAGACAAACAGCCACGATCCTGTGGCTGTAAAAGATGAAGGTTGTGGAGGTAGTTAGAAACGATACCCCACGCCAACGTTGAAGCCGTGACTGGACGTATTCTGCAGGTGACCGCCCTGATAACCGACGTCCAGCGCCAGGTTATCAATCAGGTTGAACTGCATTCCCGCCCCCCAGGCAAAACGCGAACTGGCCCTTTTTTTGCGCCCGGTATGTTCACCAGCAGCATCTCGATAGTGGGTGATGTTGGTGCTGCTTTCCCAACCCGGGCCAGCCAGCGCGTAGAGACTGGCCCAATGGCTGATGCGATAAGCCGGCCCCACCATCAGCGAATAGTAGCGCACGCGATGGTATTTATTCTCTGAGGCGCCATCAAACTGTGCAAACTGGCTACCGCGCCCGTTCATCCAGGTGAGAGACACCATCGCGCTGAGCGGCAGCTGAGGGATTTCGTAGCGATATTTAAGGTTAAGACCTTTGATATTGTTGAAATGCTGAATGTGGCTCTGGGCGTATCCCAGCGTGAAGGTGTGCAGCCCGCTGATATCTTTTGTCTGGTACTGATAATCAACAGGGGCCTTAGTCTGAGCGGCGTTTGCGGCTGTGGCACCCGCCAGAGCGGCGAGGAGAGTAGTAACGGTAGCGATTTTGTTCATCCCGAACTTCCTTAATCACGGTGACGGCTGCATTTTGCCGCACAAGTGTAAGCATCAGGGGGGAGGAATCGCTGCTTTTTGTGCCGAACAGCGGCTGAAGGCATTTGGTGTACAGGGAGAGAAGCAGATGAGGAGAGATCGGGGCGGACCAGCCGCCCCGCAAAATCTTAGTGACCGGGGAAGTTCACCAGACTGTAGCTTTCAATGCCCTGCGCCTTAAGGCGTGATTCGCCGGTGAGGTCAAACAGATTAATGATGAAAGCGGCATCTTTCACGGTGCCGCCCGCGCGGCGGATCAGCTTCACGGTGGCCTCAATCGTGCCGCCGGTCGCCAGCAGATCGTCAACCACCAGCACCACGTCACCCGGCTGGATAGCATCACAATGCAGCTCTAGCTGGTCGGTGCCGTACTCCAGCTCGTAGCTTTCGGCAAAAGTTTTACGCGGCAGCTTGCCGGGTTTACGCACCGGTACGAAGCCCACGCCCAGCCCAAGCGCAACCGGTGCGCCGAACAGGAAACCGCGCGCCTCAGTGCCCACCACCTTGGTGATGCCAGCGTGACGATAGCGTTCAACTAACAGCTCAATGCTCAACGCATACGCTTTCGGATCTTCCAGCAGGCTGGTGACGTCACGAAAGAGAATGCCCGGTTTTGGGTAGTCCGGGATGCTTTTGATACTGTTTTTAAGGAATTCAAGCTGCTGCGCAGTCGCGGTCATAGTGTTGTGCCTGGTAAATACAAATCTGACTCACGCGGCTTGCTTCACGCACGACGATAAAGCCGGGTGAAATTCAAACACTGGGGGAAAGCCGCGCACGAAAACGACCAAATCTAGGCAAAACGCCGGACAATTGCAACCGTGTTTAGCGAAATCAGCGCTTTTCCTGCTCTTCGTCAACCACTGGTAGGCGGATCATAAAGATCAGCAGGCAGCAGAGTATCGCCAGCAGCAGCAGGCGTACCCAGAGAATTTTGACCATCCACAAGGAAAAGGCAAAGGTCAGCAGAATAAACAGGATCGCCCTGCCCTTGGCGCCCGGTGGCATTGCCCGATGCTGCTGCCAGTGACGCAGGTAGCGCCCGAATACCGAGCGGTGCAGTAGCCAGTGATGGAAGCGCGGAGAAGACCGGGCAAAGCACCAGGCCGCCAGCAGTAAAAATGGCGTGGTTGGCAGCAGCGGCAGTACCACGCCGAGCGTGGCCAGTACCACCGCCAACCAGCCAAGAGTAATAAGAAGATAACGTTGCATGGCGTACCCGAAAAAATTGGCTCTAAACAGGGTATCATAGCCGCAATACTGCCCTGGAGAACACGATGAAAAGCGCAGCTTTACTGCAACAACTGGAAACGCAGCTGGAACAGCTGGCGCAGGCTGTCGAGCCGCATGCTAATAAACGTAATGCGCAGGCGCGCTTTGACCATCAGTTATTTCACAGCCACTCTACCCGCCTGGGCGATTATCTGCAGGAAGTCAGACAGACCATGGCGCTGTTAAAACAGAGCGTGAGGGATAATCGCCCGGAAAGCGTGGCATGGATGGCCGAACGCGTGGTGCTGCAGATGAGCGCCATGCAGCGCGAACTGGCAACGCTCAAGATGCGCGGCAGTGAGACCCGCGCGGCGCCGGTGCGCGAGAACCTGTATGAAAAGCTGGCCGAACATCAGGATTTTGAGCGCCGCCTGCGGGCGATGATTCAGGACCGGGAAAGTCTGCTGGCCGTGCAGGAAACGCTGGCACAGCAGCAGCAACTCCAGCGTGAGGTGGCTGCACTCGAAGGGCGTTTGCAGCGCTGCCTGCAGGCGTTGAAGCGAATTGAGCGCGGCATCGAAAATCGCGAGCGCGGGCTATAATCGGATGATAACTCGCTGAAAGAGAGGCCGCTATGGGGCTGATTAGCTGGATGGTAACCGGTTTGCTGGTGGGCGTTATTGCACGCCGTTTTTTCCCCGGCCGCCCCGGCGGCCTGATGCCAACGTTGTTATTGACTGCAGTGGGTGCCTTGATTGGCGGCTATGTCAGCAGTTATTTTGACTACGGGACGCTGGCAATCTTCCACCCGCGGGCGCTGCTGGCCGCGTTTGCCGGCGCGCTGGTCATGGTTGGCGTGGTCAGAATGCTGCGCATCTGAAATTTTTATCATTATAAGGAAGACGTATGTCGCTGGATACTGCACCGGAAGAGGTCAAACTGGCCGTGGATTTGATTATGCTGTTGGAAGAGAATCAGATAGCGCCAGAAACCGTGCTGGCAGCGCTGGCGATTGTGCAGCGAGATTTCGAGCAGAAAGTCGCCGCACGTTCATAATTTCGCGCTATGCTGGCTTGCGCAAGGTTGGGCACCCGATCAGCATCTCGATCAGCGTGTCCACCAGCTGCGGCGCGTCGGCGGCGAGATCAAAGCTCTCCGGCATAAACAGCCAGTTTTCCATGATGCCGCTAATGTAGCCACGCATCACTACAGCAACGCGACGCGTGTTAAGATTTTCCGGAAGTTGCTTTGCATCAATACACTGTTGTAAAACCTCTTCTATCTTCTCATAACATTCAAGATAGAGATTTTGCTGCATTAGCTGGAGGGTAGTCATTTCACCGACGAACTCACATTTATGGTAAATAATTTCCATAAGTGCACGTCTTCTCGGATCAGTGGCTGCCGCGTCAAGGACATACAGCAACATAGCTCGCATAACAGAGAGTGGATCCGCCGGGTATTTTGATTGATACTCAAGCTCCAGGTCTGCCATTCCGGATTCGGACTGTGCCCAAATCTCATTGAGCAAATCCGTTTTATTTTTGAAATGCCAGTAGATTGCACCCCGCGTCACGCCAGCACTTGCGGCAATATCAGCCAGTGACGTTTTAGAAACGCCATGTTCAGAAAAGCGCTCAATAGCCGCATCTATGATGTGATTTCGCGTTTCCTGAGCTTGTTGTTTGGTATTTCGTGCCATGAGGGTGTTTTTTACAAAGCGTTAGACTTACATACATTTCCGAATGTATGTACCATAGCACGACCATAATTTAAACGCAGCAATGGGTTTATGGGTTTGTGATCCATTGAACAATCGATATCGGACACTCGAGGTTTATTTATGAACAAAAACAGAGGGTTAACGCCTCTGGCGGCCGTTCTGATGCTTTCAGGCAGCTTAGTGCTAACAGGATGTGATAACAAAGATTCTCAGCAGGCCGGTCAGCAACAGGCCCCTGAAGTGGGTATCACGACGCTAAAAAGCGCACCGCTTAAAATTACCACCGACCTGCCGGGTCGCACCTCATCGTTCCGTATTGCAGAAGTTCGCCCACAGGTTTCCGGCATTATTCTGAAACGCAACTTCGTTGAGGGTAGTGATATCAAGGCTGGCGAATCCTTGTATCAAATTGATCCGGCCACTTATCAGGCCGCTTACGACAGCGCCAAAGGTGACCTCGCACAGGCTCAGGCCAACGCGCAGATCGCCGCTTTAACCGTAAAACGCTACAAGCCTCTGCTGGGTACTAAGTACATCAGTCAGCAGGATTACGATACCGCGGCAGCCACCCAGAGCCAGACCGCCGCCGCCGTTCAGGCAGCACAGGCAGCCGTTGAATCTGCCCGTATTAACCTTGCCTATACCAAAGTGACCTCGCCTATCAGCGGACGCATTGGTAAATCCTCAGTCACCGAAGGTGCGCTGGTGCAGAGTGCTCAGACCACCGCTCTGGCAACTGTGCAGCAGCTGGACCCGATCTACGTTGACGTAACCCAGTCGAGCGAAGACTTTATTCGTCTGCGCGACGAGCTGAAATCCGGCCAGCTGCAGCAGACCAACGGCAAAGCTGAAGTCAAACTGTTAACGCAGGATGGTAAAGAATACTCGCAGAGCGGAACATTAGAATTCTCTGATGTCACCGTTGACGAGACCACCGGCTCCATCACACTGCGTGCAGTGTTCCCTAACCCGGACCACAACCTGCTGCCAGGCATGTTCGTACGAGCTCGCCTGGATGAAGGCACCAACCCAAATGCATTGCTGGTTCCTCAGCAGGGCATCACCCGCACGCCAACTGGCCAGGCGACTGCCATGGTTGTCGGTGGGGATAACAAGGTTGAAGTGCGTAATGTGACAGCCGATCAAGCTTTCGGCGACAAATGGCTGGTCACGTCAGGTCTGAAAGATGGCGATCGTGTGATCACCACCGGTCTGCAGCGTGTGAAACCCGGTGCGGCGGTGACCCCACAGGAAGTTAGCGACGACAGTGCCAAAGAAGCCCCTCAGTCTCAGGCACAGTCTGAACAACCGAAGTCTTAACAGGAGCCGCTGATACATGGCTAAGTTCTTTATCGATCGCCCCATCTTTGCCTGGGTTATCGCCATCATTATTATGCTGGCGGGTGCGCTGTCGATCCTGAAACTGCCGATTGAGCAATATCCTAACGTTGCTCCACCGGCAATCGAGATCACCGCCACCTACCCGGGTGCCGATGCGAAAACTTTGCAGGACTCCGTCACGCAGGTTATCGAACAAAACATGAACGGCATCGACGGCCTGATGTACATGGGTTCAAGCAGCGACTCTTCGGGTACGCTGCAGCTGACTCTGACATTCCAGTCCGGTACCGATGCTGATATCGCGCAGGTGCAGGTTCAGAACAAACTGCAGCTGGCGATGCCGTTGCTCCCGCAGGAAGTACAGCAGCAGGGGATTAAAGTTCAGAAATCCTCCAGTAGCTTCCTGATGGTTGCCGGTTTCATCAACGATAACGGCACCATGACGCAGAACGACATCTCCGACTACGTGGGTTCTAATATTAAAGATCCCATTAGTCGTGTCTCCGGCGTGGGTGATACCCAGCTGTTCGGGGCGCAGTATGCGATGCGTATCTGGATGGACCCGCATAAACTCAACAACTACTCACTGACGCCGGTCGATGTGATCAGCGCCATCAACACCCAGAACGCCCAGGTGGCGGCCGGTCAGCTCGGTGGTTCACCACCGGTGAAAGGCCAGCAGCTGAATGCCTCGATCATCGCGCAGACGCGTCTGACCTCGGCTGAAGAGTTCGGTAAGATCCTGCTGAAAGTGAACAGCGACGGTTCGCGTGTCCGTCTGAGCGACGTGGCGCATATCGAGCTGGGTGGTGAGAACTACGAGATTATTGCACGCTATAACGGCCAACCGGCCTCGGGTCTGGGGATCAAGCTGGCAACCGGTGCTAACGCCCTGGATACCGCTGCGGCGGTAAAAGCTGAGCTTGCCAAACTGGAGCCGTTCTTCCCGGCCGGCATGAAAATCGTCTATCCGTATGACACCACGCCATTCGTTAAGATCTCGATTAACGAAGTTGTGAAAACACTGGTCGAAGCTATCGTGCTGGTGTTCCTGGTGATGTACCTGTTCCTGCAAAACTTCCGCGCCACGCTGATCCCAACGATTGCGGTGCCGGTTGTCTTGCTCGGCACCTTTGCGATTATCAGCGCGTTTGGCTACTCGATAAACACCCTGACGATGTTCGGGATGGTGCTCGCCATCGGCCTGTTGGTGGATGACGCCATCGTGGTGGTCGAGAACGTCGAGCGCGTCATGGCCGAAGAGGGCCTACCGCCCAAGGAAGCCACGCGTAAATCGATGGAGCAGATCCAGGGCGCGCTGGTCGGTATTGCGCTGGTGCTGTCAGCGGTATTTATTCCAATGGCCTTCTTCGGCGGGTCTACCGGGGTTATCTATCGTCAGTTCTCGATTACTATCGTTTCCGCGATGGTGCTGTCGGTTATCGTCGCGCTGATCCTGACTCCGGCACTGTGTGCCACCATGCTGAAGCCGATTGCGAAAGGCGACCATGGCAAAACCACCGGTTTCTTCGGCTGGTTTAACCGCCTGTTCGACAAAAGCACCAATCACTACACCGACAGCGTGGGCCACATCGTGCGCAGCACCGGTCGTTATCTGGTGATTTATCTGCTGATCGTGGTGGGCATGGCCTATCTGTTTATGCGCCTGCCAACCTCCTTCCTGCCGGAAGAAGACCAGGGGGTATTCCTGACCATGGCCCAGCTGCCAGCAGGTGCCACGCAGGAACGTACACAGAAAGTGCTGGACCAGGTGACGGATTACTACCTGAATAAAGAGAAAGCGAACGTTAACTCGGTGTTCACCGTTAACGGCTTTGGCTTTGCTGGTCGTGGTCAGAACACCGGTATCGCCTTCGTCAGCCTGAAACCGTGGGATGAACGTTCGGGTGCAGATAACAAGGTGCCGGCGATTGCCGGGCGTGCCATGGGCGCGCTGTCAGCGATCAAAGATGCGATGGTGATTCCGTTCAACCTGCCGGCGATTGTTGAGCTGGGTACGGCGACCGGTTTTGACTTCCAGCTGATCGATCAGGGTGGCCTTGGCCATGAGAAACTGACCGCAGCACGTAACCAGCTGCTTGGCATGATTGCTCAGCATTCAGATACCCTGGTAGGCGTGCGTCCTAACGGTCTGGAAGATACGCCACAGTACAAACTGACTATCGACCAGGAAAAAGCGTCGGCGCTGGGGGTATCGCTCTCCGATATCAACACCACGCTGGCGGCAGCCTGGGGCGGATCCTACGTTAATGACTTCATTGACCGCGGCCGCGTGAAGAAAGTGTACGTGATGGGCGATGCGCCTTACCGTATGTTGCCAAGTGATATTGGCAACTGGTATGTGCGTGCCAGCAGCGGTGAAATGGTGCCGTTCAGCGCCTTTGCCTCTGCGCAGTGGGTTTACGGTTCACCACGACTGGAGCGTTATAACGGCCTGCCGTCGATGGAGCTGTTAGGACAGCCAGCACCAGGTAAGAGCTCGGGTGAAGCAATGAATCTGATGCAGGACCTGGCGTCGAAACTGCCTACCGGTATTGGTTACGACTGGACGGGGATGTCCTATCAGGAACGTCTGTCCGGTAACCAGGCTCCGGCACTGTATGCCATCTCGCTGATTGTGGTCTTCCTCTGTCTGGCCGCACTGTACGAGAGCTGGTCAATACCGTTCGCGGTAATGCTGGTCGTACCGTTGGGTGTGGTCGGGGCGCTGATCTTTACCACCCTGCGCGGGCTGAGCAACGACGTGTACTTTGTGGTGGGGCTGCTAACCACCATAGGGCTATCGGCGAAGAACGCCATCCTGATCGTCGAGTTCGCTAAGGACCTGATGGAGAAGGAAGGCAAAGGCCTGGTGGAAGCGACTCTGGAAGCGGTACGTATGCGTTTACGTCCAATCCTGATGACTTCTCTGGCGTTTATCCTCGGGGTTCTGCCGCTGGCTATCAGTACCGGTGCGGGTTCCGGTGCTCAGAACGCCGTAGGTACTGGCGTGATGGGCGGGATGGTCACCGCGACTATCCTGGCGATCTTCTTCGTTCCAGTGTTCTTCGTGGTGGTTCGCCGCCGCTTCAGTAAGAACAAAGAAGAGCTGGAACATAGCCACCCAGTCGATCATCATCACTAATTCACGCAAGTTAATGTGAACCAGAGGCCGCTTAATGCGGCCTCTTTTTTTGTCTTTTTTCCAGCGTGCGCGCAGTTGCAATTTGCTCACCTGCGGCGCATACTATTGTTATAGTATAACATAACAAATGGAGTAACAGATGAAACAGAGTATTCATCCAACCTATCGCCAGGTGGTGTTCCATGACACCACGGCAGACGCCTGGTTTGTCGTGGGGTCGACCATCAAAACCGATCGCACGATTGAGCATGAAGGCAAACAGATGCCTTACGTGACGCTGGATGTCTCTTCGGCCTCACACGTCTATTACACCGGCAAGCAGAAAGATTTTGCCAAAGAGGGCAGCGCCGCACGCTTCAACCAGCGCTTCGGCAGCTTCCTCGGCGCGATGAAAAAGTAAGGAGCCATCATGCAGGTCTTAAGTTCTCTGGCCTCGGCCAAAAAACGCCACAAAGATTGTAAAATCGTCCGCCGTCACGGCCGCGTATTCGTCATTTGCAAAAGTAACCCACGCTTCAAGGCCGTACAGGGCCGGGGTGGCAAGAAGCATTAATTGATGACTCTCAAGCATGCAACACAAGGGGATAGCCGCGGCTATCCCCTTTTTTATGCAGCTTAATCACCGGCTGGACGCTTATTTCATGCTGCTGACCATCGCATTGACGTTATGTTTGAAAGCATTAATGTAGCTGTCTGCTTCACCGCCCTGCCCGGTCAATGCTTCCGGATACAGCTCGCCGCCCGGATGCGCGCCGCCGGCAGCGGCAATCTGTTTAACCAGACGCGGATCGGTCTGATTCTCGATAAAGTAGGCATGGATCTTCTCCTGCTTCAGCTGAGCGATCAGCGCGGCGACGTCGGAAGCGCTGGCCTCAGATTCGGTGGAGAAACCGACCGGTGAGAGGAACGTCACCCCGTATCGCTGGCCGAAGTAGCCGAAGGCATCATGGCTGGTCAGCACCTTACGTTTGCTCTGCGCAATAGCGCTGAACTCTTGCTGCGCCCAGCTATCCAGCTGCTTAAGCTGTGTAATGTAGGCGCTGCCGTGCTGACGGAAATAATCTGCATCCTGCGGATCGGCGGCGATCAGCGCATTCATCACGTTAGTGGCATAGATAACACCGTTCTGCATGCTGTTCCACGCGTGCGGGTCGGTAACCGTTTCTCCGTCCTCTTCCATTTTTCGCGTGTTGATCCCGGCTGAAGCCACTACCGTCTCTCCCTTATAGCCCGATGCGGCGATCAGACGATCCATCCACCCTTCCATTCCCAGTCCGCTAACAAACACGACATCGGCATGCGCCAGCGCCTGGCTATCTTTTGGCGTGGGTTCAAAGCTGTGCGGGTCGCCATTTGGTCCCACCAGGCTTTTCACCACGACGTGTTCGCCGCCAACGTTTTTTACGATATCCGCCAGCACGGTAAAACTGGCAACCGCTTCAACGGTTTTCGCCATTGCAGCAGGTGCGGCCAGCAATACGGACAGCGCCAGCGCCACAGGTAACTTCTTCATACTTACTCCCTATCTGATTGCCAATGGTTTACGCCCGGCAAAAATGCCGCCGCAGGGACCGATTAAAATGGAAAGAAAGAACAACAGTGCCGCACTCAGCACCACGGCGGGCCCGGCAGGTAACGAGAGGTAAAACGAGGCGTAAAGCCCGCTGAAACTGGCCAGCGTGGCGATGATCATTGCCGCCGCCAGCGTCCCGGCGAGATGACGGCTCCAGAATCGGGAGCTGGCCGCAGGCAGCATCATCAGCCCGACGCTCATCAGGGTGCCAAGCACCTGAAAGCCCGCCACCAGGTTGATGACAACCAGCACCAGAAAAATGGCGTGCACCAGCGGTGAAGTCCAGCGGTTCTGGGCGCGCAGAAAGCTCGGGTCAAAGGCATCAATGGTCAGCGGGCGGTAGATCAGCGCGAAGATCAGCAGGGTGACCGCACTGATGCTGCTGACCAGCACGATGGAGGGCGTATCGACCGCCAGCAGCGAGCCGAACAGGACATGCAGAAGATCGACGCTGGAACCGCGCAGCGACACCAGCGTGACGCCCAGCGCCAGTGAGCCAAGATAGAAACCGGCAAAGCTGGCATCCTCACGCAGCGGCGTATAGCGGCTGACCGCGCCTGACAACAGAGCCACCGTCAGACCGGCAATCGCTCCGCCAATGCCCATCGCGACCAGCGAAAGTCCGGAGAGCAAATAGCCGATTGCGGCACCGGGAAGCACCGCGTGCGACAGCGCATCCCCCACCAGGCTCATGCGGCGCAGTAGCAGGAAGACGCCGAGCGGCGTCGCGCTCAGCGACAGCGCGACGCAGGCCACCAGCGCCCGGCGCATAAATCCAAATTCGATAAATGGCTGGATCAGCATCATGCGCTGGCCCCCCCACGGCGCCTAATGCTCAGCCCGGTCACGCCGCAGCCGCGGCAGGTCCATTCGCTGTGCTGCTCTTTCAGGCGTAACACCTGCGGGAAATGCTGCGCCACCGTAGCCATGTCGTGCAGGACAACAATCAGTGTCGCCCCGGCCTGATGCCGCTCCGCCAGCAGCGCCAGCAGCAGTTCGGTGGTATCGCTGTCGACGCCGGTAAAAGGCTCATCCAGCAGCAGCAGTTCTGCGTCCTGTATCAGCAGCCGGGCAAACAGCACGCGCTGCAGCTGCCCGCCGGATAAGGTTCCCGGCGCGGCGGCAGCGAACGGCAGCATATTGACGCGCTGCAGTGCCGACATGACCTGCTCACGCTGCTGGCGGCTTAAGCCTTTAAACCAGCCACTCTGACGCCAGAAGCCCATTGCCACCAGATCGAAAACGGTCAAAGGGAATGTTTTCTCCAGCTCAGCGTGCTGGGGCAGCCAGGCAACGGTCGGTCGTGGCGCAGAGAGGCTGACCGAACCACTGACCGGGGGCAACATCCCGCACAGCGTCTTCAGCAGCGTTGATTTTCCGCAGCCATTTGCCCCCACGAGGGCCGTCATGCTGCCGCGTGCAAACTCACCATTTAACTGCGGCGTCACCGCACGATGCTGATAGCCAACCACCAGCTGATTAAGTACGATCATCAGAGTGCCGCCCACCAGGTGAGCGCCGCCAGCGCGCCGACCAGGTGTAAGGTCAGCACCATACGCAGCCATGCCGGGCAGCTGAGCAAGGTGCCGATGCGAATAAAAGCCGGAGAGGTGTTCATTAAAAAGTCACTTAAATGTTATAACATAACAATAAAGTAGCGTGGATGGAGGCAGGACGGATATCATTAAAATGTATCTAATTATTACGTTGGAGCCGGATGGCTGAAGCGTTTTTTATATAAAAAAAACTCAACATGGTGATGGTTTTATGCGGAAGCATGCCGGTGCGAGTAAAATAATTAACTGTTAAATCATCAATATAGGCTACACTAAATTTATAACCTGGCTTATCCACTCGGCTACAGCAATTAAGCTGATAAGCAAAATTTAACTCTGAGAGGGAAAAATGCGCAAAACTTTACCATTAAAATATCGTCAAACTAACATTGAACCACTAGAATTAATGCATGAGATCGAACAGATAATTCCCAAAATAGAAGATGACCTGATTGGTTCATTGGAATGGTATTCACAAAATGCGCGATATGTTCCCGAAAGTCTGAAAATTATTTCCCTGGAATATTTGCAACAATCACGTTATAAAATGAACTACAGCTTCCGCTGGAACGTATTCAATGCCTGTCTGGATATTGATGCGAGTGAAACAACCCATCAGTCGGTCAATTTTACCCTTACTCCTGATGCGCTGGTGTTTGATTTCATTGATAACGATCGCCACAACATGTCCGATGAATTGTAATATTTGGTCAGTCGAGCGGCAGGTTATTTTAAATAAGTTATATTTTGTTTAGATGTTACATAGCATAGTAATTATCACTTCCTGGCACCCATGTTTAAAGTGCGGTTTAATGGCCTGTTTCGCAAGCTTAGGAGGGGAAAAAGATGGACGAATACTCACCGAGAAGGCATGATATTGCCCAGCTGAAATTTTTGTGTGAAAACCTGTACGATGAAAGCCTGGCTACGTTAGGCGACAGCCACCACGGCTGGGTTAACGATCCTACCTCTGCTGCCAATCTGCAGCTTAACGACCTGATCGAGCATATTGCAGCATTCACCATGAATTACAAAATTAAGCACATCGAGGACAGCGATCTGATAAGTCAGATTGATGAATACCTGGATGACACCTTTATGCTGTTCAGCAATTACGGCATTAATGTTCAGGACTTACAACGCTGGCAGAAATCCGCCAAACGACTGTTCAACATTTTTGCAGAGGAATGTGCAACAAGCCTGACACAGGCCAGCCATTCGTTTTAGCAACCCATTACTCATTTACGGTTTAATAATGACAGACAAACTTTTAACAAAAACTGATTATCTGATGCGCCTCAGACGCTGTCGTTCCATCGACACGCTTGAGCGCGTCATCGAAAAGAACAAGTACGAATTATCTGATGATGAACTGGCTGTATTCTATTCCGCTGCCGATCATCGTCTGGCCGAACTGACAATGAATAAGCTTTATGACAAAGTGCCCGTTGCAGTATGGAAGTTTGTTCGCTAACTAATGATGTGTGATTTGAAACGAATGAAGTCGTGAGGGCTGGTGAGGCAGAATTGGGTGGGGGCCCTGCCAGCTACATCCCGGCACACGCGTCATCTGTTACGGCTGCTTCCTTCCGGACCTGACCGAGTTCACAAATTAGCATTGCGGGAGAACCAACCGGGCCCCCATTGAGTGCCCTGGGTAACCAGAGCGCAGGCATTATCAATGATGCCCCCGGCAATTGCAAGCCGCCCCCTGGTGACCGTTGGTTTCTTGCACGATCTGCAGATTATTTCCTCGCTATAGGCTTATGACCATCGAACAGGACAGTTTTCAACAGCGTATTTATCAAATTGTTGCCGCGATCCCTTATGGCAGCGTCACCACCTATGGCGAAGTGGCCCGGCTGGCCGGTTCATCGCGCGCGGCGCGTCAGGTTGGCGGCGTGCTGAAGCGCCTGCCTGAAGGCAGCAAACTGCCGTGGCACCGGGTGATTAATCGTAAAGGTGAAATTTCGCTGACGGGTGACGATCTCAGCAGACAGCGTAAAGCACTGCAGGCGGAAGGGATTGAGGTATCGCGCGAGGGGAAAATCGACCTGGTGAAGTATCGCTGGCACTGGTAATGCAATTTTCGGGCGCGGATGCCGCGCCCGACAAACGTTACATCGACGTTGGCGCAGGAACGGCGCCTGATGGCGTTACCAGGGTAGGCGAAGTGGAAGGCACGGTTGCTGGTGCCCCACTGGTGGTTGGCATCGCCATTTCAGGGACAGGCACCAGCGTCAGGTCCTGACGCGTTCCGCCCGTGGTGACCACCTGTTTCACCGTATCGGTGATAAACATCAGTTTGCCATCCACGCTTACCGCCGCACTCAGCAGAATGCGTGCTTTTGGCTGGATATCCGCCGGGTTAAACGGCAGGGTAAACTGGAACGGCGCCTGTTTACCTTCCGTGCGCACCACGCGCTGCGCCAGCACTTTAGACGGTGCATCAGCCAGCGAAGCATCCGACAGCGTCACGGTCAGCACCGCATCCGGTGGCAGCGCCACTTTCTGACGGATCCACACGGTCCCGCTCACGTTCGGTTGCCTAATCACCCCCTGCTGACCTTCTACCTGCGATCCCAGCGTTGGGGTCGGCACATCTTTGCTTTTGTCAGCACACCCTGTAATTACCACAGCCAGAGCCGCGCCACTTAATACATGCCAGATTTTCATTGATAACTTCTCCTTCCAATGAATGATTACGACAGCCAAATTACCGCGAAGAGGCAGAGCTTTCCTGCCTGCGTAAGCTTAATTCTGGCACAACTTACTGATTTTTTCCTGGAAGCGCCGATTTTTGCGCATTTCCCCCTGGCGCCACAGATTGCAAAAACAGTCATTGACGGTAACTGGTCGGATTTCGCAAACTGAGGGCTGAAATATTACTGAGGATGCGTTTTATGAGCCAGGCGCTGCAAAATTTACTGAATCTGCTGGATCTGGAAACCCTGGAAGAGGGGCTGTTTCGCGGGCAGAGTGAAGATCTGGGGCTACGCCAGGTATTTGGAGGCCAGGTGGTGGGCCAGGCGCTGTATGCCGCAAAACAGACGGTGCCACAGGAACGCATTATCCATTCGTTTCACAGCTACTTTCTGCGCCCGGGCGACAGCCAGAAAGCGATTATCTACGACGTGGAGAACCTGCGCGACGGCCAGAGCTTTAGCGCCCGCCGGGTAAAAGCCGTACAGAACGGTAAACCGATCTTTTACATGACCGCCTCTTTCCAGGGCCCGGAAACCGGCTTCGAGCATCAGAAAACCATGCCGCAGGTTGTCGGCCCGGATTCTCTGCCGTCCGAGCGGGAGATTGCCCAGCAGCTGGCGCAGTATATTCCAGAAAAGGCACGCGATAAGTTCCTCGCGGAGAAGCCTTTTGAAATCCGTCCGGTGGAGTTTCATAACCCGTTAAAGGGCCATACCAGCAACCCGGTGCGCTATACCTGGCTGCGCGCGAACGGCATCATGCCGGCTGACAAGCGTATTCATCAGTATCTGCTCGGCTATGCTTCCGATTTCAACTTCCTGCCGGTTTCGCTACAGCCGCACGGTAAAGGCTTTCTGGAGCCGGGCATGCAGGTGGCGACGATTGACCACTCCATGTGGTTCCACCGCCCTTTCGATCTCAATGACTGGTTACTTTACAGCGTGGAGAGTACCTCAGCCTCCAGCGCGCGTGGATTTGTGCGCGGTGAATTCTGGAACCAGCAGGGCGTCCTGGTTGCCTCAACGGTGCAGGAAGGGGTGATCCGTCAGCGTTCTTAATCATCAGCCATAAAAAAGCGGGCCTGAAATGGCCCGCTTTGTCATTGTTTTTAGCGCACTACTTTTCTTATCAGTGTCAGCTTCAGCTTAGTTGTTGTAAGCATTCTCGCCGTGGCTGTTGACGTCCAGACCTTCACGCTCCTGATCTTCCGGTACACGCAGGCCAACAATCATATCCGCCACTTTAAATCCGATGAAGGCAACAACAGCAGTCCAGACAATGGTCAGGCCGACGCTGAACAGCTGTACCCAGACCTGATGGCCCATGGTTACGCCCTCGGCATAACCCACGCCACCCAGTGAAGAGGAGGCAAAGATGCCGGTCATAATGCAGCCAACGATGCCGCACACGCCATGCACGCCGAATACGTCACAAGGGTCATCAACGCGCAGCCATTTTTTCAGTGACGTCACGCCCCACAGGCCTGCAAGCCCACCGACAAGGCCGATGATCAGCGCACCACCTACCCCCACGTAACCGCAGGCTGGGGTAATAGCGACCAGACCGGCAATCACACCTGAGCTCACGCCCAGCAGAGAAGGTTTGCCGCGCAGCGCCCACTCACCGAAGGTCCAGGTCAGCATTGCCCCCGCCGTGGCGATCACGGTGTTGAGGAAGGCCAAACCGGCGATTTCGTTAGCCGCACTGGCAGAGCCGGCGTTGAAGCCGAACCAGCCGAAGTACAGGATCGCAGTACCGGTGAATACCATCGGCAGGTTGTGCGGTTTGAACGATTCTTTACCGAAACCGGCACGTTTACCCACCAGGTAAGCCCCCACCAGGCCAGCAACGGCGGCGTTGATATGGACAACGGTACCGCCCGCGAAGTCCAGTGCGCCATCCTGAGCCAGGAAACCGCCCGCCCACACCATATGTGCGATAGGCAGGTAGGCAAAGGTCAGCCAGATAACCACGAAGATCAGCACCGCAGAGAAGCGGATACGTTCAGCAATAGCGCCGACGATCAGACCCACGGTGATACAGGCGAAGGAGGCCTGGAACGCGACGTGGATATACTGATAGAAAGAGCCCATCAGCGCGGTCGGGGCGATATTTTTCAGCATCGCCCAGTTAAAGCTACCAAAGAAGGCGTTACCTTCGCTGAAGGCCAGCGAGTAACCGTAAACCATCCACAGTACGCATACCATCGCGAAGGTCATCGCGACCTGGGTCAGCATCGACAGCACGTTCTTGGCGCGGATCAGGCCGCCGTAGAACAGCGCAATACCCGGGATCGTCATAAACAGCACCAGCGCGGTGCAGATCATCATAAAAGCGTTATCGGCTTTATCAGCTACCGCAGGCGCGGCTGCCATGGCCAGCGACGGTAAAAGAGTCACGCCGGCGAGGCCAAACTTAGCGAGTTTTTTCATTTTATCCCATCCCATCACAATTCTTAGCCCCGAATTACAGTGCTGCTTCGTCAGTTTCACCGGTGCGAATACGGATGACACGCTGCAATTCTGCAACGAAGATCTTCCCGTCACCAATTTTGCCGGTATAAGCGGCTTTGCTAATCACATCAACCACTTCATCCAGCTGGTCATCTGCAATCGCAATATCGATTTTTACTTTTGGCAGGAAGTTCACGCTGTATTCAGCACCGCGATACAATTCTGCATGCCCTTTCTGGCGGCCAAAGCCTTTGACTTCAGTCACAGTCAGGCCCTGAATGCCGATAGACGACAGCGCTTCACGCACGTCTTCCAGTTTGAACGGTTTGATTACCACGGTAACCAGCTTCATACGATCCCCTCCAGGTATAAAAACGGTTGTTTTGCCGACACGAAATCTATTAAGCAAACGCTGTGCCATAGTTCAAAAATCTGAATTTTTCAGACGATTAGTCAGTGCTGGTCTGAGTCGCGACTGGGAGGAAGATCGCCGGGAAAATCACGGTACGGGATTGAGCACAAAAAAAACGCACCATTACGGTGCGTTGTGCGTTAGTGCAGTGCATTTGAGGGGATGCAGGCCGTTATTCGCCTGCATTTGGTGCAGCGCAGCGGCGCAGATTACTGATTTTCCGCCGCAGCCAGCTCTTCACCTGCCAGCTGTAGCTGGTACATTTGCCAGTAGCGCCCGCGTGCGGCCAGCAGTTGCTGATGGCTGCCGCGCTCGACTGCCTGCCCACGGTGCAACACCATAATGGTATCGGCTTCGGTAATGGTTGAGAGGCGGTGCGCAATCACCACCAGCGTGGTACGTTCGCGCACGGCGCGCAGCGCCTTCTGAATCGCCTGCTCGGTACCGGAGTCGATGTTCGCAGTGGCCTCATCCAGAATCAGGATCTGCGGCGTGGCAACCAGCACGCGCGCCATCGCCAGCAGCTGCTTCTGACCGACGGAGAGGTTATTACCCTGCTCCCCCAGCCGGGTATAAATGCCATCGCTCATTTCACGCGCCAGCCCGGCCAGCTGCACCGTTTCCAGCGCCTGCCATACCGCATCCTCACTGACATCCCTTCCTAAGGTGACGTTGGCAAAGAAGGTATCGGCCAGCACCACCGGATCCTGCTGTACCATCGCCACGCTGTCGCGCAGGGCGGCATGGCTGAGCGTCGGTAGCGAGCGTCCGTCCAGCAGGATCTCCCCCTTGCTCAGCGGGTAGTAGCCCATCAGCAGGTTCGCCAGCGTGCTTTTGCCGCTGCCGGTGTGCCCGACCAGGGCGACAAAATTGCGCGATGGCACCGAGAGATTGATATCGCTCAGCACCGGGCGCCCTTCACGATAGGCAAAGGTCAGGTCACGGATCTCAATACTGCCGCTTTGCAGCGGCTGAACATCCTCACCATAGGGCTGGCGCGGTGCATCCATCAGTTCGAAAATCCGCTCGCCGGCCACCACCGCCTGCTGCAGCATCGACTGCTGAGTGGTGAGTTCGATCAGCGGTTCATTTAAGCGCCCGAGGTAGTTGATAAAGGCGTAGAGCACGCCGACCTCGATAGAACCGACCGAGGAAAAGCCAAACAGCAGCATCAGCCCACAGAGGATCAGCGCGGAAAACAGGCTGAGCAGCGGCCGCAGCAGGAAGCCGTCGAGCCGCAGGGTCTGCATGCGCGCCAGATAGTGCGAATGGCTGGAATCCCGCATGCGTTCGCCAAAGCGTGCCTGCTGACGGAACTGCTGGATCACGCTCATGCCGTTGATCACTTCGTTGAAGCCGTTATTAATCTCCGCCAGATAACTGCGCACCCGGCGTACAATCGGCGTGCTGTAACGCTGGTAGATCAGCATGACAACAATCACCGCCGGGAAGATTGCAATCGCAATCAGCGCCATGCGCCAGTCGAGGCTAAACATCGCCACCAGCATGGCACCCACCAGCGCCGCACTGCGCAGCACGGTCGCCACCACGGTGACGTAGAGGTCACGCACCACTTCGGTGTCATTGGTGACGCGTGAAATAATCTGGCCTACCGGCTGGGTATCGAAGGCGCTCAGCGGCTGACGCAGCGCCGCATCCATCACGTCGGTGCGCAGGCGCTGGACAACGCCCACGGCGGCCTGGTTGAACAGCAGCGCCTGCCAATAGTGCAGTCCGGCGGCCAGCAGTTGCAGCAGCAGAAAACTGACCACCAGCCCGACAGCGATCCCGACCGGCATATGATGTTTTGCCACCATATTGTCGATGAAATAGCTGACCAGCACCGGTCCGAGCACTTCTGCCGCCGCCGCAATCCACAGCATCACTACGGCCATGCCGAGGGATTTGCGCCACGGGCTGCCGTAGGAGAGCAGCCGTTTAATTGTCGGCCACTGATGGGTTACTCTAGCCATGCGGCACTCCCTGTTCGATCTCGTCGTCATCCAGCGCCGCTTCCAGCTGCTGATAGCGGTACATATCGCGATACCAGCCCGGGCTGCTGGCGAGCTGTTCATGATTGCCGCGCTGAGCCACTACGCCGTGCTGCAGCACCAGAATTTCACTGGCCTCAGTCAGCGCAGACAGACGATGAGCACTAATGATCACCGTGCGCCCTTCTCCCCAGCGCCGCAAATTATGCAGAATTTGATGTTCAGTACGGCCATCGACCGCTGACAGGGCATCATCCAGAATCAGGATCTCAGCATTCATCAGCAGCGCCCGGGCGATGGAGATACGCTGTTTTTGCCCGCCGGAGAGCATCACGCCACGCTCACCGACTTCGGTTTCATAACCTTCAGGAAGGCGCAGAATATCGTCATGGACAAACGCCAGCTGTGCAGCCTGTTCAATCTCGCTCTGCGTCGCACCCGGGCGGCCAAGGGCAATATTGTTGGCGACGCTGTCGGAAAACAGGAAAGGCGTCTGGCTGACTACCGCCAGACGGCTGCGCCAGCTGTCCAGCCGCAGCTGCGGCAGCGGGATAGCGTGGTAGCGAATATCCCCCTGATCGATATCAAAGTGGCGCTGTACCAGACTCAGCAACGTGCTTTTTCCCGAGCCGGTCGGGCCACATAATCCGAGCATCTGCCCCGGTTTGATATTGACGTTGAGGTTGCGAAGCGAGGGCTGCTGCGCCCCCGGATAGCAAAACTCGCGCACCGCGATTTGCAGCAGGCCCCGCCCTTCCGGCACCTGCTTGCTGCCGTCGGTGACCGCGGGCGCTTCCGCCAGCAGCGACTGAATGCGGCTCCAGGCCGCGCTACCGCGCTCGACGATATTAAACATCCACGCCAGTGCCAGCATGGGCCAGATCATCAGCCCAAGGTACATAACAAAACTGGTCAGCTGGCCGAGGGTCAGCGTGCCGTGCCACACCATCCAGCTACCCCCGCCGATCGCCAGCAGATTAGAGAGCCCGATGGCGATATAGATGGTTGGGTCAAAACGCGCATCAACGCGCGCCACGCGCAGGTTTTTCTCGCCGGTGTCTTTGGCGATAGCAGCAAACTGCCCGGACTGGTGATCTTCCAGACCAAAAGCTTTGATCATGCGAATGCTGGTCAGGCTCTCCTGCGTCTGATCGTTGAGCGAGGAGAACGCCGCCTGCGCCAGCTTGAAGCGCTGATGGAGTTGGTCGCCATAGCGCTTGATCACCAGCGCCATCACCGGCATCGGCAGCAGTGCCAGCAGCGTCAGCTGCCAGCTGATCTGAGTACTCATGACGATCAGCACCGCCAGCCCCATCACCAGCGAATCGACCAGCGTCAGCACGCCTTCACCCGCCGCAAATACCACGCGGTCCACATCGTTGGTGGCGCGGGCAATCAGGTCACCGGTGCGGTGGCGCAGGTAAAAGCCGGGATGCTGGCGGCTGAGCTGGCGGTAGAAATCTTCGCGCAGCTCCACGGCCAGCTGGTAAGAGGCACCAAACAGCAGCACGCGCCAGACATAGCGCAGCAAATAGACCACCACGGCGGTGAGCAGCATCGCCCCCACCCACAGCAGGAGCTGAGCGCTGCTCATACCGTCACGGCTGACGCCATCAACGATTTTTCCCACCACGTGCGGCGGCAGCAGTTGCAGTAAGGCAATCACGATCAGCAGCAGAACCGCGCCGAGATAGCGGCGCCATTCGCGCAGAAAATACCAGCTTAATTGGCTAAAAAGTCGCACAAAAACATCCTGATCATCGATCGAAGAGAGAGAGCGGTCAGCCTCACTATGGGGCAACCGGCAATGCGGTAGTGTATTTTATCTCTTCCATGGCAAAACTCGAAGTGACATCGATCAGCCCCGGGACGCCGTTCACCAGGCGTTTATAAAAGCCGTCGTAGCTTTTCATATCTGCGACCTGAACGCGCAGCAGATAGTCATACTCCCCGGCCATACGGTAAAAGCCCATCACTTCCGGCATCGCCTGCACCAGCTCGACAAACTGCTGAAACCAGCTGCTGCTGTGCTGCTGAGTTTTGATTAATACGAAGGCGGTCAGACCAAGGCCGAGTTTCTCGCCATCCAGCAGCGCGACCCGGCCGCGAATATAGCCTTCATCCTCCAGCCTTTTCAAGCGCTTCCAGCAGGGGGTGGTGGTCAGGCTGACGGCATCGGCCAGCGCCTGCAAAGAGAGTGTGCAATCTCGCTGCAGCAGATCTAGCAGCATTCTGTCTTTTTTATCCAGCGGATTTGGGAGCAAAATTTTCTCTCATAGATAAGAAAGGGAGTAGAATTATAGCAACCTTTTCCCCAGGCGTTTAGTTAATCTGGTCCCCTACTATTACAATCTTCAGGGATGACCAAAATGAACGCTAATCGTTACCATAATCTACTGATTATCGGCCTGTTTACGGCTGTTGCTCTGACCTGGGGCACGACGTGGATGGCGATGAAAATTACCGTGGCGACCGTGCCGCCGATTTTCGCTACCGGGCTGCGCTTTCTCTGCGCTGCACCGCTACTGCTGCTGCTGGCGCGTTATAAAAAGGTGCCACTGCTGTTTCCCCGCGGTCAGCGCGGCTTCCAGCTCTGCGTGATGCTGTTCTACTTTGCCATCCCTTTTACGCTGATGATTTACGGTGAGCGCTACACCTCGTCGAGCCTCGCAGCCATTATCTTTGCCACCATGCCTGCTGCCGTGCTGGCCGCTTCAATCCTGTTTTTACGTGAAAAGACCACGCTGCAGCAGCTGCTGGGGTTGGCTATCAGTATCGGCGCACTGAGCACTATTTTATGGCATGAAACTCGCGCCAGCGGCGACAGCCAGTGGCAGGGCGTGGCCGCGCTGGTGGCGGCCGTGGTGATCCATGCGCTGATGTACGTACAGTGCAAAAAACGCTGCTCGGGCATCTCGGTACTGAGCTACAACGCGCTACCCTGCCTGGGTGCGGGCGTGCTGCTGACGCTGGCTGGCCTGACGGAAGCGCCGGATTATCACAGCTTTGCCCCTCAGGCTCTGCTGTCTATTGCTTATCTTGGCGTAGTGGCGGGGGTGGGCGGTATTCTGGCGTACTTCGCGTTGCAGCAGGTGGCCAAGCCGTTTCAGGCCTCGCTGGTGTTCCTTGTGTTCCCGCTGATTGCCGTGGCGCTGGAGAGTGCGCTGAGCGGAAACAGCATCAGCCGCGAATCGCTGTGGCTCCTGCTGCCCTTCCTGCTGGGAATTTTGCTGACGCTGTACCGTGGCGCGCGTGCTCGACAGGCCATTTTGGCCGCTGAGCGTGCTGCACGTCACTAAACGAAAAAAGCCGGACATCCTGTCCGGCACACTGGATAACGGGCCTCATTATTCGGGGGAATAGTCGAGGTGTGGTGTGTTCAGCCAGTGATTCAGGTAATGAGACACGCCCTGTGTCGCACAGTCTCCAATGATCGGCAGCTGGGGCAGCATCGCTTTCAGCTGCTCCATCGCATTACGCATAATAAAGCCGTGACCCACGCTGCCCAGCATCTCCAGGTCATTCATCGCATCGCCAAACGCCATACACTCCGCCATTTCCACACCCAGCTGTGCGGACAGGCGAGCCAGTGCGGCGCCTTTATTGCAGCTGAGCGGCAGCACTTCCAGACAGTCGCGCGCAGAAAAACAGAGATGGACACTGTCGCCAAACGCTTCGCGCAGCTGGATCTGCAGCTGGCATAGCGCCTGATAATCAGCAATAAAGCAGACTTTCGTCACCTGATGCGCGGGGATCCGGCGCAGGTCGGTGAGCTGATAACGAAAACCACTCAGCTGATGCGCCCGCAGGATTTCTGGCACATCGTACTGCGTAAACCAGCCATTATCGTTAAACACGTGCAGGCTGGCGCGCGTCTCCCAGTGGCTGTGAAGAACCTGCCAGGCAGCATCGGGAGGGAGATCGCAGGCGTACAAAGGGTTCCCCAGCGGGTCGTGAATGCGGGTGCCGTTGCCGCTGATCAGATACGCCGGCAGATCGTACTGCTGCATCAGCGGCTGCATCTCAAGAAAATGGCGTCCTGTGGCAAACGTGAGATGAACCGGATGCGATCTCAGCGCCCGCAGGCTTTGCAGGGTCTGCTCACCCAGTTTGTGGTCTGGCAGCAGCAGCGTACCGTCCATATCAAAAGCAGCAAGGCGCACCATTTTCTCTCCAAGTGGTCGATTTTTCATCTACCAGGAGTATCCCCTGGTATTTGCGGAACTAATAGTGAATACTTTTTAAAAATTGTTCCGGGTTTGGGGCGAGATGCGACAGCTCAATCGATTGAACCAGTACCAAAGGCTCTGGCAGCACAGCGCCGGGCAGCCGCAGTCCACCAGCGTAAGCGAAATTGGCAGCCGCTGTTTTTGCAGCGAGCGCCATGCCCGAACCCTGTTACGCCAGTGGCAGCAGAGTGGCTGGCTGGACTGGCAGGCCAGTTCAGGGCGCGGCAAGCGCGGCACGCTGATTTTTCTGCAGTCCCCCGCCGCGTTACGCAGCGATCTGATGCTGCAACAGCTGGATAACGGCCAGCCGCAGCATGCGCTGCAAATGGTGGCGCTGGCGCCGGAACAGCTTAGCCAATTACTGCAGCCCTTTATGGGCGGCCAGTGGCAAAATAACCAGCCAACGCTGCGTATTCCCTACTATCGTCCGCTCGATTCGCTGCGCCCCATGCAGCAGGCCGGGCGCGCAGAGCAGCATCTGGCCCAGCAGGTGTTTGCCGGGCTGAGCCGCCTGGCGGGTGATGAGGCCATTCCCGACCTCGCCCATCACTGGCAGGTGAGCGATGATGGGCTAAGCTGGTATTTCTTTTTACGCCCGCAGCTACGCTGGCATCACGGTGAAGCCGTCAGCGCCGGACAGCTACAGCAGCGCCTGCAGGCTATCGTCGCCAGTCAGGTCGGCCAGCAGCTACTCCCGGCGGTAAAAACCGTCTGCGCCGCGCACCGGCTCTGCCTGCGGATTGATTTACTGCGGCCAGACTGCTGGCTGGCACATCGCCTCGCCAGCGTTCACTGCCTGCTGCCCCATCCGGACAATCCGGATATCGGCTGCGGCCCCTGGCGCGTGATGATCAACACACCCGCACTGCTGCGCCTGGAAAGCCACGGCTGGTATCACGCCGCGCACCCGCTGATGCAGGCCATTGAGTACTGGATAGCGCCGCAGCTCTTTGACCGTGAGCTCGGCACCAGCTGCCGTCATCCGGTGCAGATTGCCATTGGCACTCAGCACGAGCTGGCGCAGCTTCAGCCGGTCAGCCAGCGTATCAGCCTTGGCTTTTGCTATCTGGCGAGAGGCCAGCACAGCCCGCTGTCGGCCGCGCAGGCGCAGCAAATTATGGCGCTGGTACATCAGCCTGAAGTGATTGAACAGCTGCCGCTGGAAGAGGGATTAATTACGCCGAGCCGGGAAATGCTGCCGGGCTGGCAGATCCCCGACTGGCAGCCGCAGGCGCAGCTCTCTCTGCCTGCGCACCTTAGCCTGCACTACCATCTGCCGGTTGAACTGCATGCGATGGCGGAAAAATTACGTCAGCTGCTGGCGCTGCATGGCTGTGAGCTGACGCTCTGTTTCCATGCGGCAAAGAACTGGCAGGATTACCCGTCGCTGGGCCAGGCCGACCTGGTGATGGGCGACCGTCTGATTGGCGAAGCGCCGGTGTTTACCCTGGAAAGCTGGCTGCGGCTCGATCCGCTCTGGCCGGAGATGCTTGGCCAGCAGCGCTGGCAGCGCCTGCTGCACCAGCTTGACCATTTACAGCAGCATACTGAACTGACTCAGCGACACGCCGGGCTGCAGGCGCTGTTCCAGCAGCTGATGAGCGATGCCATCATCACCCCTCTGTTTAACTACCGCTATCAGGTCAGTGCCCCGCCGGACGTGGAGGGTATTCACCTGAATGCCTGGGGCTGGTTCGATTTCTCCCGTGCGTGGATCCCGCCTCCGGTTGCTATCTCCTGAGCAGTGCTGTTTTTATTGCGCATCAGGCAGTACCATAGCCGGCAGCAAATTATGAGGAAAAGATAATGAAACGTGCAGTGGTGGTATTCAGCGGTGGGCAGGACTCAACGACCTGCCTGATTCAGGCTTTGCAGCAGTATGATGAAGTGCACTGCATTACCTTTGATTATGGCCAGCGCCACCGTGCGGAAATCGACATTGCCGGCGAACTGTCGCAAGCGCTGGGCGCAAGGGCGCACAAAGTGCTGGATGTCACCATGCTCAACGAACTGGCAGTCAGCAGCCTGACGCGCGACAACATTCCGGTACCGACTTACGACCCTGAAGCCAGCGGCTTGCCAAGTACCTTTGTTCCGGGCCGTAATATTCTGTTCCTGACGCTCGCCTCGATTTACGCTTACCAGATCGAAGCGGAAGCGGTGATCGCCGGCGTATGCGAAACCGATTTCTCGGGCTATCCGGACTGCCGCGATGAGTTTGTTAAAGCGTTGAATCATGCCGTGGCGCTGGGAATGGCGCGGGATGTCAGATTCGAAACCCCGCTGATGTGGCTGAATAAAGCCGAGACCTGGGCACTGGCCGACTACTGGCAGCAGCTGGCGCTGGTGCGTGACCAGACGCTGACCTGCTATAACGGCATTAAGGGCAGCGGCTGTGGTGACTGTGCCGCCTGCCACCTGCGCGCCAACGGGCTGCAGGAGTACCAGCAAAATCCGTCAGCGGTGATGCAGGCGATGAAAACAAAAACCGGACTTCAGTGACTAAAACCAGGGCGAGGCATGCTTAAAACCAGGGCGAGGCATGCCTCGCCCCTACGGGTAGGTTAGTGATATTCAGTCAAGCTAGCATACTTTCGAGGTGGGCTTTCAGTTCCCCTTCCAGCGGCAGCGCTTTCTGGCTGTGCAGATCGATGCAGACAAAGGTCAGCTGCGCATCAGCCACCTCAGTGCCATCGCCATCCAGCGTAATGCGCTGAGCAATCACTCCGCTTTTCCCTCCCAGCTTCAGCAGCTGACTGTCGATATTCAGCACATCGCCCATCACCGCCGGGCGGCGATAGTTAATGTTAATATTTACCACCACAAACGCCAGATTTCTCTGCGTCATCCACTGAAAGGCGCTTAGCTGTTCAAACCACGCCCAGCGCGCTTCTTCGAGGAATTCCAGGTAGCGGGCATTGTTCACGTGTTGATAGATATCCAGATGGTAGCCGCGTACTTTAATGGTGGTGGTTGTCACGATAATCTCCCGATAAAAAAGGCCATACCAACTGGTATGACCTCTGAGATTAGCAGCCAGGCCGCATTTGTTGCAGGTCGAATTAAAGACTCTGGATGCGGATCACAATTTAATATGTGACAGATTCCTTTCCACCAGCGTGTTGCCCATCCCCGGCACCTCTTTCAGCTGATCCAACTGAGTAAAGGGACCGTACTTCTCGCGGTAGCTAACTATCGACTCCGCCTTTTTCAAGCCGACGCCGTTCAGCGCTGCCGCCAGCTCCTGCGCGCTGGCGCTGTTAATGCTTACCTGCCCGGCGCTTTCCGCGCTGCCTTTATCATGCGGCGCCGTTTTGACCTCGGCGACCGCCTCTTTCGGTGCCGCAGCGCTGACCGCGACGGGTAACGTGATGCCGATAGCCAGCGCCAGCGAAAGTGCCTGTAAAGTACGATTAAACATGCTGTTTTCCTCCATGTGTTTGACAGCACCGCCACCCTACTCCCGCACCGTCACCCCGACAAACAGCCGATCCCAGAAATGGAAAAGGCCGCATAAGCGGCCTTTGGGTGTTGCAGTAAGTTGCAGTGAATTTGCGAGGCTTATTGCGCCTGCGCTGCTGCACCGTACTTGATCTTGGCTTCTTTGCGCAGGTTGCTCAGCAATGCAGCGAAAGCCAGCTGGGCATTGTTCTGGGTGATACCCTGAACCATTGCCTGCTTCTGCGCCTCCGGCATGTTGCCGCTCTGCACTTTATCCAGCGCCAGCAGTACGACGTTGCCCTGAGCATCTTCACTGATGCCGTACGACGGCTTGTCTGCGGCTGGCAGTGGCAGCGTGAATGCCGCCTGTGACAGTGCATCCTGACCGGTACGTGCCAGCGTCTGCTGAGCACCGAAGGTCAGACCGGCCGCTTTCAGCGCTTCATCGCCCTTACCTGCTTTCAGCTCGGCCAGCAGTTTCTCTGCCTGAGCTTTCGCCTGCTGCTGAGCTTTCTGCTGCTTCAGCGCAGCGGTGATCTGCGCGCTGACCTCAGCCAGTGGTTTTTCCGCTTCCGGTTTGTGCTCGCTGATGCGCAGTACGAAGGCACGGTCACCATCGACGGTAATAATGTCAGAGTTACTGCCCGGAGCACCGCCCTGACCAACCAAACCGCCGTTGAAGATAGCATCCTGCACCGCTTTAAAATTCAGCTCGGCAGGCACGTTGTCGTGACCAAACCAGCTGGTTTCAACCGCTTTCACGCCCGCAACCTGCTCTGCGCTGGCCAGTGACTCATTGTCATTGCTGGCAGCATCGCTGACTTTGGTCTGCAGTTTGTAATAGGCATCGATGGCTTTTTCCTGCTTCACTTTCGCCGCGATGTCGTCGTGAACTTCAGACAGCGCTTTGATTTTTTGCGGCTGAATATCATCCAGACGGGCAATAATGAAGCCAACGGAAGATTTGATCACCTCAGACAGCTGGCCTTTCTCTTTCAGACCTGCGCCTTTCAGCTCGTCCGGCGTGGTATCCGGCTCAAGCCAGCCCATATCACCGCCGTTACGGGCAGAGATTGGGTCAGCGGATTTCTCTTTCGCCAGTGCGGCGAAGTCAGCGCCTTTTTTCAGCGCATCCAGTACCGACTGTGCTTCAGCTTCGGTTTTGGTCTGAATGATGCTGTAGCGCTCGCGCTGTGGCTGCGTGTAGTCCTGCTGATGTTGATCGTACCAGCTCTGAATATCCGCTTCGCTGACCGGCTGCTGCATGCTGGCTGCATCCAGCTTGATATAGCTGACTCGGAACTGCTCCGGCGACATAAACTCATTTTTATGCTGCTGGTAGTAGCTGTTAATCTCATCCGCGGTCACATTCTGCTTCGCCGCCAGTGCATTGACGTTAATCGTCACTTCCCGCACCAGACGCTGCTGAGCGACCAGCGCTGCCAGCGAGTCTGCTTCGTTCCCCAGCACAAAATCTGTACCGGTAACGGACTGGATCAGCTGCTGAGTGGTCAGCTGCTTACGCAGCGCTTCCGCATACTGATCGGCCGAGAAGCCCAGGTTGCCGATCATGCCAAGGTATTTCGCATTATCAAACTTACCGTTGGTCTGGAAAGCGGGCTGGGTGAAGATTGCCTGTTTGATCTGGTCATCGCTAATCGCCAGGCCAATATCTTTCGCGTACTGGTCAAGCAGCTGCTCATCAATCAGCTGCGACAGTGCCTGCTGGCGGATCTGCTGCATGTAGCCTTCATTGCCTGCCAGCTGAGAGAACTGCTCGCCCAGCATCTGCTGCTGACGAGAACGTTCGCTGCTAAAGGCGCGCTCAAGCTGAGCACGGCTGATTTCCTGACCGTTCACTTTCGCGGCGTAATCACCGTTACCGCCCGTCAGATAACCGCCTACGCCGGTGAGGACGAAGGAAAGGATGATCAGACCCAGTAAAATTTTGAGCACGACATTGTTCGACGCCGCGCGTAAATTGTCCATCATGGTGTGACAACACTCCGCTGTAGTATGAATGTAAAACCCTGCGCTTATCATCCCTCCAGGGACGGACTACGCCGATGCGCTGCGGCAACTCAAAAACAACGTGGAGTTGCACTTTGTCGACAACCGCATTGCGCGTTTGTCATTGAAACATAAAAAAAGGCACATCATTATGCTGATGTGCCCGGTATGTTACATGAGAACGCGCGGGCGATCCTCACTCCGCCGAAGAAATCTGCTTCAACGGCAGCTTAATTAACTTAGTTTACGGAATCTTTCAGTGCTTTACCGGCACGGAAGCCAGGGACTTTGCCCGCAGCAATAGTGATCTCTTTACCGGTTTGTGGGTTACGACCGGTACGCTCAGCGCGCTCACGCACAGAGAAGGTGCCAAAACCAACCAGCGCTACTTCGTCGCCAGCCTGCAGAGATTCGGTGACTGAACCGATAAATGCATCTAATACACGTCCGGCTGCCGCTTTAGAAATATCGGCGTTTGCAGCAATTTTGTCGATCAACTGTGACTTATTCACTCACTCATCCCCTATTATTTTATACACCGTGAGTCGGACTCTTCCGCTCAACTGGGTGCAATCATTTGTTATGGCCGTTTAGCCTGAGTTTGTTGAGCCTCAGAGACTCGCAACCTTGCCGTCACTGGCTTAACAGCACTTAAAGTAGCGGCACATAAAAAAGCTGGCAAGCACCATTTCACTCGCCAGCCTTAGTTTTACAGTGAATTTGCCTTAAATCACTATTTCGCGGTGACAACCTGCATGCCGTAAGGGGCATTTTGCAGGGCCAGAGCCAGAACTTCCTCGATGCGCTTCACCGGGTGAATATCCAGATCGGCAATCACGTTGTCCGGGATCTCTTCCAGATCGCGCTTGTTCTCATCCGGGATCAGCACGGTTTTGATGCCGCCACGGTGAGCCGCCAGCAGTTTCTCTTTCAGGCCACCGATCGGCAGCACCTGGCCACGCAGCGTGATTTCACCGGTCATTGCCACATCGGCACGTACCGGGTTACCGGTCAGGCAGGAAACCAGCGCAGTACACATGGCGATACCGGCACTTGGACCATCCTTCGGCGTTGCCCCTTCCGGAACGTGGACGTGGATGTCGCGCTTCTCGTAGAAATCTGCGTTGATGCCCAGCTTCTCCGCGCGGGCGCGCACCACGGTCAGTGCGGCCTGGATAGATTCCTGCATCACTTCACCGAGCGACCCGGTGTAGGTCAGTTTGCCCTTGCCCGGAACACAGGCGGTTTCAATGGTCAGCAGATCGCCGCCCACTTCCGTCCATGCCAGACCGGTCACCTGACCGACGCGGTTTTCGCTGTCGGCACGACCGTAGTCGAAACGCTGCACGCCGAGGAAATCTTTCAGATTGTCGGCGTTGATTTCGATATGTTTGATCGACTTATCCATCAGCAGGGTTTTCACCGCCTTACGGCACAGCTTGGACAGTTCACGCTCAAGGCTACGCACGCCCGCTTCACGGGTGTAGTAACGAATGATGCCAACGATGGCGCTGTCGTCCACGGTCAGCTCATTTTTCTTCAGCGCATTGCGCTCAATCTGCTTGGACAGCAGGTGCTGCTTAGCAATATTGAGTTTTTCGTCCTCGGTGTAGCCGGACAGGCGAATCACTTCCATACGATCCAGCAGCGGTGCCGGAATGTTCATCGAGTTTGAGGTCGCGACAAACATCACATCGGAGAGATCGTAATCCACTTCCAGATAGTGATCGTTAAAGGCGATGTTCTGCTCAGGATCAAGAACTTCCAGCAGCGCCGAGGCCGGGTCACCGCGCATGTCCGAGGACATTTTGTCGATCTCATCCAGCAGGAACAGCGGGTTTTTAACGCCCACTTTTGCCATTTTCTGGATCAGCTTACCTGGCATAGAGCCGATGTAAGTACGGCGGTGGCCGCGAATCTCTGCTTCATCACGCACCCCACCCAGCGCCATACGCACGTATTTACGTCCGGTGGCTTTGGCAATCGACTGCCCCAGCGAGGTTTTACCCACGCCAGGCGGTCCAACCAGGCAGAGGATTGGGCCTTTGATTTTGCTGACGCGGCTCTGGACGGCCAAATATTCCAGGATACGGTCTTTCACACGCTCAAGGCCGAAGTGGTCGGTATCCAGCGTTTCCTGTGCTTTCAGCAGGTCTTTCTTCACCTTGCTGCGCGCATTCCACGGCACCTGCACCATCCAGTCGATATAGCCGCGCACGACGGTCGCTTCTGCCGACATCGGCGACATCATCTTCAGCTTCTGCAGCTCAGCTTCCGTTTTGTCGCGCGCTTCTTTCGGCATTTTGGCCGCGTCGATTTTGCGCTTCAGCGCTTCGTTTTCGTCCGGGGCATCGTCCATCTCGCCGAGTTCTTTCTGAATCGCCTTCATCTGCTCATTCAGATAGTACTCACGCTGGCTCTTTTCCATCTGTTTTTTGACGCGGTTACGGATACGTTTCTCAACCTGCAACAGGTCGATTTCCGATTCCATCATCGCCATCAGATATTCCAGACGCTCGTTAACGTCGGACATTTCCAGAACGGACTGCTTATCAGCCAGCTTAAGCGGCATATGCGCCGCAACGGTATCTGCCAGGCGTGCAGCGTCATCAATGCTGTTCAGGGAAGTCAGCACTTCCGGCGGGATCTTCTTGTTCAGTTTGATGTAGCCTTCAAACTGATTGATCGCCGTACGCACCAGCACTTCCTGCTCGCGCTCTTCGATTTCCGGCGACGCCAGGTACTCTGCCTGGGCGGTAAAATGGTCGCCGTTATCAGATAACGTAGTGATATGTGCGCGCTGCAACCCTTCCACCAGCACTTTCACCGTGCCATCAGGGAGTTTCAGCATCTGTAAAATTGAGGCAACGGTCCCGACTGAGAAGAGATCGTTAATGCCAGGTTCATCCGTTGAAGCTTCTTTCTGAGCGACCAGCATGATCTTTTTGTCATGATCCATGGCGGCTTCGAGGCAGCGAATTGATTTTTCACGACCGACAAACAACGGAATGACCATGTGCGGATAAACCACTACGTCACGCAATGGCAACACAGGGATTTCAATGCGTTCAGAACGCTCAGGATTCATAGAGCTCTCTCTTAGTTTAATTTCCGCCAGGGTAAGGGGAACCACATCATCCAGAAAAAGTGCAGTTTGACCCACAGGTATCTGAGTATATGGGGATGAACGGAATAGATTCAATGTTGGGGTAACGAGAAAAGCAAAAGGGGGAACATTTTCCCCCTTTTAAGATAACTGACTGGATTGATTTGGTTATTTATTCGCCAGATGCCTGCTGCGCTTCCGGTTTTCCATAAATCAACATCGGCTGGCTTTCACCGGCGATCACCGATTCATCAATTACCACCTTCTCGACGTCGTCAATCGACGGCAGATCGTACATGGTGTCCAGCAGCGCGCCTTCCACGATTGAACGCAGGCCGCGCGCGCCGGTTTTGCGCGACATCGCCTTTTTAGCGATCGCCGTCAGCGCTTCATCACGGAACTCCAGCTCCACGCCTTCCAGATTAAACAGCGCCTGATACTGCTTGGTCAGCGCGTTTTTCGGCTCGCGCAGGATCTGGATCAGCGCGTCTTCACTCAGCTCGGTCAGCGTCGCCACCACCGGCAGACGGCCGATGAACTCCGGGATCAGACCAAACTTGATCAAATCTTCCGGCTCCACCTGCGCCAGCAGCTCGCCTTCGGTGGCTTTCTCTGACTTGCCCTTAACCGAGGCGCCAAAGCCAATCCCGGTGCCGGTATCCACGCGCTGCGACACCACTTTGTCCAGGCCGGCAAACGCCCCGCCGCAGATAAACAGAATTTTCGAGGTATCAACCTGTAAAAACTCCTGCTGCGGATGCTTACGCCCGCCCTGCGGAGGAACCGCCGCCACCGTGCCTTCGATCAGCTTCAGCAGCGCCTGCTGCACGCCTTCGCCGGAGACATCGCGGGTAATCGACGGGTTGTCAGATTTACGCGAAATCTTGTCAATTTCATCGATGTAAACAATGCCGCGCTGCGCTTTCTGCACGTCGTAGTCGCACTTCTGCAGCAGCTTCTGAATGATGTTTTCCACATCCTCGCCCACATAACCCGCTTCGGTCAGCGTGGTGGCATCCGCCATGGTAAACGGCACGTCCAGCAGGCGCGCCAGCGTTTCCGCCAGCAGGGTTTTACCGCTACCGGTCGGGCCGATCAGCAGAATGTTACTTTTGCCCAGCTCGATACCGTTGCTGGTGTCGCCGTTACGCAGGCGCTTGTAGTGGTTATACACCGCCACCGACAGCACCTTTTTCGCCCGCTCCTGGCCGATAACGTAATCGTCAAGGTGGTGGCGGATCTCATGCGGCGTAGGCAGGGAGTTACGCTCACGGTGCGGCGCAACCTCTTTAATCTCTTCACGGATGATGTCGTTACATAAGTCGACGCATTCATCGCAGATATAGACTGACGGGCCGGCAATCAGCTTACGCACTTCATGCTGGCTTTTGCCGCAAAAAGAGCAGTACAGCAGCTTCCCTGAACCGTCTTTGCGCTTCTCTGTCATCAGTTAACCTCATGCCTTATCAACAGACCTGAAGTGGGCTGTCTCATTTATGCGTATCAGCCCTTAATATAGCCCATTTCCCCCGACCAATGGCAGTAAAACTCCATAACACCGGGTTAAAGGTGCACAGGATAGTGCGCAGAGCGCGACTGTACTAAAAGTGAGCAAGCGGCTGAACATGATGCCAGATTTCGATTTAACATGCTGTTTTAGATAAGAAATAGGGGTCAATGTTACTGTTGATTTAGCTGATAATTGGATTATGCTAAACTCTGGTCACTTATGATAATCCGATGGAGTGTAAACATGCCGCAAGAGCCAGAGAAAGAAGAAACCGGCCAGGAAGAGAAGAGTTCAGCGCTGGCAGTCAATAAACTGCTGCAGTCACGCTCTATTATCATTTCCGGTGAGATTAATCAGGCACTTGCCGAGAAAGTTACCGCTCAGCTGCTGATCCTGCAGGAAATGGGCGATGAGCCGATCAAGCTGTTCATCAACAGCCAGGGCGGTCACGTCGAAGCGGGTGATACCATCCACGACATGATCAAATTCGTTAAGCCGAAAGTGATGGTTATCGGTACCGGCTGGGTCGCCAGCGCTGGGATCACCATCTTCCTTGCTGCCGAGAAAAATGACCGTTACTCGCTGCCTAATACTCGCTTTATGATCCACCAGCCGTTGGGCGGCGTGCGCGGTAAGGTTTCAGACATTGAAATCGAGGCCAAAGAGCTGCTGCGCGCCCGTGAGCGTATTAATAAGCTGATCAGCAATGCAACCGGTCAGCCGCTGGAGAAAGTCGAGAAAGACACCGACAGCAACTACTGGATGAGTCCGCAGCAGGCCGTTGATTACGGTATTGCTACTCACGTGGTCAGTAGCTGGGATGAACTGGAAGCCTGATTTACGTGCTCCGGGGATAAAAAAACGGCCCGTATGTTTATACGGGCCGTTTTTATTTGCCTCGCTCGCCGCTTATTCGCCGGAAGCCTGCTGGGTTTCGTGCTGACCGTAGATCACCTTAGGCTCACTATCACCTTCGATAACCTGAGCATCCACCACCACTTTCTCGACGTCGTCCAGCGACGGCAGATCGTACATGGTATTCAGCAGTGCCGCTTCCACGATTGAACGCAGGCCGCGCGCGCCGGTTTTGCGCGACATCGCTTTCTTAGCAATCGCCGTCAGCGCATCCTCACGGAACTCCAGCTCCACGCCTTCCAGGTTAAACAGCGCCTGGTACTGCTTGGTCAGCGCGTTTTTCGGCTCGCGCAGGATCTGGATCAGCGCGTCTTCACTCAGCTCGGTCAGCGTTGCCACCACCGGCAGACGGCCGATGAACTCCGGGATCAGACCAAACTTGATCAAATCTTCCGGCTCCACCTGCGCCAGCAGCTCGCCTTCGGTGGCTTTCTCTGACTTGCCCTTCACCGAGGCGCCAAAGCCAATCCCGGTGCCGGTATCCACGCGCTGCGACACCACTTTGTCCAGGCCGGCAAACGCCCCGCCGCAGATAAACAGAATTTTCGAGGTATCAACCTGTAAAAACTCCTGCTGCGGATGCTTACGCCCGCCCTGCGGAGGAACCGCCGCCACCGTGCCTTCGATCAGCTTCAGCAGCGCCTGCTGTACGCCTTCGCCGGAGACATCGCGGGTAATCGACGGGTTGTCAGATTTACGCGAAATCTTGTCAATTTCATCGATGTAAACAATGCCGCGCTGCGCTTTCTGCACGTCGTAGTCGCACTTCTGCAGCAGCTTCTGAATGATGTTTTCCACATCTTCGCCCACGTAACCCGCTTCGGTCAGCGTGGTGGCATCCGCCATGGTGAACGGCACGTCCAGCAGGCGCGCCAGCGTTTCCGCCAGCAGGGTTTTACCGCTACCGGTCGGGCCGATCAGCAGAATGTTACTTTTGCCCAGCTCGATACCGTTGCTGGTGTCGCCGTTGCGCAGGCGCTTGTAGTGGTTATACACCGCCACCGACAGCACCTTTTTCGCCCGCTCCTGGCCGATAACGTAATCGTCAAGGTGGTGGCGGATCTCATGCGGCGTAGGCAGCGAGTTGCGATCGCGGTGCGGCGCAACCTCTTTAATCTCTTCGCGGATGATGTCGTTACATAAGTCGACGCATTCATCGCAGACATACACTGACGGGCCGGCAATCAGCTTACGCACTTCATGCTGGCTTTTGCCGCAAAAAGAGCAGTACAGCAGCTTCCCTGAACCGTCTTTGCGTTTATCGGTCATTTACTTTCCCCTCATTGTCACACTCACCTTCCCACTTGGGGTCAGCTTCGCAGGCCGCCACCTGAACGGCCTGCAGAGGCAACGGCACTATGTCACAACAACATGTTAATCAGTTACGCTGGGACAACACGGAATCCACTAAGCCGTACTCTACGGATTCGCTCGCCGACAGGAAACGGTCGCGATTGGTATCGCGCTCGATCGTTTCAATCGTCTGACCCGTATGTTTCGCCATGAGTTCATTCATCATGTGCTTGGTTTTGATAATTTCACGCGCATGGATATCAATATCAGATGCCTGGCCCTGGAAACCGCCCAGTGGCTGGTGGATCATCACGCGTGAATTTGGCAGGCAGTAACGCTTACCTTTCGCCCCTGCGGTCAGCAGAAATGCTCCCATGGAGCAAGCCTGGCCCATACAGATGGTGCTGACATCAGGTTTAATAAACTGCATGGTGTCGTAAATCGACATCCCTGCGGTGATCACGCCACCAGGAGAGTTAATATACAGGTGGATGTCTTTTTCTGGATTCTCCGCTTCCAGAAACAGCATCTGTGCGACGATCAGGTTGGCCATGTGGTCTTCAACCTGGCCAGTCAGGAAAATAATGCGCTCTTTCAGCAGGCGCGAGTAGATGTCGTATGAACGCTCTCCGCGAGAAGTTTGTTCAACCACCATTGGCACTAAAGCCATCTGAGGTGCAGTTAGTTCACGTTCGCCGCTGTATGACATTATCGTCTCCTGGATAAATTTCATTTGGCAACACTCTGTAGTGATATTACTTGAGAGCGATCAGGAACACTATGATTCCAGGCCTTACACCCGATGCCGCCCGGACAGTTATCGGGCTGGTGACTTCGTGGTTACGATTTGGGGATGATCCCCTGCTATTTCAAGCATAACAACGTTTTTATCAACTGCTAACCAGGAAAAGTAGCTTACGCGATAATTTGCAGATTAAATGAGCAAACAACCGTTAAAAGTAGTCGGATTTTTCCCTATAAATGACAAAAGCCCGCAACCGGGAGGTTGCGGGCTTCACGTCAACTTACAGATTTGATAATCAGGCCGGCTGGCTCTGGTTCATCAGTTCCTGGAAGTTAGTGGCTTTTTCAGTCACTTTCGCTTTTTCCAGCACGGCTTCAACAGCCTGCTCTTCCAGCGCGACATTACGCATGTTGTTCATCAGCTCGTTGTTCTTGCTGTAGAACTCGATGACTTCTGATGGATCTTCGTAAGCAGAAGCCATCTCTTCGATCATCGTTTTCACGCGCTCTTCGTCAGCTTTCAGCTCGTGGGTACGAATCACTTCACCCAACAGCAGGCCAACAACTACGCGGCGTTTTGCCTGCTCTTCGAACAGCTCGCGTGGCAGCTCAAGTGCCTGCGCTTCGTTGCCGCCAAAGCGCTGTGCAGCCTGGCGCTTCAGCACGTCGATTTCACCGTCGATCAGTGCAGCGGGAACGTCAATGTCGTTCGCTTTCACCAGACCATCGATTGCCTGAGTCTTCACGCGGTTACGCACGGCGCCTTTCAGCTCACGCTGCATGTTTTTACGCACTTCTGCACGCAGACCGTCGACAGAACCATCTTCAACGCCAAAGCGTTTGATGAACTCTTCGGTGAATTCTGGCAGCTCACGCTCTTCAACTTTCTTCAGCACGATTTCAAACTTCGCTGCTTTCCCTTTCAGGTTTTCAGCGTGGTAATCTTCCGGGAAGTTGACGTCGATAGTGAAGGTTTCGCCCGCTTTGTGGCCAACAACACCCTCTTCGAAGCCTGGGATCATACGACCCTGGCCCATCGCCAGTACGAAGTCAGACGCTTTGCCGCCTTCGAACTCTTCACCGTCTACAGAACCGGAGAAATCGATGGTTGCGCGGTCTTCAGCTGTCGCTGCTGCGTCGGTTTCTTTCCAGGTGGCCTGCTGCTTGCGCAGGGTGTCCAGCATGGTGTCAACGTCAGCATCAGTCACTTCAACAACCGGTTTTTCAACTTCGATTGCGTCCAGACCTTTCAGCTCAACTTCCGGATAAACTTCGAACTCTGCAGAGAAAGTGAAGTCTTCGCCGATTTTGTATTCGCCCGGCACATACTGAGGTGCGCCAGCCGGATTGATTTTTTCATTGATGATCGCGTCAACAAAGTTGCGCTGCATCAGATCGCCCAGAACATCCTGGCGAACGGAAGCACCGTAACGCTGTGTCACTACGCTCATCGGCACTTTTCCTTTGCGGAAACCGTCGATGCGCACTTTCTTAGCTACGCTGACCAGCTCACTTTTCACCGCGTTCTCGATCACATCTTTATCAACGGTAATCGTTACGCGACGGCCCAGGCCCTGAGTTGTTTCTACTGAAACTTGCATCTTATTACCTCAAAAAATCACGTGCTCGGTCAACTTCAGACGCCGCCAGTGGTGAACACAGGCGGCGTCTAAGAACCGGGACGGCTTCTGGTGCCAGAACCGCATTCCCTGTTAACAGAAGCGTCCCGAAGACATTCCGGAAAAATAGACGCAGCATTATAGCGACAACGTCTAAGCGAGTCGAGGCTACACGCCCCTCCAAATCGCGCTACTTTTACCCTTTTTGTCGATATTGCGTCAGATAATACTGAGGACAAGGGGTTTTGGCGGCTATAAATGAAAAAACGGCCCGTAGGCCGTTTTCTGTGAGTGCGCTTAATTTACGCCAGGGTTCCGGCGCCACGGCAGTTCGGTGAGGCGGGTACGGTATCCTGTAACCCCTCCCACTCCTTCAAGGTGTAGCTGTGTAATGCCAGTGCATGCACGCTGCCCGCCAGCTCCTCAGACAACACGCCATAAATAGCGCGATGCCGCGTGAGGAAACGCTGATCGACAAAGCTGTCGCTAACGATCACAACTTTGAAATGACTCTCTGCACCCGCCGGCACGTTATGGCGGTAGCTTTCATCATGCACTTCAAGGTGCACCGGCGAAAACGCCGTACGTAACTTTTCTTCTATTTGTTCGCGGATCATACCTGAACTCCTCTGATGCAGAGAACTACGCCCCATCCCTTTAAATCGTAGTCTGTTTTTAGCTAAAACTGGCCCGTTTTACTGAATTTTTCCCACCATGGCAGATAACTCTGACGGCACAAAGAAACCTAACGCGGTTCCGAAGGTCAAAGCGTCACGCGTTCAGATGTCTGAAAAATCCGCAACGCGATGAATTTACGCGCTATCAGGGCTTCCACTGGCTACTGGCGATGTTATGATGACCGCAGTTTTGTCAGCAATACTACTCACGTTATCGAGAAAATAAGCATGTTAAAAAAATTATTTTTCCCTCTGCTGGCCGCATTTATTCTGGCTGGCTGTGCGAGTAACAGCAATACGCTTGATGTAGCACCAAAAATTCAGCTGCCGCAGCGCGACCCAAGCCTGATGGGCATCACCGTCAGCATCAACGGGGCCGATCAGCGCAGCGATCAGGCTCTGGCGAAGGTAAACCGCGACGGCCAGCTCATCACGTTGACGCCATCACGCGACCTGCGCTTCCTGCTGCAGGAAACGCTGGAAAAACAAATGACGGCCCGTGGTTATATGATCGGCCCTAACGGCGCGGTTGACCTGCAGATCGTGGTTAACGGTCTGTATGCCGATGTCACCGAGGGCAACGTGCGTTACAGCATTACGACCAAAGCGGATATCTCGATCATTGCCACCGCGAAAAACGGCAGCAAACAGGTCAAGAACTACCGTCAGACTAACAGCGTTGAAGGGGCCTTCTCCGCCACCAATCAGAAAATCACTAATGTCGTGAACCAGAGTCTGGGCGACGTGATTGCTGATATGGCGCAGGATACCAGCGTGAGCGAATTCATTAAGCAGAACGCGCGTTAATCCCCCCTGGCCCGGCAGGAAGCCGGGCCTGATTTAAGGTCCGTATGTCCAATCACTATCTGCAGATTTTCACCCGGCGCAATTCTGCCCTCCTTCTATTACTCGGTTTCGCCTCCGGCCTTCCGCTGGCTCTGACATCCGGTACGCTGCAGGCGTGGATGGCGGTGGAAAATGTCGATATCAAAACCATCGGCTTCTTTTCACTGGTCGGTCAGGCCTATGTCTTTAAGTTCCTCTGGTCCCCGCTGATGGACCGCTACACGCCGCCGTTTCTCGGGCGCAGGCGTGGATGGCTATTACTCACGCAGCTGCTGCTGATTATCGGCATTGCGCTGATGGGCTTTATGCAGCCCTCACGTGACCTGACCATGCTGGCTGCGCTGGCGGTGCTGGTGGCGTTCTGCTCGGCCTCCCAGGATATCGTTTTTGATGCATGGAAAACCGACGTGCTCTCCGCTGCTGAACGCGGTAACGGTGCGGCCATCAGCGTGCTGGGCTACCGGCTGGCGATGCTGGTTTCTGGCGGTCTGGCGTTGTGGCTGGCAGACCGTTACCTCGGCTGGCAGGCGATCTGGTGGCTGATGGCAGCGATGATGGTGCCCGGCGTGATTGCCACGCTGCTGGCGAAAGAGCCAGACAGCAGCATTGCCCGGCCTAACACGCTGGAAGAAGCGGTCATTGCTCCCCTGCGCGACTTCTTTAACCGTAATAATGCGTGGCTTATCCTGTCGCTGATTGTGCTCTACAAGCTCGGGGATGCCTTTGCGGCCAGCCTGACGACTATCTTCCTGATCCGCGGCGTTGGCTTTGATGCCGGCGACGTTGGGCTGGTGAATAAAACGCTGGGGCTGATCGCGACCATTATTGGCGCACTGGCAGGCGGCGTGCTGATGCAGCGGCTCAGCCTGTTCCGTGCCCTGCTGCTGTTTGGCATTTTTCAGGCAGTTTCTAACCTCGGTTATTGGGTACTTTCAGTCACCGACAAACATCTCTACAGCATGGCTGTCGCGGTGTTTGTTGAAAACCTGTGCGGCGGAATGGGCACGGCGGCCTTTGTCGCTTTACTGATGACGCTGTGCAATAAGTCATTTTCCGCCACCCAGTTCGCGCTGCTCTCTGCCCTCTCTGCCGTCGGGCGGGTCTATGTCGGGCCGGTGGCAGGATGGTTTGTTGAAAGCTGGGGCTGGCCTACCTTCTATGCATTCTCGGTGATCGCTGCGCTACCCGGTCTGTTACTGCTGCTCGGGTGCCGAACCACGCTGGAATATGCGCAGAATAATGCTGATTTTCTGCCACGCACAGACTACCCTTCAGGGTATCGCTGGGCGGTGCGCGGGCTGATCGCCGGCTGCGCGCTGCTGATCGCGTGGCTGCTGACGCTGGCGGTAAATGCACTGGGCTGGCTGACGTTACAGGGCATCAGTTCTGCTCTGTTTGAAGGCGGGATCGCGCTGTTGCTGGCGGGCATTGTCTGTGGGACCCTGCTTGACTTCCTCTCCCTGCGTAAAACGCACAGACGGTTAAATTTGTAGCGTTTTTTGCCTGAAGCGAGAATGTTAATAAAATTATCCGTACAACAATGAGTTAACAAACCCGGATCGGCCGTTGGCCATCCGGGCGCCAGCCCAGCGGAAACCCATCAGCGATACTGATAGCTTCGCCCGAATATTATTTTGCCTATTTATTAATTCGCTCAAAAAAAAATCGCGCTCATCCGGCCTGTCATTTTGAGGTATTAAAACCCGGTGAGTAATTATTTTAAGTTAATTTATATCGCTTAAATGATGCGTTTTTGTTAAATAATTGGTGCATTGAATGGCTGGTTATAGCAGATACAATTTCTGTAGGGTTTTTTTCATCGGATTTTGTTATATTAGCGCCAACCCTTTGCCAGCATTCATATTTTGTCACCTCCGGCAACATATGTGACAGCGTTTGCAAAAGGTGTCAACACGCCGCTGACACAACCTGTTGCAGGTTTACAGTACTGAAACCTTCCCGTAAAATGCCGCCACACTTAAACGACAATAGAGCCCTTGTCATTGAGGTCGTTAAATGAGACTCAGGAAATACAATAAAAGTTTGGGGATTTTGTCATTAATCGCAAGCATGGTTTTGTTAAGTGGTTGTGATAGTGCGTTATTAAGTCCCAAAGGACAGGTTGCAATGGAGCAACGCTCGCTGATTTTGACGGCCTTTGGCCTGATGATGATCGTCGTTATTCCGGCAGTCTTAATGGCCATCGTGTTCGCCTGGAAATATCGGGCATCGAACACCAATGCAAAATACAGCCCTAACTGGTCCCACTCGAACAAAGTGGAAGCCGTGGTCTGGACTGTGCCGATCTTGATCATTGTCTTCCTTGGTATTCTGACGTGGAAATCAACCCACGCGCTGGAACCGAGCAAGCCACTGGCGTCGGATGCTAAGCCTGTAGTGATTGAAGTTGTGTCACTTGACTGGAAATGGTTGTTCATTTACCCAGAGCAGGGTATCGCTACCGTGAACCAGATTGCTTTCCCGGCTAACCGCCCGGTCAGCTTCAAGATTACTTCAAACACCGTAATGAACTCCTTCTTTATTCCAACCCTCGGTAGCCAGATTTACGCTATGGCGGGCATGCAAACTAAACTGCATCTGATTGCGAATGAAGCCGGCACTTTTGACGGTATCTCCTCCAACTTCAGTGGTCGTGGTTTCTCTGGTATGAAGTTTAAGGCGATTGCTACCCCTGACGAAGCGACTTTCGATCAGTGGGTTGCCAAAGCTAAGCAGTCTCCAGATACCCTCACTACGATGGATGATTTTAAAAAGCTGGCAGCGCCTAGCGAAAATCACCCGGTTGAATTCTTCTCAAGTGTTAAACCTGAACTGTTCCAGGACATCATTGGTCAGTTCAAGATGAATCACGGCGGAAGCATGGACATGTCACACGGCGAAGGCCATGAAGGCATGGATATGAGCAACACCGCTAAAGCGGGAGCCGAGGAATAATACGATGTTAGGAAAATTAACACTGGATGCAGTGCCGTATCATGAACCTATTATCATGGTTACGGTTGCCGCTATCATCCTGGGCGGTTTGGCGCTTGTCGCCGCTCTGACTTACTTCGGTAAGTGGAAATACCTGTGGACCGAGTGGCTGACCTCAGTTGACCATAAAAAACTCGGTATCATGTACATCATCATGGCTTTCGTCATGCTGCTGCGCGGCTTTGCCGATGCAGTAATGATGCGTACTCAGCAGGTACTCGCTTCTGCGGGTGAAGCTGGCATTCTGCCACCGCACCACTACGACCAGATCTTCACTGCCCACGGCGTGATTATGATCTTCTTCGTAGCGATGCCGTTTGTTGTTGGTCTGATGAACATCGCTGTTCCTCTGCAGATCGGCGCACGCGACGTGGCCTTCCCGTTCCTGAACAACCTGAGCTTCTGGTTCACGGCTGTCGGTGTGGTGCTGGTTAACCTGTCACTGGGCGTGGGCGAATTCGCTCAGACCGGCTGGCTGGCTTATCCACCACTTTCGGGGGCGGAATACAGTCCGGGGGTCGGTGTTGACTACTGGATATGGAGTCTACAGCTCTCCGGTATTGGTACGACCCTGACAGGTATCAACTTCTTCGTGACCATCATGAAGATGCGTGCGCCTGGCATGACTATGTTCAAAATGCCGGTGTTCACCTGGGCTTCCCTGTGTACTAACGTGCTGATCATCGCTGCGTTCCCGGTTCTGACCGTGACGTTGGCTCTGCTGACCCTTGACCGTTATCTTGGTTTCCATTTCTTTACCAATGATATGGGCGGCAACATGATGATGTACGTCAACCTGATTTGGGTTTGGGGTCATCCGGAAGTTTACATTCTGGTTCTGCCGGTCTTCGGTGTGTTCTCAGAAGTTGTTGCTACCTTCTCGAAAAAGCGTCTGTTTGGTTACACCTCACTGGTGTGGGCAACGGTGGTTATTACCGTACTGTCCTTCATCGTGTGGCTGCACCACTTCTTCACCATGGGTGCGGGTGCCAACGTCAACGCCTTCTTCGGTATTATGACGATGATCATCGCCATTCCTACCGGGGTTAAAATCTTTAACTGGCTGTTCACCATGTATCAGGGTCGCATTCAGATGCACTCCTGCATGCTGTGGACCATTGGCTTCCTGGTGACCTTCTCTGTAGGTGGTATGACCGGGGTTCTGCTGGCCGTGCCAGGTGCAGACTTCGTGCTGCACAACAGTCTGTTCCTGATTGCTCACTTCCATAACGTGATTATCGGTGGTGTTGTATTCGGTTGCTTTGCTGGTGTGACTTACTGGTTCCCGAAAGCATTCGGCTTCAAGCTGAATGAAACCTGGGGTATCCGTGCGTTCTGGTTCTGGATTATCGGCTTCTTCGTTGCCTTTATGCCGCTGTACGTACTGGGCTTCATGGGTATGACCCGTCGTATTAGTCAGGATATCGATCCACAGTTCCACCCGATGCTGGTTGTTGCGGCATGCGGTGCTGGCCTGATCGCCTGTGGTGTTATCTGCCAGATTACCCAGTTCTACGTTTCGGTCCGTGACCGTGAACAGCTGCGTGACCTGACCGGTGACCCGTGGGGTGCGCGTACTCTGGAGTGGGCAACCTCTTCACCACCGCCGTTCTATAACTTTGCTGTAGTACCTGAAATTCACGAGCGCGATGCGTTCTGGGAAATGAAGGAAAAAGGCGAAGCGTATAAGCAGCCGGCTCACTATGAAGAAATTCATATGCCGAAGAACAGCGGCGCTGGTGTGGTAATTGGTTTCTTCAGCGTACTCTTTGGTTTTGCAGCGATCTGGCATATCTGGTGGCTGGTAGGCCTGTCATTCCTGGGCATGATCGTGTCCTGGATCGTCAAGAGCTTTGACGAAGACGTGGATTACTACGTTCCTGTTGCTGAGATTCAAAAAATCGAGAATCAGCACTTTGACGAAATTAGCAAAGCAGGTCTGAAAAATGTCGACTGAAACTGTGACTAAACACCACGACGCCCATGCGGAGCATGGGCATCACGATGCAGGAGCCAATAAAGTCTTCGGCTTCTGGATCTACCTGATGAGTGACTGCATCATCTTCGCAACGCTGTTTGCGACCTATGGTGTGATGGTAAACAACACCGCGGGTGGCCCGGCAGGGAAAGATATCTTTGAACTGCCGTTCGTCCTGGTGGAAACCGCCCTGCTTCTGTTGAGCTCCATTACCTATGGTTTTGCAGTTATCAACATGAACAAAGAGCAGAAAGGTGCAGTTATCGGCTGGTTGGCGATGACGTTCCTGTTCGGCCTGGGCTTCATCGGTATGGAGATCTATGAATTCCATCACCTGATTAAAGAAGGTTTCGGCCCTGACCGTAGTGGCTTCCTGTCTGCCTTCTTTACGCTGGTAGGAACTCACGGTCTGCACGTGACGTCTGGTCTGATCTGGATGCTGGTGCTGATGTATCAGATTGCCACTCGTGGACTTAACGCAACTAACCGTACCCGTATCATGTGCCTCAGCCTGTTCTGGCACTTCCTGGATGTGGTTTGGATCTGCGTATTCACCATTGTTTACCTGATGGGGGTTATGTAATGAGCCATCCTGCAACTGAACATGGCGCTTCTCATGGTAGCGTGAAGTCTTATATGATCGGCTTTATCCTGTCGATCATTCTGACCGGTATCCCATTCTGGATGGTGATGGACGGTGGCGCTTCTAAAGCCACTATCCTTGCTGTGGTTCTGGTATGTGCCGTAGTCCAGGTGCTGGTGCACCTGGTGTACTTCCTGCACCTGGACAGCAAGTCCGAGGGGGGCTGGAACCTGATTGCTATCGTGTTTGCAGCACTTATCATCCTGATTGTTGTTGTCGGCTCGCTATGGATCATGTGGAACCTCAACTACAACATGATGAGCCACTAACCGAGCTACTGTGATGATTAAGCAATACCTGCAAGTAACAAAACCAGGAATTATTTTCGGAAATTTAATTTCTGTCATCGGGGGATTTCTGCTGGCTTCGAAAGGCAGCATTGACTATGCCCTGTTTGTCTCCACCTTAGTCGGTGTTTCGCTGGTGGTCGCATCGGGTTGTGTTTATAACAACTTTATCGACCGTGATATCGACAAAAAAATGGAGAGGACCAAGAATCGGGTGCTGGTAAAAGGCCTTATCTCTCCGAAATTAAGCCTGGTTTATGCAACCGTTCTGGGTATTGCTGGCTTCGCGCTGTTGTATTTCGGAGCAAATCCGCTGGCGATGTGGCTGGCGGTGATGGGCTTTGTGGTTTATGTCGGCGTCTACAGCCTGTACATGAAGCGCAACTCCGTATACGGCACGCTGATTGGTAGCCTGTCCGGCGCTGCGCCGCCGGTCATTGGCTACTGTGCCGTGACCAACCAGTTTGATGCTGGTGCGTTGATCCTGCTGGCTATCTTTAGCCTGTGGCAGATGCCGCATTCTTATGCGATTGCCATCTTCCGCTTTAAAGATTACCAGGCAGCTAACATCCCGGTTCTGCCAGTGGTGAAAGGTATCTCGGTGGCGAAAAACCATATTACGCTCTATATCCTGGCGTTTATGGTTGCCACGCTGATGCTGACGCTGGTGGGTTATGCGGGCTACAAATATCTGGTCGTGGCAGCCGCCGTGAGTGTCTGGTGGCTGGGGATGGCACTGTCAGGTTACAAAACTCAGAACGATCGTGTCTGGGCGCGTAAGCTGTTTGTGTTCTCGATTGTGGCCATCACTGCGCTTAGCGTGATGATGTCCATCGACTTTATGACCCCAGCGTCAAAAGACCTGCTGACGATGGTCAGATAACAGCACGAACCATCACTACTAAGGGCGCGATTTCGCGCCCTTTCTTTTTGTTACCACTGCTTAAAAAGTAATGTTTTACCCGCCCTCTCCTGCCACTTAAAATAGACAAAAATTACCCCAAAGATTTCCAGATGAAGGGTATCCCCGCATTGAGGTAGTAATGAACGATAATAAAATGACCCCGGTCGAGCTGCGTGCGACATGGGGTTTAGGAACGGTCTTTTCCCTGCGCATGCTGGGAATGTTTATGGTATTACCCGTTCTCACCACTTATGGCATGGCATTGCAGGGAGCAAGTGAAGCACTGATCGGACTGGCTATTGGTATCTACGGCTTAGCCCAGGCCATCTTTCAAATTCCATTCGGGCTGCTGTCCGACCGCATAGGTCGTAAGCCGCTCATCGTTGGCGGCCTGCTGATCTTTGTTATTGGCAGCGTGATTGCCGCGATGACCACCTCTATCTGGGGGGTGATCCTTGGCCGCGCACTGCAGGGATCCGGCGCCATTGCCGCTGCCGTGATGGCGCTGCTGTCCGACCTGACGCGCGAGCAGAACCGCACCAAAGCGATGGCGTTTATCGGCATCAGCTTCGGGATTACCTTCGCGATTGCCATGGTTCTTGGCCCGATTATCACCAACGCGCTTGGCCTGCATGCGCTGTTCTGGATGATTGCCCTGCTGGCAACTGCGGGTATTGTTATCACGCTGCTGGTGGTTCCCTCTGCCTCCAACCACGTGCTGAACCGCGAATCCGGCATTGTAAAAGGCACTATTCGTGACGTGCTGGCCAACAGCCGTCTGGTCAAACTCAATATCGGTATTCTCTGCCTGCACATCCTGCTGATGTCGAGCTTCGTTGCCCTGCCCGGCCAGTTTGAGCAGGCCGGCCTGCCCGCCGCCGAGCACTGGAAAGTCTATCTGGTCACTATGCTGGTGGCCTTCGCCGCCGTACTGCCGTTTATCATCTACGCCGAAGTGAAACGCCGCATGAAGCGGGTATTTGTCGGCTGCGTGGCGCTGGTGCTGGTGGCTGAAGTGGTGCTGTGGGGCGCAGGTAACCATTTCTGGACGCTGGTGATTGGCGTTCAGCTGTTCTTTATTGGCTTTAACCTGATGGAAGCCATCCTGCCCTCGCTGGTCAGTAAAGAGTCCCCTCCGGGCTACAAAGGGACGGCGATGGGTCTCTACTCCACCAGCCAGTTCCTTGGGGTGGCCATTGGCGGCAGCATGGGCGGCTGGGTATATGGTCATATCGATGCACAAAGCGTGTTCCTGGTCGGGGCGCTGGTGGCGTTCGTCTGGCTGCTGGTGAGTCTGACCATGCAGGAACCGCCATACGTCAGCAGCCTGCGCGTTACTTTGGAAGGAAGTTCGCTGGATAAAAGCGAGCTGGAGCGCCAGCTGAAGGCTCAGCCAGGCGTTTCCGCGGTGTTTATCGTGGCGGAAGAGAAAAGTGCCTACATCAAAATCGACAGCAAAGTGACCAACCGTGCCGAGATTGAGAAACTCATCGCGACAGCAGCTTAATTAACAGGCGGGGAGAAAGCAGGGGCCGATGGTTTTCCAACCGGCCCCTGGAAGTTAGTCGCGGAAGTTCTTGAACTGGAACGGCTGGCCCAGATCGGCTTTGCGCACAATCGCCATCGCACTCTGCAAATCATCACGTGATTTACCGGTGACGCGCAGTTCATCACCCTGAATCTGCGTCTGCACCTTCACTTTGCTGTCTTTAATCTGCTTCACCAGCTTTTTAGCGATGTCAGATTCGATGCCTTTTTTCATTTTGGCTTCGACGCTCCAGCTTTTACCGCTGTGGACGATCTGCTCCGGCACATCAAGCGCTGCACCTTCGATGCCACGCTTCAGCAGCTTCTCGCGCAGAATGTCCACCAGCTGCTTAACCTGAAAATCAGATTCGCTCAGCACCTTGATGGATTCGTTCTTATCATTCAGCTCAAAGCTGGCTTCCACGCCGCGAAAGTCAAAGCGGGTAGCGATTTCACGGTTAGCAGTATCTACTGCGTTACGCACTTCCTGCATATCAATTTCAGAAACGATATCGAAAGATGGCATGATCTATTCTCCTGATACTAAAGTGACAGGCATAATACCTGCTTGCCGCGGGTAAATAAAATGACAGGCGCTGATAGCTATAATAATGAGCAGGCGGGCTGCACGGCAATGAACATAACCCGCACGCGGGAGGAACAATGAAAATTACCGTACTCGGATGCGGCGCTTTAGGGCAGATCTGGCTGGCTGCTCTTGATAAACAGGGACACGAGGTACAGGGCTGGCTGCGGGTTCCGCAACCCTACTGCTCGGTGAATGTGGTTGACCTTGACGGTCACACCGTCAACAAAACCTTTATTGCCAACGATCCGGCTTTTCTCGCCGCCAGCGAACTGCTGATTGTGACGCTGAAAGCCTGGCAGGTTTCTGAATCGGTTAAAAACCTGCAGGCTATTCTGCCGGAAAATTGCCCAGTGCTGCTGCTGCACAACGGTATGGGTACGTTGGATGAGTTGAGAGGCCTGCCCCAGCCGCTGCTGCGCGGCGTGACCACGCATGCGGCTAAGCGCGACGGCACGGTGATCGTCCATGTTGCTTCCGGCATTACTCATATTGGCCCAACATCGCCCGCGAGCGAAGCGATGAGCGATCTGGCAGAAATGCTGCATCTCGCCCTGCCCGACGTTGCGTGGCATAACAACGTGGCTTCCGCCGCGTGGCAGAAGCTGGCGGTTAACTGCGTGATAAACCCGCTCACAGTGCTGTACAACTGCACCAACGGCGAGCTGGCGCACAGGCGTGCGGAGATTGAGGCGCTGTGCGACGAAGTCGCCAGCGTGATGGAGCGTGAAGGTCAGCATATTTCACGCGAATGGCTGGTCGACTATGTCCTGGAAGTCATTCGCACCACCGCGGGTAATACCTCGTCAATGCTGCAGGATATCCGCGCCCAGCGCCGCAGCGAAATCGACTATATCAACGGCTACGTCATCCGCCGCGCCCGTGCTCAGGGCATCGCCACGCCGGAAAACAACCGTCTTTATGAATTTATTAAACGAAAGGAACATGATTATGACCGCGAATCCATCGGTTCTGGTTTGCCTGGCACCTGGCAGTGAAGAGACAGAGGCCGTCACCACCATCGATTTGCTGGTCCGTGCCGGGCTGAGGGTGGTCACCGCCAGCGTTGCCGATGACGGCAGCTGCGAAATCGTCTGTTCACGCGGCGTGCGCCTGCTGGCCGACGCGCCGCTGGTTGAAGTTGCCGACGATGACTACGCCGCCATCGTGCTGCCCGGTGGCCTCAAAGGCGCCGAGTGTTTTCGCGACAGCCCGCTGCTGGTGGAGACCGTGCGCCAGTTCAACCTGGCAGGACGCATTGTTGCCGCGATCTGCGCTGCGCCCGGCACCGTACTGATCCCCCACAATCTGTTCCCGGTCGGCAATATGACCGGCTTTCCGGCTCTGAAAGAGACCATTCCGGAAGAGAAGTGGATGGACCGCCGCGTGGTATGGGACCGCCGCGTCAATCTGCTGACCAGCCAGGGGCCGGGCACGGCGATCGATTTCGCACTGAAGCTGATTGATTTAGTGGCAGGGAAAGAGAAAGCGCGTGAAGTGGCTGAACAGATGGTGCTGGCGGCGGGAATTTACGATTATCGCGATTAATGGCGCGAGGCCGGATTTGCATACGGGCGGACCGAAAAAAGGTCCGCCCCTACAGGTTATGGGCGATAAACCTTGACGTTTTTGAAGCCCTGCTCGTGCAGATAGAGTGCCTGCAGGCGGCTCATCACACCACGCTCACAGTACAGCAGCCAGGTTTTGCTCTGATCGAGGTCGCCAAACTGCGTACCCAGCTTGTAAAACGGCAGGGATTTAACCTCGACGCCGTCTACGCTCAGCGGGCGGGCTTCCTGCTCGTCGTTCGAGCGAATATCCAGCACCACATCGTTTTCCGCAAACGAAGCCACCGTTTCGACTTCCACCACTTCCTCTTCGGTTTTCTCTGCAATCTCGCGGATATCCACGTTAGTTGTCTGCTCAACCATGCGGTCGAGAATAGAGAAATCAAAGTTCTGCTCTTCGGCCTCAATTTTCGCCTTCACCGCTTTCACGGTCGGGCTTTTTGAGATCACGCCGCAGTATTCCGGCATGGTGCGGGCAAAATCTTCGGTGCCAATCTCACGCGCAATCTTAATAATGTGCTCTTTATCGTGGGAGATTAGCGGGCGCAGGATCAGGGTATCGCTGGCATTGTCGATCAGGCGCAGGTTAGTCAGCGTCTGGCTGGAGACCTGCCCCAGCGCTTCGCCTGTCACCAGTGCCTGCACGCCGTAGCGCTCAGCAATTTGTGACGCGGCACGCACCATCATACGCTTCAGCACCACGCCCATCTGGCCGTCATCCACTTTTTCCAGAATCTCACCCACCACCGGCTCAAAGTCGATAGCGACAAAGCGCACGCGGTGCGAGCTACCGTAGCGCTTCCACAGATAGTGGGCCACCTGACGAACGCCAATCTCATGAGCAGCGCCGCCAAGGTTAAAGAAGCAGTAGTGCACGCGACAGCCGCGGCGCATCAGCATATAGCTGGAAACCCCGGAGTCAAAGCCGCCAGAAATCAGCGACAGCACATCCTCCTGAGTACCGATCGGATAGCCGCCGATGCCTTCGTAACGTGCGGTCACCAGCACCAGCTTGTCATCTTCAATTTCAAGATTGACCGTCACTTCCGGGCGGTTGAGCTGCACCTGGGCGCTGGCCACGTGCTGATTCAGCCCGCCACCCACATAGCGTTCCACGTCCTGCGAGCTGAACTCGTGCTTCCCGCGGCGCTTAACGCGCACGCAGAAGGTTTTGCCTTCAATGCGCTCGCGATTCATCTCCAGCACCTGCTCAAAGATATTATGCACATCGGTATACGGACGATCTTCTACCGCCAGCACATGGTGGATACCGGGAATGCGCGTCAGCTCGGCGATAATCGCCGCACGCTGGCTTTCATCTTTTGCACGCACTTCAATGTTGTCCCAGTGGCGCACCACGGCAAGGGTTTCATCGAAAGGTTTTAGGACGTTGCGAATATTTCCGGTCAGGATTTTGATAAAACGCAGGCGAACTGACTGACTTTTAATCGTAATTTCAGGGAATAACTTAATGATAAACTTCATGGCGGTATATATTCGTCAGGTAATTAAGTGCTGAAAAGAGGGGCGCTTAACTGATAAAATCAGAGTCTTGCAACGGGCTTGCGCTCTTTGCATCCAGGAAAAACAGTATATCATCTTTGACCGGTGGCTGCTGCCGATATCACCCTTCCCCGCCGCGTGAAAAATGCAGGGGATATTTTGCTAATCATTTAGAGTCGGCTACCATGAGCGCTTGCTGATGAAAAATGATAAGTCAGGATCTAAAAATGCCGAAAAAAGCCGAACCGCCTGCCAGTTTTGAAACATCGCTACAGCAGCTGGAGCAGATCGTCACCCGTCTGGAAAGCGGCAACCTTCCGCTGGAAGAGGCGCTGAATGAGTTTGAGCGTGGTGTGCAGCTGGCACGTGCCGGGCAGCAGACGCTACAGCAGGCCGAGCAGCGGGTACAGATATTACTCAGCGATGATAAGAACGCCGAACTGACGCCTTTCACGCCGGAAAATGAGTGATGGATTTTAACCTGATCCTTAGCGCGCACTTTCAGCGGGTTAATGCTGCGCTTCAGCGCTTTATCTCCGGGCAACCATTTCAGAGTTCTCCTCTGGTGAATGCCATGGAATATGGTGCATTATTAGGGGGTAAAAGGCTGCGCCCTTTCCTGGTTTACGCCACTGGCACCATGCTACATGCTGACGATGCAGCGCTGGATGCCCCGGCGGCTGCGGTTGAATGTATTCATGCGTATTCCCTGATCCATGACGATTTACCGGCCATGGATGACGACAGCCTGCGGCGTGGCCAGCCCACCTGCCATATTAAGTTTGGCGAAGACACGGCGATTCTTGCCGGTGATGCCCTGCAGACTCTGGCTTTCTCCATCCTTGCCGATACCCCGATGCCAGGCGTCACGGCGGAGGCACGTATTGCAATGCTGTCCGAACTGGCCCAGGCTAGCGGCGTAGCGGGCATGTGCGGAGGACAAGCACTGGACCTGGCCGCTGAAGGCCAGCAGGTTGATTTAGCCGCGCTGGAGCAGATCCACCGCCACAAAACCGGGGCATTAATCCGCTCGGCGGTGCGTCTCGGTGCATTAACCGCTGGCGAACGCGGGCGCGATGCCCTCCCTGCGCTTGACCGCTACGCCAACGCCATTGGCCTGGCTTTCCAGGTGCAGGACGATATTCTGGACGTTATTGGTGATACCGCCATTATCGGTAAGCGGCAGGGAGCCGATCAACAGTTAGGCAAGAGTACCTACCCGGCCTTAATGGGGCTTGACAGTGCGAAGGCAAAAGCATGGGATCTGTATCAGGAATCCCTCAGCGCATTAGAAACGCTGGCCGCGCAGTCGTATGACACTACCCCACTGCGGGCGCTGGCAGGCTTTATAATTGAACGCGATAAATAACTTCCAAATGAGTCTTCGATGAGCTTTGAACCTGCAAAATACCCGACGCTTGCCCTCGCAAGCACGGTGCAAGAATTACGTTTGCTACCGAAAGAGAGTCTGCCAAAACTCTGTGACGAGCTGCGCCAGTATCTGCTCGACAGCGTTAGCCGCTCCAGCGGTCATTTTGCTTCCGGCCTCGGCGTGGTTGAGCTCACCGTTGCGCTGCATTATGTCTACAACACGCCGTTCGATCATCTGGTGTGGGACGTTGGCCATCAGGCCTATCCGCATAAAATCCTGACCGGCCGCCGTGACCGTATCGGCACCATCCGCCAGAAAAATGGCCTGCACCCGTTCCCGTGGCGTGATGAGAGCGAGTACGACGTGCTGAATGTCGGCCACTCCTCAACCTCAATCAGTGCAGGTCTGGGCATGGCAGTCGCCGCCGGCAAAGAGGGCAAAGGCCGCCGTACCGCCTGCGTGATAGGCGATGGGGCGATCACTGCCGGGATGGCGTTCGAAGCGATGAACCATGCAGGCGATATCAAAGCCGACCTGCTGGTGGTGCTGAACGACAATGAGATGTCGATTTCAGAAAACGTGGGGGCGCTTAACAACCGTCTGGCACAGATCCTCTCCGGCAAGACCTATTCCCGCCTGCGTGAAGGCGGTAAAAAGGTGCTCGGCGGCCTGCCGCCGATCAAAGAGCTGGTGAAGCGCACCGAAGAGCACCTGAAAGGTATGGTGGTGCCGGGAACGCTGTTTGAGGAACTGGGCTTTAACTATATCGGCCCGGTCGACGGCCATGACGTGCTGGCGCTGGTGCAGACCTTAAGCAATATGCGCGCGCTCAAAGGCCCGCAGTTCCTGCATATCATGACCAAAAAAGGCAAGGGCTATGCCCCGGCCGAAAAAGATCCGATTAGCTGGCACGCGGTACCTAAATTTGACCCGGCCAGCGGCCTGCTGCCAAAAAGCGCCGACGGTCTGCCAAGCTACTCTAAAATTTTCGGCCAGTGGCTGAGTGAAACCGCCGCGGAAGACAGCAAGCTGATGGCGGTCACCCCGGCGATGCGCGAAGGTTCCGGTATGGTGAGCTTCTCGCGCGACTATCCGCAGCAATATTTCGACGTGGCAATTGCCGAGCAGCATGCGGTGACGTTCGCTGCGGGCCTGGCAATTGGCGGCTACAAGCCGGTAGTGGCGATCTACTCCACCTTCCTGCAGCGCGCCTACGATCAGCTGATCCACGATGTGGCAATCCAGAAACTGCCGGTGCTGTTTGCCATTGACCGCGGCGGCATCGTCGGCGCCGACGGGCAGACGCACCAGGGTGCCTTCGACATCGCGTTCCTGCGCTGCATTCCGAACATGGTGATCATGACGCCAAGCGATGAGAACGAGTGCCGCCAGATGCTGTTCACCGGTTACCACCACAGCAGCGGGCCAAGCGCAGTGCGCTATCCGCGTGGCACCGGCACCGGGGCCCCCCTCGAACCGCTGGCATCATTGCCGCTGGGTAAAGGCCGCGTGCTGAGCCGCGGTGAAAAACTGGCGATCCTCAACTTCGGTACGCTGCTGCCTGAAGCCCGCGCGGCGGCTGAAGCCCTGAATGCCACGCTGGTGGATATGCGCTTTGTTAAGCCGCTCGACGAGGCGTTAATCCTTGAGCTGGCTGGCAGTCATGAAGCCCTGATCACCCTGGAAGAAGGGGCGATCAAAGGCGGTGCCGGTAGCGGCGTCAATGAACTGCTGATGGCAAAACGTCAGCCGGTTCCCGTGTTGAATATCGGCCTGCCGGATGAGTTTATTCCACAGGGCACCCAGGACGAGATCCGCGTAGATTATCAACTGGATGCCGCCGGTATCCAGCAGCAGATCGCCGACTGGCTGGCGCAGTAACTCCCCTTCGGCTCCCCCGCGGGGGAGCCTGTCACCTGCTATGCTTAGGGTAAATCACCAGCAGGAGCGACCCGAATGAAAACCCTTAAGTTAGCCAATACCGACCTGACCGTCTCCCGCCTGTGCCTCGGTTGCATGACCTATGGTGAGCCCGATCGCGGCCGCCATGCCTGGACACTGCCGGAAGAGAGCAGCCGCCCGCTGATCAAGCAGGCGCTGGAAGCCGGGATCAATTTTTTCGACACCGCCAACAGCTACTCGGACGGCAGCAGCGAGGAGATCGTCGGCCGCGCCCTGCGTGACTTCGCCCGCCGCGATGAGGTCGTCGTCGCCACTAAGGTCTATTTCCCGATGAGCAATCTTTCCGGCGGGCTGTCGCGCGCCAATATTTTGCAGTCGATAGACGACAGCCTTGAACGTCTCGGTATGGATCATGTCGACCTGCTACAAATTCACCGCTGGGACTACGACACGCCGCTGGAAGAGACGCTGGAGGCGCTGCATGACGTGGTGCAGTCCGGCAAAGCGCGCTATATCGGTGCCTCTTCCATGCATCCCGAGCAGTTTGACCGCGCGCTGCATACGGCGGACAGCAACGGCTGGACGCGGTTTGTCAGCATGCAGGATCAGTACAACCTGATCCAGCGCGAGGAGGAGCGGGAAATGCACCCTCTGTGCCTGAAAGAGAACATTGCGGTGCTGCCGTGGAGCCCGCTGGCGCGAGGTCGCCTGACGCGCCCGTGGGGGGAAACCACCGCCCGCTCCGTCTCTGATGAATATGGCGCCACGCTTTACAGCCAAAGTGAACAGAATGACGCTGAGATTGCCGAACGGCTGGCCAATATCGCCAGCGATAAAGGCGTCAGCCGGGCGCAGGTTGCACTCGCCTGGCTGCTGAGCAAACCGGTCGTCACCGCGCCGATTATCGGCGCATCGCGCAGCGAACAGCTGGCCGACCTGGTGAAAGCGGTAGAGGTGGAGTTAACGCAGGAAGAGATTTTCGAGCTGGAGAGCGTGTATCAGCCGCACAGCGTGGTGGGATTCGAGTAACGGATAACGGCGTATCGCGTGAGGGTCGGGCATGCCCGACCCGGAACATTTAGAGCGGCCAGTAGTGCGCGGCCGCAAACAAAATTCCTGCTGAGATCACCCCGGCGATAATATCATCCACCATGATCCCCATACCGCCGTGCACGTTACGGTCGAACCAGCGGATTGGCCACGGCTTCCAGATATCCAGCACGCGGAAAACCACAAAACCGGCCAGTACCCACTGCCAGCTGTTAACCGGGATCGCCATCAGCGTGATCCACATGCCGATAAACTCATCCCAGACAATGCTCCCGTGATCGTGCACGCCCATATCTTTCGCCGTGCGGTGACACAGGTAGACACCAATGCAGATCCCCAGCAGTACCACCAGTGAATAGAGGTCCTGTGGCAGGAAGCTCATCAGATACCAGAGCGGTATTGCGGCAACGGAACCCACGGTGCCCGGCATCCACGGGCTTAAACCGCTGCCAAACCCGGTCGCCAGCAGGTGCCACGGGTTACTCATCTTCAGGCGACTTTTCGCCACATCCTTAGCGCGTGCCAAAATGGTCAAATCCTTTCAGGTTGAACTCTACCGGCTTGTCGTTCTGCAACAGCGTCAGGCCTTCCGACTGCGGAGCAATCTGACCGATGCAGGTGAACGGCACGCCATGATAGCCCAGCGCCACGTCCAGCGCGCCGCGGTTAATTTCCGGTACCGTGAAGCACAGCTCATAATCCTCGCCACCGCTCAGCGCCCAGCGGATAGCCTGCTGCGGCTCGAAGTGCTGCTTCATCGCCGCAGAGAGCGGCAGCGCGTCCAGATTAAGGCGTGCGCCACAGTCGCTGGCTTTGAGAATATGGCCGAGATCGGAGATCAGTCCATCAGAAAGATCGATAGCCGAGCTGGCGAGATCGCGCAGCGCCTGGCCCTGCAAAATGCGCGGCATCGGGCGCAGATGGCGCTTGATCAACGCTTCGTGCGCCGCCGGATCGTTAATTTTCACGTGGTGCTGCAGCAGTTCCAGCCCCGCCGCGCTGTCACCCAGCGTGCCGGTCACGTAGATCCAGTCACCGACGCGTGCGCCGCTGCGCTTCAGCGCTCTGCCCTGCGGCACCAGGCCGTGGATGCCCAGCGTCATGCTGAGTGGGCCACGCGTGGTATCACCGCCGACCAGCTGCATATCGTAGTAGTCGAGCAGTTCAAACAGGCTGTCGCTGAAATCCTTGAGCCACTCTTCGTTAATTTCCGGTAGCGTCAGTGCCAGCGTTAACCAGGCAGGATCGGCCCCCATCGCCGCGAGATCGCTTAAATTGACGGCCAGGGCTTTGTAACCGAGATCGGCGGGGTGGATGTCGCGCAGGAAGTGAACCCCTTCCACCAGCGTGTCGGTGCTGATAGCCAGAGTCTGTTTTTCAGGTACGCTGAGTAGCGCACAGTCATCGCCGATGCCTTTTTCCACATCGCGACGGGAGCTTGTCACGCGGTCAAAGTAACGCGCGATCAGTTCAAATTCGCCACATGCCATAGTGCATTCCGGGAGTATAAAAGAAGAGGCCGGGTTAGCGGCCTCAGAGAATTATTTGCGGTTTGGGCGGATCTGCGGAGCGGCTTTATCCAGCACGCCGTTGACAAACTTATGGCTGTCTTCAGCGCCGAACACTTTGGCCAGCTCGATCCCCTCATTGATCGCCACTTTATAGGGAACGTCTGCACGCTTGCTGAGTTCAAACAGTGAGATACGCAGAACGGCCAGTTCAACCTGTCCCAGCTCTTCCAGCTGGCGCGACAGGTAAGGTTTCATCAGGCCGTCGAGGTATGCACTGTTAGTTGCAACGCCGCCGACCAGCTCACGGAAGTAAGTAATATCGACGTCTTTGACGTCCTGTTCCGCCAGAAACTGGTATTCGACATCAGCGATGTCGTTTTTGGAGATTTGCCAGGAGTAAAGTGCCTGAACAGCACATTCACGGGCGCGGCGACGAGCAGCAGGTTTCACGAAATTCCCCTTAAAATCAGGCTTTGATGGCTTTCAATACGTTAATCATTTCCAGAGCGGTCAGGGCTGCTTCAGCACCTTTATTACCCGCTTTGGTTCCGGCGCGTTCAATGGCCTGCTCGATGCTTTCCGTCGTCAGCACGCCAAAGGCAACCGGGATATCGCTGTTCATGGCAACGCTGGCCAGGCCAGAACTGGCCTCACCTGCCACATATTCGAAATGAGCAGTACCGCCACGGATCACCGTGCCCAGTGCCACAATCGCATCATGCTTACCGGCTTTCGCCACGGCACGTGCAGTCATTGGCAGTTCGTAAGCGCCCGGAACCCAGATGACGGTGATGTTTTCATCTTTCACCTGGCCGATACGCTTCAGGGCATCGATGGCACCGCTCAGCAGGCTGTCGTTGATAAAGTTGTTGAAACGCGCAATAACCAGGGCAACGCGCGCGTCAGGGGTAGCAACAGCAGCTTCAATAACGTTCATAATCTTCCTTTCAGGGTTCTGTTTGGCCCCGCAGGGGGGCGGATTCTATCACACTCTTCGGCGCTCTGCTTGTTTTTGCAGAAACCGTCATAACGGGCTCAGCGTGAGGCGTAAATCAGGCCCCAGCTGACGAATATCACTAAAGGTAAAGGCCGGGGCGGCGGCCAGCTGCTGCAAGCCCGGCAGGTGGCACAGGCCACGCCCGGCATCGCCCAGCAGCTTCGGCGCCAGGTAGACGATCAGCTCGTCTACCACACCGGCCTGCAGCAGCGCCCCGGCAAACTGTGCTCCGGCCTCCACCCAGACGCTATTAATCTGTTTTCTGCCGAGCAGCATCATCATCGACACCAGATCGAGGCGATCGTGATGACGCGGCACGCAAAACTGCGTCACGTTCTCCGGCCAGCTTTGCTCGTCACACTGCGTGCGTGCCAGCCAGGTTTCCCCCGATTGTGCAATCAATCGGTGCCCGGGCATGACGCGATTCTGGCTGTCGACGATAATTCTCACCGGCTGACGCAGCAGCTCGGGCGGGTATTCCGCCTGCGTGCCGCTGTCCAGCTCGTCGTACCGCACGGTCAGGGAAGGATTATCCGCCAGCACCGTGGCGCTGGTGCTGAGGATAGCCGAGCTCTGCGCGCGCAGCCGCTGCACATCGCGCCGCGCCTCGGGTGAGGTGATCCACTGACTTTCGCCGCTGGCCATTGCCGTACGGCCATCCAGCGATGCCCCCAGCTTAAGCTGCACCCACGGGAACCCGGTGCGCATGCGCTTGAGAAAGCCACGGTTCAGCGCTTCCGCTTCCTGCATCATCAACCCGTGGCTGACCTCAATACCCGCCTGCTGCAAACGATAAAGACCGCGGCCCGCCACTTCCGGGTTTGGGTCCTGCATGGCGGCAACCACCCGGCTGACGCCCGCGGCAATCAGGGCATCACAGCACGGCGGCGTGCGTCCGTGGTGGCTGCACGGTTCCAGCGTGACGTAAGCGGTGGCCCCTTTGGCACGATCTCCTGCCATACGCAGGGCATGCACCTCCGCGTGCGGTTCACCGGCGCGCAGGTGATAGCCCTCGCCGACGATGGCGCCATCGCGCACGATCACGCAGCCGACGTTAGGGTTCGGCGTAGTGGTAAAGCGGCCGCGACGCGCCAGTTCCAGCGCGCGCGCCATGTAGATTTCATCACGCATCGCGTCAGTCCTGTAAGCGGGCAATCTCTTCGCCAAATTCACGAATGTCTTCGAAGCTGCGGTAAACCGAAGCAAAGCGGATATAGGCAACTTTATCCAGTTTTTTTAGCTCATCCATTACCAGCCCACCGATAAGCTTGCTGGCAACTTCGCGTTCACCGGTGGCGCGCAGCTGGCTTTTAATGTGGCTGAGGGCGGTTTCTACCGCGTCGGAATTGACCGGGCGCTTCTCCAGCGCCTTCATCAGCCCGCTGCGCAGCTTGTCTTCGTTGAACGGTTCGCGCACATCATTGCTCTTGACCACGCGCGGCATCACCAGCTCCGCCACTTCAAACGTGGTAAAGCGCTCGTGACACACCAGGCACTGACGACGACGGCGCACGGAGGTGCCTTCCCCGACCAGGCGGGAATCGATCACTTTGGTATCGACGGCGGAACAGAATGGGCAATGCATGTCGCGTCCTGATAATCCTGAAAATTAGCGGTTAGTGTACCGCGATCGTGTCCTGCTGCCAAAGCCGGCTCGGTAATTACGCACCAATTTTATCGGTCTTGCGCAACAAAACAGAGGATTTATCTGCGGGCGGTTAAGACGCGTTTGCTCTAAGATAAAGTGAATCGGTTTAATCACAAGGAAATGAACAATGACAACGGCTTATCTCAGACTTTCGCTGGTCAGTTCTCTGCTGCTTTTGGCAGGGTGTGCCGCTACGCCGCCGCAGCCGAAAATCAGTCAGCTGCATAATGAGGTCGGAAAGCTGAGCCAGGAGATGCGCCAGCTGACGAATCAGGCCAGCGCACTGGAAAGGCAGGGTAATCTCAATAGCGGCTCAGCGCAGGGTGCCTGGCTGTTACCCGCAGCAAAAACCGGCGTGGTATTGAAAAGCCAGGCCGGTGACCTCAAGCTGTCGCTAAGCCATGTGGAGGCGGAAGCCAACGGCACGCGCGCGATCCTGCAAATTCATGCCACCAATGACGCCCCGCTCCCTGCCTTCACTGCCGAAGTGGAATGGGGCGAGCTGGACGCCGCCACCGGCAAACCCCTCACCGTCAACAGCCAGTCACAGCAGATTCAGGTCGACAGCGCGCTGCTGCCTAAGAGTGAAGAAACTGTCTCGCTGCGCCTGAGCAACCTGCCGCCGGAGCAGCTGGGCTATGTGCGCATCCATGATGTGGTAGTGAAAACCGCGCCATAAAAAAAGCCGCATCATCCGATGCAGCTTTTTTGTCGGGGCGGACCTCTTTTTCGGTCCGCCCGCTCTGGCTCCCAACCCGTCTGGTTAAGGCAGAATCGAAGGCTGATCTGCGCCCTCTTTTTCCACTTTCTGCTGCAGCATGTGCTCACGTTTCATACCCAACTTCAATGCCAGCGCCGAAGCCACATAGATTGAAGACACGGTACCAATGGAAACACCGATCAGCATGGTCAGCGAGAAGCCTTCCAGCAGCGCACCGCCGAAGATAAACAGCATCAGCACCACCACCAGCGTGGTGGCAGAGGTCATGATGGTACGGCTCAGCGTCTGCGTCAGCGAGACGTTGACGATATCGTAAGGCGTGCCGCGACGGATCTTGCGGAAGTTCTCACGGATACGGTCCGATACCACGATACTGTCGTTCAGCGAGTAGCCGATAACCGACATCAGCGACGCCACGATGGTCAGGTCAATCTCAATGTGGAACAGTGAGAGTATCCCCATGGTGATCACCACGTCGTGCGCCAGGGCCAGTACCGCCCCCAGTGCCAGACGCCATTCGAAGCGGAAGCCAACGTAAATCAGGATGGCAATCAAAGCCACCAGCAGCGCCATACCGCCCGCCTGCGCCAGATCGCTACCCACGCTCGGGCCGACGAACTCAATACGCTTAACGGTGGCATTCTGCTGGCTGGCCTGGTTGATGATAGTCACCACCTTGTTGCCCAGCTCCTGACCGGCATTGCCTTCGTTTGGCGACATGCGAACCAGCACGTCGCGGCTGCTGCCGAAGTTCTGCACCTGCGGGTCGACGAAGCCGGATTTCTCCAGCGCGCCGCGCAGCTGCTCGATATCAGCCGGTTTTTCCAGGGTAATTTCAATCACCGTACCACCGGTGAAGTCCAGACCCCAGTTAAACCCTTTCAGGCCCATAATCAGGCAGGAAGCGATCAGCAGCAGCCCCGAAAGAGTAAAGGCCACTTTGTCCCAGCGCATAAAGTCATGGACTTTACGGCCGTAGTTCAGTTGTTCAACGCTATAGTCCTGTGCCACATCGCACTCCTCAGATAGACAGCTTGTTGATGCGTTTGCCGCCGTACAACAGGTTTACGATGGCGCGGGTACCGACAATGGCAGTAAACATTGAGGTCACAACGCCGATGGCGGTGGTGATCGCAAAGCCTTTAATCGAGCCGGTGCCCACAGCGTACAGAATGATCGCGGTAATCAGCGTCGTGACGTTGGCATCAATAATACTGGAGAACGCGCCTTTATAGCCTTCATGGATCGCCTGCTGAATGGATCGCCCATTCTTCAGCTCTTCCTTGATACGTTCGTTAATCAGTACGTTGGCATCAACGGCTACCGCCAGCGTTAACACGATACCGGCAATACCCGGCATGGTCAGCGTTGCGCCCGGCAGCAGTGACATGATTCCGACAATCAATACCAGGTTCGCCACCAGTGCAGAGGTCGCAATCACACCGAACTTACGGTAGTAAACCACCATAAAGACGATGGAAGCGATCAGGCCCCACAGGCAGGCTTCCAGACCCTGAGTGATGTTCTGCGCACCCATGGTTGGACCAATGGTACGTTCTTCCACAATCTGGATTGGCGCAATCAACGCACCGGCACGCAGCAGCAGCGACAGCTGACGGGCCTCATTCGGGTTGTTGATACCGGTAATACGGAAGCTGTTACCCAGTCGGGACTGGATGTTCGCCACGTTAATCACCTCTTCCTGCTTCGCCAGAATGGCACGGCCGTTAGCATCTTTCTTCCCGCTGTCTTTGTACTCAACAAACAGGGTTGCCATCGCTTTGCCGACGCTGTCCTTGGTGAAGTTGGACATGATGTTACCGCCAGCGCTGTCCAGGGAGATATTAACCTGAGGCTGGTTGTATTCATCGGTGCTTGAGGTGGAGTCGGTAATATGGTCACCGGTGAGGATCACACGTTTGTACAGCACCACTGGCTGGCCATCACGCATGTCTTTCACTTCAGAGTCACCCGGTACGCGGCCGTTAGCTGCAGCGGTGGCATCCACGCTGGTGTTAACCAGACGGAATTCCAGCGTCGCTGTCGCGCCGAGGATCTCTTTAGCACGTGCCGTATCCTGAATACCCGGCAGTTCAACCACGATACGGTCAGAACCCTGACGCTGTACCAGTGGTTCCGCTACGCCAAGCTGATTAACACGGTTACGCAGAATGTTGATGTTCTGCTGAACCGCATATTCACGCGCTTCACGCATACGCTCATCGCTCATTACCGCCGTCAGGGCATTGCTGCCGCTGCTGTTGATAACCATATCGCGATGGCGGCCGGTCAGATAACTCACCGCTTCGTCACGTGCGCCTGCGTCGCGGAAACGAATTTCCAGACCGTAGTTGTCGGTCTTGCGCACGTTAACATAAGGAATATTTTTATCACGCAGATCGCTACGCAGGTTGTCGATGTTCTGCTCCTGGAGTTTACCCAGAGCGGTATCCATATCGACTTCCATCAGGAAGTGAACGCCGCCGCGCAGATCGAGACCGAGTTTCATCGGCTCTGCGGCCAGCATCGCGAGCCAGGTTGGAGTAGCCGGGGCGAGGTTAAGCGCCACTACGTAATTCTCGCCAAGAGCCTGCATAATCGCTTCACGCGCGCGCAGCTGCACGTCGGTATTCGCGAAACGCGCCAGAATAGCGCCATTTTCCAGTGCCAGTGATTTGCTCTGGATATTATCTTGTTTTAATGCATTCTGGATCTGAACCAGCGTTTGCTCACTGGCGGCGCTTCCGCGCGCACCAGTGACCTGAACAGCCGGATCCTCACCATACAGGTTGGGCAGTGCATACAGCAGACCGACGAGTAATACGACGATCAGCATGATGTACTTCCACAAAGGATAACGGTTTAACACGGCAGTTCCCTTAGGGAAATCAAAAGATTACAGCGCCTTCATGGTACCTTTCGGCAGAACGGCAGCTACGAAGTCACGTTTGACTACAACTTCAGTGGTATCGTTCAGTGCGATAGCAACATAGCCAGTTTCAGCTACTTTGGTCACGCGACCGACCAGGCCACCGGTCGTCAGCACTTCATCACCCTTAGAGATAGAGTCCATCAGTTTCTTGTGCTCTTTTGCACGTTTCTGCTGTGGGCGCAGGATCATGAAGTAGAAAATCAGGCCAAATACCACCAGCATGATCACCAGAGAATAAGGACTTCCCTGAGATGGAGCTGCGGCTGCCACGGCATCAGAAGTGAAAAAGCTCATTAAATTTCCCTCATTGTTTAATTATCAGACGGCAATGGCGGAACCGCCAGCCCCGTCCGTTGGTAGAATTCGGTCACGAAGTGCTCTAACTTACCTTCTTCGATAGCCTGGCGTAAACCGGCCATCAGGCGCTGATAGTAACGCAGATTGTGGATGGTGTTCAGACGCGCACCCAAAATTTCGTTACAGCGATCAAGATGATACAGGTATGCACGGCTGTAATTGCGACAGGTGTAGCAATCACACTCAGCATCCAGCGGCGACGTGTCATCTTTGTACTTCGCGTTGCGGATTTTTACCACCCCGTCGGTCACAAACAGATGGCCGTTACGCGCATTACGCGTCGGCATCACACAGTCAAACATATCAATACCGCGACGGACGCCTTCCACCAGATCCTGTGGCTTACCGACGCCCATCAGATAGCGCGGTTTATCCTGCGGAAGCTGCGGGCAGACGTGCTCCAGAATACGGTGCATATCTTCCTTTGGCTCACCGACCGCCAGGCCGCCCACAGCGTACCCATCAAAGCCAATCTCTACCAGTCCTTTAACTGACACATCTCGTAAATCTTCGTAAACACTGCCCTGGATTATGCCAAATAAGGCATTTTTATTCCCTAAGGAATCAAAGCGATCGCGGCTACGTTGCGCCCAGCGCAGCGACATCTCCATCGAACGCTTCGCGTAATCCCAGTCGGCCGGGTACGGTGTGCATTCATCGAAAATCATTACGATATCAGAGCCGAGATCGTACTGAATTTCCATCGATTTTTCAGGATCGAGGAAGATCGCATCGCCGTTAATCGGGTTGCGGAAGTGCACGCCCTTTTCGGTGATCTTACGAATGTCGCCCAGGCTGAAGACCTGGAAGCCGCCGGAGTCAGTCAGGATCGGCCCTTTCCACTGCATAAAGTCGTGCAGGTCGCCGTGCAATTTCATGATCTCCTGACCTGGACGCAACCATAAATGGAAGGTGTTGCCGAGGATGATCTGCGCACCGGTATCCTGTACTTCTTCCGGAGTCATGCCTTTTACGGTGCCGTAAGTGCCCACGGGCATAAATGCCGGGGTTTCTACCACGCCACGGTCAAAGACCAGGCGGCCACGACGCGCGCGGCCGTCAGTTGTGTCTAATTCAAACTTCACATTGCCTCCACCGGATAAACAGTCCGATGCAAATGGTTATAAAGGACGGGAGTGTCCCGTCCAGGGAGATTACTGGCCCGGGATCTCGGCGTAGGCCTCAGGATTTCGGGTGATAAACATGGCATCGCCATAGCTGAAGAAACGGTACTGCTCTGCCACCGCCTGCTGATAAGCATGCATGGTGTGCCGATAACCGGCAAACGCCGATACCAGCATAATCAGCGTTGATTCTGGCAGGTGGAAATTGGTCACCAGCGCGTCAATCACCTGGTAGTGATAGCCAGGGTAGATAAAGATTTTGGTATCGCCGAAGAACGGGGCAATCAGCGCGTTCTCTGCCGCCTGCGCCGCGCTTTCCAGCGAGCGTACCGAGGTAGTGCCAACCGCGATCACCCGGTTGCCACGCGCCTTACAGGCCAGCACCGCATCGACCACCTCCTGCGGCACTTCGGCGTATTCGGCATGCATAATGTGATCTTCAATACTGTCGACGCGTACCGGCTGGAAAGTGCCCGCCCCGACGTGCAGGGTGACGAAAGCCGTCTCAATCCCCTTCTCACGCAGCGCTTCCAACAGCGGCTCATCAAAGTGCAGGCCGGCGGTTGGGGCTGCCACCGCACCCGGCTTCTGGCTGTAAACCGTCTGGTACAGTTCGCGGTCGGCATCTTCATCCGGGCGATCGATGTACGGCGGCAGCGGCATATGTCCGATGGCGTTAAGGATATCCAGCACCGGGCGCGCATCGTTAAATTCAATTTCAAACAGCGCATCGTGACGGGCAACCATTGTCGCCTGCACGCTCTCATCGTCGCCCAGCAGCAGCGCTGTGCCCGGCTTTGGCGCTTTTGAAGAGCGCACGTGGGCCAGCACGCGAGTGTCATCAAGCATGCGTTCAATCAGCACTTCAATCTTGCCGCCGCTGGCCTTGCGGCCAAAAATACGCGCCGGGATCACCCGCGTATTATTAAATACCAGCAGGTCGCCTGGATTGAGTTTGTGCAATAAATCGGTGAAAACCCCGTGCGACAGCGCACCGTCCGGGCCGTTAAGGCTCAGCAGGCGGCAACCGCTGCGCTGAGCCTGCGGGTAGTGGGCAATCAAAGATTCAGGTAACTCAAAGGTAAAATCGGCAACGCGCATGATCATTCACAGTCTGGGAAATCAGGGCGCACATTCTAGCTGAAAACTGACCATAGCTAAACAATCTGCGTAAACTCTGCGAAAAGTGGGATAGAATCATCTCATGAACTATCTTGCACACCTTCACCTTGCCCACCTGGCCGACAGCTCACTGCTTGGTAATCTGATGGCCGATTGCGTTCGCGGCAACCCCTATCCGCAGTGGCCGGAACCGATCGCTGACGGCATCGCGATGCATCGCCGCGTTGATGTGATGACCGACTCTCTGCCGGAGGTTCGTGCGGCGCGCCAGTTTTTCCGCACGGAAACCCGCCGCGTCGCGCCGATTACGCTGGATGTCATCTGGGACCACTTTCTGTCATTACACTGGGATAAACTGGTGCCGGAAATTTCCCTGCCAGATTTTTTAGGTGATGCCAGAAATGTGATCGCCCCGAAATTAGCCAGCACGCCGGAGTCCTTCCAGAATCTTAACCGCTATTTATGGCAGGACCGCTGGATGGAGCGCTACGCGGAGGCCGCTTATTTGCAAAAGGTGCTGCGCGGCATGGCCAGCCGTCGCCCACGGCTGGCGGCACTGGCAGAGAGCTACCAGGATTTCATTGATAACTATCAACGGCTTGAAGATTTTTTCTGGCAGTTCTATCCGCGCATGATGGCGCAGGCAGTGCTGAAAGCGCTGTAAACAGGCGAGCGCAGTTTTACACCTTGCCCTTTTTGTAAAAAAGGTTATTGTATGAAACTGCTTTATTATTCAAAGATTTTTGATAGGTACAGCCTATCTCAATAATCGGCGTTTATCGCTGGTTAGCAGCGTGACGCAGATCATATACTGCCTGCGTCTTGTCCCCTTATTTCAACTTACTTCTACAGGAGTGAACATGGTCCTGGTAACTCGTCCAGCCCCTGATTTTACCGCCGCAGCTGTGCTGGGCAACGGTGAGATCGTAGAAAACTTCAACTTTAAAAAACACACCGCTGGTAAAGCCACCGTTGTGTTCTTTTGGCCAATGGACTTCACCTTCGTCTGCCCTTCTGAGCTGATCGCTTTCGACAAGCGTTATGCAGAATTCCAGAAGCGCGGCGTGGAAGTAGTCGGCGTTTCCTTCGACTCAGAGTTCGTGCACAACGCATGGCGCAAAACGCCAGTTGATAAAGGCGGCATCGGCGAAGTTCAGTACGCGATGGTTGCTGACATCAAACGTGAAATCCAGAAAGCTTACGGCATCGAGCACCCGGATGCGGGCGTTGCTCTGCGTGGTTCTTTCCTGATCGACAAAGCCGGTGTGGTTCGCCACCAGGTTGTTAACGATCTGCCACTGGGCCGTAACGTTGATGAAATGCTGCGCATGGTTGACGCGCTGCAGTTCCACGAAGAGCACGGCGAAGTGTGCCCGGCTCAGTGGGAAAAAGGAAAAGAAGGTATGGGCGCATCTCCAGAAGGTGTGGCTAAGTACCTGTCCGAGAACGCAACTAAGCTGTAATTGCTGGCGTTTTCAAAAAAGCTCGCTTCGGCGGGCTTTTTTTTCGCCCGTGCTTTACTCTCTCCCCACCTCTTATGTCCCTTTTGATGCTGAAAATTTGCCATCATATCTGTCGAATAGCGCGTTCCCTGCAAGGATGACCTGATGAAAAAATCCCTCCGCACTCTCTCACTTGCCGCCTGCTGCCTTACCGCCAGCCTGAACGCCGGGGCAGAACCTCACTACGTGCTGGAAAAGGTGGTGGAGGTCAGCCGCCACGGCGTGCGCCCACCGACCGCCGGCAACCGTAAAGAGATGGAAGCGGCCAGCGGTCGGGCGTGGGCAAGCTGGCTGACTGCTGACGGCCAGCTGACCGGGCACGGTTACACTGCTGCCTGGCTGAAAGGCAAGTATCAAGCCGAGAGCTATCGCCAGTATGGCTTACTGGGCGCTGGCTGCCCGAGCGCAAAAGAGGTCTACGTCTGGTCCAGCCCACTCAAGCGCACTCTGGCCACGGCGGAGGCGCTGACTGACGCCGCCTTCCCCGGCTGCGGTATCCGCGTGCATCACTCGGCACAACATAACGACCCGCTGTTCCAGAATGACAGCCCGGGCTATGCCACGCTGGATGAAGAGACACAGCGCAAAGGTGCGCTCAACGCGCTGGGCGGCAGCCTGGCTGCGGCGCAGCAGCGGTTTAAACCAGAAATAGACCTGCTGAAAAATGCCGTATGTCAGGCCGGTTCGCCTTGCCCGGTGTTTGATCAAGCCTGGGAGATTAAATTTGCCCGCGATGGCCGCATTATGATTAGCGGGCTGGATACGCTGGCTGCGATGGCAGAAACGCTGCGGCTGGAGTGGAGTGAGAATAAACCGCTGAGTGAAGTGGCCTTTGGGCATGCCGCCAGTGCGGCGCAGATCGGCAAACTGATGGCGATGCAGACGCCAAAATATGATGCCACTAACGATCAGCCCTATGTTGCACAGCGCGGCGGCTCACTGTTAATGGACCAGATAGCCAAAGCGTTGCAGAGCGGCGTCACGCCGCAGGAGAATGCGCCACCTGACACCCGCTGGCTGCTGTTTGTGGCGCACGACGTCAATATCGCCTACCTGCGCACCCTGCTCGACTTCAGCTGGACCCAGGGCGATTACCCGCGCGGCAGCGTGCCACCGGCGGGCAGCCTGATTTTCCAGCGCTGGCAGGATAATAGCAGCGGTAAGCGCTACCTGCGCATTCTGTTCCAGGCCCAGAGCCTAGATCAGATCCGCAACCTGACGCCGCTCAGCGCTCAGCAGCCACCTTTGCTGACCGAACTGACCTTTAACGGCTGTAAGATGACGCCAGTGGGTACGCTCTGCCCGTATCAGGCCACGCTGCAGCGTATCAGGCAGCATATCGACCCTGCGCTGGCGATCCCGGTAAATTACCCGCAATAAACAGAAAGGGCCGACGCAAACAGCGATCGGCCCAGATAATTATCCGTCCCATTACTCGTAGGGGCCGATCCTCTTTTTCGATCGGCCCGACCGCAGAGTATCAATAAATCCGGCGTTTCACCCACTGCCAGCTAATCACCAGCAGCGCTATCCACGCGATGCCGACATACAGCGACACGCGAGTATCCGGGAAGTAGCCAATCAGGCAGATCACAAAGGCGAGGAAGATAATTCCCACCACCGCCGTGAACGGCCCCCCGGGCAGCGTAAACTTCAGCTGCTGGCGCTGTTCCGGCGTCAGCGTGCGGCGGAAACCTATCTGCGAAAACAGGATCATAATCCACACCCAGACGGTGGCAAAGGTAGCCAGCGAGGCGATGACCAGGAACACTTTCTCCGGCATCAGATAGTTGAGATAAACCGCAATTAACATTGCCGCCATCATTGCCAGCACCGTGACCCACGGAATGCCCCGGTTAGAAACGGTGGAAAATATCTTCGGTGCATGCCCCTGCTGCGCCATACCGTGCAGCATGCGCCCAACGCCAAACACATCGCTATTAATCGCCGACAGGGAGGCGGTAATCACCACAAAGTTGAGGATCGCTGCCGCAGCCGCAATCCCCATATGCTGGAAAGTCAGCACAAACGGACTGCCGTTGGTCCCTACCTGGTTCCACGGATAGATCGACATAATGACAAACAGCGTGCCGATGTAGAACACCAGGATGCGCAGCGGAACGGTGTTAATCGCCTGCGGAATCGACACCTGGGGATTTTTCGCTTCGCCAGCGGTAATGCCGATAATCTCAATACCGCCGAAGGCAAACATCACCACCTGCAGCGACAGCACTACGCCAATCCAGCCATTGGGCACAAAGCCGCCGTTGGTCCACAGATTGCTGATACCCGTTGCCTGGCCGCCGTTACCGATGCCCCAGAAGATAATGCCAAGACCCGCGAGGATCATCACAATTATCGTGGCCACTTTAAACAGCGACAGCCAGAACTCCACCTCCCCAAACACCTTTACCGTCGCCAGATTGATAGCACCAATAATCAGCACCACGCTCAGCACCCAGATCCAGTGCGGCACATCCGGGAACCAGACGCCCATATAGATACCAAATGCGGTCACATCAGCAATGGCTACAATTAGGATTTCAAAGCAGTAGGTCCAGCCTGTAATATAGCCGGCGAGTGGACCGAGATAGTCTTGTGCATAGCGTGAGAAAGAGCTGGCTTGAGGGTTATTGACCGACATTTCGCCGAGGGCGCGCATAATAATATACGCGGCGATACCGCCAATAACATAAGCAAGAAGAACGGCGGGACCGGCCATTTTGATGGCATCTGCCGAGCCATAAAACAGCCCGGTGCCGATAGCCGAACCCAGAGCCATAAAACGAATATGGCGGGTACTCAGTCCCTTTTTGAGTGTTGTACTTGTCATATTTCCACCTGTCGATTCCCCTTTTCCAAAGGGGAAAAGGGGAAAGTTTACAACGCTATTGCTGATGCGCAGTAACTGACTGGCGGCCAGAAATACGATCGTACACGGCTACCAATACCAGCATCACCAGTGAAGGCGGCAACCATGCCAGACCCTGATCGGCCAGCGGCAGATTTTGGGTAAAGGCAGGAAGCACGTCTTTAAAGTGGGTGGTTTTAATTGCATCAACGATACCGAACAGCAGGCTGACCAGCATGGTTGGCGCAATAATTCTCGTACTCTTATTCCACCAGCGCAGCGTAAAGCTCAAGAGTACCAGCACAATGCACGGCGGATAAATCGCAGTTAACACTGGAATTGAGAATTGGATTAGCTGGCTGAGGCCGAGGTTGGATACCACCATCGAGAACAAGCCAAGAATAAACACCAGCTGGCGATAGGTGAGTGGCAAATGATGCTCAAAGAACTCAGCACAGGCACAGGTCAGACCCACTGCGGTGACCATACAGGCGACAAAGATAAGCGCCGCAAGGAAGAAACTGCCCATATCACCGAAGGTGTGCTGCACGTAGGCATGCAGAATAGCGGCACCATTGGCGCTCTGATCGACGATAGCCGCGCTGTCTGAGCCAAGTTTAAACAGCGCCAGATAGACTAGCGTCAGGCCCACGCCGGCAATCAGACCGGCAATCACCGTGTAGCGGGTCAGCAGCTTCGCCTCGCTGATACCGCGCGAACGGGCAGCATTAACAATCACGATGCCAAACACCAGCGCGCCCAGGGTATCCATGGTCAGGTAACCATTGACGAAACCGCTGGAGAACGCCGCACGCTGGTAGTCAGCGGTTGCCGGTGCAAGACCGCCCGCAGGCCACAGCAGCGCCGCAACGCCAAGGATAGCCAGCGCGACAATTTTCAGCGGCGCCAGCACGTGGCCGACGGTATCCAGCAGTTTGCCCGGGTAGAGTGAAATGCCAATCACCAGCACGAAGTAAATCAGGCTGTAAATAAACAGCGGCAGCGGGCCGTCGCCGGTCAGCGGGGCAATACCCACTTCAAACGACACGGTGGCAGTACGCGGCGTGGCAAACAGCGGGCCAACGGCGAGGTAGCAGACGGTGGCCAGCACCAGGCCCGCAGCTTTACCGATTGGTGAGCTGAGAGCATCAATACCGCCCCCGACGCGCGCCAGCGCAATCACGGTGATCACCGGCAGGCCTACCGCGGTAATCAAGAAGCCAAGGGCGGCAATCCAGACGTGTTCGCCGGACTGAATCCCGACCATTGGCGGGAAAATAATGTTTCCTGCGCCGACAAACAGGGCAAAAGTCATAAAGCCCAGCGCCAGAATGTCTTTAGAAGTTAAACGATGCGTCATAAGAATCGTGTTGCCTGTGGTGATGTTAAAAGTCGTGATGCTGTAATACATCTGCCCCGCTTGCTCTAAAAACGTCGTCAGATCATAACAATGCAGTGAATTACACCGTTTATTGTTCGAACAGGCAGCGATTCTGAGCAGGTTATTCTCTGTATGCAGGGGATTGCGAAAAAACGGGGCTAAGTAGAACGTTTATAGGGGAGAAAGGCAATACGGGATCGGAAAAGCAGGATGATATAGCGCAAAAAACTGCATAAGCAGTGCATATCTTTATCTTCTGCAAAAAAGGCGTTACATGATTTGTATGTTTTTTACTCCCAACGCGCTTATTTTCTGCATTAACATCGCCTCATATGCACAAAAGGCGCGCAAATCCGCGCCCTGTACACTTTTTGCTGCACGGGTTACCAGACGCGATTAGCGATATCCACCACCAGGCGCAGCTTGGCCCACTGCTGCGCTTCCGTCAGGCTGTTGCCCTCTTCGGTCGAGGCAAAACCGCACTGCGGGCTCAGGCAAATCTGGTCAAGGCTGACGAACTGTGCGGCCTCTTTGATCCGCTGCTCCACGGTTTCCGCCGCTTCCAGCTCGCCGGTCTTGGTGGTGATCAGGCCCAGCACCACCTGCTGCTCTCCCTTTTTGATAAAGCGCAGCGGCTCAAAGCCCCCCGAGCGCTCATTATCATATTCAAGGAAAAACGCATCGATATTGACGCCGCCAAACAGGATTTCCGCCACCGGCTCGTAGCCGCCTTCAGAGATCCAGGTCGAGCGGAAATTACCGCGGCAGACGTGCAGACCGATAGTCAGGTCATCCGGCTTACCTGCGATCGCCTGATTCAGTACGCGAGCATAGGTGCGCGCCAGCTCTTCCGGGTCATCTCCACGTTCGCGGATCTGCTGCTTTTGATCGTCCGAGCACAGGTAAGCCCACACGGTGTCGTCAAGCTGCAGATAGCGGCAACCGGCATCGTAGAAGGCTTTGATCGCATCGCGGTACGTTTGCGCCAGGTCGTCGAAATAGGCATCCAGCGTCGGATAAACCTGCGCATCAATCATTTTGCGCCCGCCGCGGAAGTGCAGCACGCTCGGGCTTGGGATAGTCATTTTCGCCACAGCATCGCCGCTGATGCTCTTGAGGAAGCGGAAATCCTCCAGCATCGGGTGGTTGCTGAAGCCCAGCTTGCCGGTCACTTTTACGCCGCGAGCCTTGGTCTGCACGCCGTTAAACTGAATACCCTGCTCGGCTTCATAGCGCTCAACGCCGTCCAGACCATCGAAAAAGTCGAAGTGCCACCAGGCGCGGCGGAATTCGCCGTCCGTCACCACCTGCAAACCGCTGGCACGCTGCTGCGCCACTACCTGGCGAATCGCCTCATCTTCAACGCTGCGCAGCGCTGCGGCGTCAATTTCACCCGCTTCAAACTGCTTGCGCGCCTGCTTGATGGCGGCCGGACGTAAAAAGCTGCCAACGACTTCAGCACGGTAATGAATAGGATGAGTCATGAGTTTGCTCCTGGCTGCGCCACGGCGGGCGCGTAATTTAGTGACGTAACAATTACGTGAAGTTATTTATAGACTTCTGGACGTCTATATGTCTGTCACTAAGAGTGTCATGAGAGACCTGCCACGGCAAACGAGGAAATTTCATCACGCATGAATAAAATTCATCTCACCGCCCCTGTAGTGGCCGACCTTCTTTTTCGGTCGGCCTGACGTTCCGATTTTTCGGTCGGCCTTAATCACCGCGCCAACATCGCTCTGGCCTGGGTCATCTGTGCATCCGACAGCGGCAGATACCCGGCCTGGCTGACCAGCGCCTGCCCCTGCGGCGACAGCGCTAAACGCAGAAACGCGGCGGTTAACGGCTCCATCGGTTTACCCGGCGCCTTATTCACGTAGATATAGAGCGGGCGGGCATACGGGTAGCGGCCGCTGCGAATATTCTCCGCGCTCGGCGCGATCCAGTCGTGACCTTCGCGCGCCACCGGCACAATCTTCACCCCGCTGATATGAAAGCCGGCGCTGGCGTAGCCAATCCCATTCAGGGATGCGGCCACCGCCTGCACCACCGCAGCAGAACCCGGGTACTCACCGACATCGTTACGGAAATCCCCGTTGCACAGCGCCTGCTGCTTAAAGAAACCCCAGGTGCCGGACGCAGAGTTGCGGCCAAAGCGCTGCAGCCCGCGCTGCGCCCATCCCGGCTGATTCAGCTGCAGATCGCCCCAGGTTTTCGGCACGGAGCGCCCGCCGCAGCGGCGGGTAATGGAAAAAATGGCATCCAGCTGCTGCGCGTTCAGCCCGACCAGCGGATTGTCCTGATTCACCACCACCACCAGCGCATCCATCGCCACCGGCACGGCCAGCGGCGGGTAGCCGTAGCTGTCTTCAAACAGCTGGCGCTCTACCGTCTGCATCGGGCGGCTCATCGCGCCCAGCTGGGCAGCGCCCGCTGCCAGCGCGGTCGGTGCCGTTGACGATCCCGCCGCCTGGATCTGCACATTCACCCCGGGATAGAGGCGATTAAAATTCTCGCCCCACAGCGCCATCAGGTTGCCAAGCGTGTCGGAGCCGACGCTGGTCAGATTGCCGGCCAGCATCCCCTCTTTGGCATGGGAGCAGGCAGCCACCAGCAGGAGTACCAGGGCGATTCGCTTTTTCATTACGTCAGGTCCGGTTGTCTTATCGCAGGGCATTCTCAGCCAGTTCGGCAGTGACAATCAACCTCGGCGGCAGATGAAAGCTGAAACAGGTCTCGCGATGCGGCACGCTGCTGATCTCCAGCCGCGCATTATGGTGGCTGAGCGCATGTTTAACGATCGCCAGCCCCAGCCCGCTGCCGCCGGTCTGCCTTGAGCGGGCTTTATCCACCCGGTAGAAGCGTTCGGTCAGGCGCGGCAGGTGCTCAGCGGCAATTCCCGGCCCGTTATCCTTTACCCTGAACTCGGCGCCGTGGCTGCTGCGCAGCCAGCTGATATCGATGCGCGTGCCGTCCGGGGTGTGATTCACCGCATTGTAAACCAGGTTAGAGATGGCGCTGCGCAGCTGCTCGTCATTGCCGTACACGCGCAGCTGAGGGTCGGTATTGAAGTGGATCTCATGGCGACCATTGCTGAGGGTTTCCGCCTCGCGCTGCAGTACGCGCAGCATCATCGGCACGTCGACTTTTTCCTGCAGATCCAGCGCCGGCGCCGCTTCAATGCGCGACAGCGTCAGCAGCTGTTTCACCAGGCTGTCCATACGCCGGGTCTGCTCCTGCATGGTGTGCAGCGCTTTATCGCGCAGCGTGCCCTCCAGCACCGAGTCATTCATCATCTCCAGGTAGCCCTGCAGCACCGTCAGTGGGGTGCGCAGTTCATGGCTGACGTTGGCGAAGAAGTTACGGCGCGCCCCTTCCAGCTGGTGCATCTGCGTCACGTCGCGCGCCACCAGCAGCCACTGCCCTTCGCTGTAGGGCATTACGCGGAATTCGAGGTGGCGGTGGCTGTTAAGCACCAGCGTCAGCGGGCGGGAAAAATCGCGCTGGCGCAGATAGCGGGTAAATTCCGGGTAGCGCAGCAGGTTAAGGATGTTCTGACCGTTATCTTCCGGCCAGCGCAGGCCAAGCATCTGCTGAGCCAGGCCATTACACCAGAATATCGTCCCCTCTTCGGTGGTCAGCACCACCGCATCCGGCAGCGATTCGGCGCCGCTGCGAAAACGTTTGATAAGGTGGCCAAGCTCACGGCGGCGGCGGCGGTTACGCGCCTGCATCTGGTACAGGCCGTAAAACAGCGGCTCCCAGCTGCCGCGCCCGCTGGGTGGCGTCATGCTGCGGTCAACCCACAGCCAGTGGGAGAGGCGCAATAAATTGTTGAAGTGAAAACCCAGCACGCAGAGCACTGAGACTAACAGCAGCCAGGGCAGCCAGCCCACCAGCAGCCCGAGAATAAGCGCGGGCAGACCGGCAAGCAGCAGTTCCAGCAATAATCTCTTCCAGGAGAGGCGTTCCAGCACGGTTCAGACTCCAGCGTGAACGATCAGTAGCGTGCAGAGAAACGATAACCTGTTCCGCGAACCGTCTGCACCATGCGATCGTGCCCGGTCAGTTCCAGCGCCTTACGCAGGCGGCGAATGTGGACGTCGACGGTACGATCTTCGACGTATACGTTAGTGCCCCACACATGGTTTAGCAACTGCTCGCGGCTGTAAACGCGCTCGGGGTGAGTCATAAAGAAGTGCAGCAGTTTATATTCGGTCGGCCCCATTTCCAGCGGCTGCGTATCGGACATCACGCGGTGCGATGACGGGTCCAGGCTCAGCCCCTGCATCTCAATCACCTCTTCCACCGCCATCGGGGAGATGCGGCGCATCACCGCTTTGATGCGTGCCACCAGCTCTTTCGGTGAGAACGGCTTGGTAATATAGTCGTCAGCGCCCACTTCCAGGCCGCGCACGCGATCTTCCTCTTCACCCCGGGCCGTCAGCATCATCACCGGAATATCGCGGGTCATCGCTTCGCGCTTCAGGTGTTTAATAAACTGGATGCCGGAACCGCCGGGTAACATCCAGTCCAGCAGAATTAAATCCGGCCAGGGTTCGATCAACAGATTGACCGCACTGTCATAATCCTCGGCCTCGATCGGCTGGTAGTCATTTTGTTCAAGGACGAAACATAACATCTCACGGATTGGGGCTTCATCTTCCACGACCAGAATGCGCTTAGGCATTATTACTCCTGCTGCTGTTGACGGCTTTCACGGGGATATGCGGCGCCATTATGCGTCAGTTTTATGACACTTTTATGAAAAAAGCACCCCCTGAAATTGTGCGCGATTTAAAAAAAACAGGCCGATCGGTTTAGCCTGTTTATAATCGGGTTCACGTTTTTCTGCTGACAGGACGTTATATGCGCATCCTCCACACCGCTGACTGGCATCTCGGCCAGTTTTTCTACACCAAAAGCCGGGCGGCCGAGCACCAGGCTTTTCTCGACTGGCTGCTGGAGCAGGCGGAGGCGCAGCAGGCCGATGCGATCATTGTCGCCGGGGATATTTTCGATACTGGCTCGCCGCCGAGCTACGCGCGCGAGCTGTATAACCGCTTTGTGGTGAAGTTGCAGCAGACCGGCTGCCAGCTGGTCGTGCTCGGCGGTAATCATGACTCGGTGGCGACGCTCAACGAATCGCGCGAGCTGCTGGCCTGCCTGAATACCCGGGTGATCGCCGCCGCCAGCGACGATATCCGCCAGCAGGTGCTGATGCTGAATAAGCGCGACGGATCGCCGGGTGCGCTGCTGTGCGCCATCCCGTTTCTGCGCCCGCGCGATATCCTGCGCAGCCAGAGCGGCCAGTCGGGGCGCGAGAAACAGCAAAGCCTGCTGGAAGCGATTACCGAACACTACCAGCGCTGCTGGCAGGAAGCGTTAAGCCAGCGCCAGGCGCTGGACCTGCCGCTGCCGATTATTGCCACCGGCCATCTGACCACCATGGGCGTAACCAAAAGCGATGCGGTGCGCGATATCTATATCGGCACGCTGGATGCGTTTCCGGCTGACTGCTTCCCGCCCGCCGACTACATCGCCCTTGGCCATATTCACCGCGCCCAGCGCATTGCCGACAGCGACCATATTCGCTACAGCGGCTCGCCGATCCCCCTCAGTTTTGACGAGCTGGGCAAGGCGAAAAGCGTGTTTATGGTCGACTTTATTGACGGGAAATTCGCCTCAGCCGAAGCGCTACCGATCCCGCTGTTCCAGCCGATGCAGATGATTAAAGGCTCGCTGGAGCAGATTGAGCAGCAGCTGGCGGCGCTGCCTGAGGCTGGCGACGGCAAAATCATCTGGCTGGATATTGAGATCGTCACCGACTCCTGGCTCAGCGAGCTGCAGCGCCGCATTCAGGAGCTGACCGCCGCGCTGCCGGTAGACGTGGTGCTGCTGCGCCGCAGCCGCGAACAGCGCGAACAGACCCTCGCCCGACAGAATAACGAAACCCTGAGCGAGCTGAGCGTGGAGGAGGTGTTCAGCCGCCGCCTGGCGCTGGAAAGCGAACAGCCGGAGAAACTGCAGCGCGCCAGCCTGCTGTTTGCGCAGACGCTGGAAGCGGTGCGCCATGAGGAGCAGCCACAGTGAAAATCCTGACCCTGCGCTTTAAAAATCTCAACTCGCTGAAGGGCGAGTGGAAAATCGACTTCAGCGCGGAACCCTTTGCCAGCAACGGCCTGTTCGCGATCACCGGCCCGACCGGCGCCGGTAAAACCACCCTGCTCGACGCCATCTGCCTCGCGTTGTATCACGAGACGCCGCGCCTGAAGGGCATCACCCAGTCGCAGAATGAACTGATGACGCGCGATACCGCCGAGTGCCTTGCGGAAGTGGAGTTCGAGGTCAAAGGCGTGGCGTGGCGCGCTTTCTGGAGCCAGAACCGCGCACGCGGCGCCGCCGACGGCAACTTACAGGTCCCGCGCGTCGAGCTGGCGCGCTGTGATGACAATCAGATTGTCGCCGATAAGGTGAAGGACAAGCTGGAGATGATCGCCAGCCTGACCGGGCTGGACTTCGAGCGCTTTACCAAATCGATGATGCTGTCACAGGGGCAGTTCGCCGCTTTCCTCAACGCCGATGCCAACAAGCGCGCCGAGCTGCTGGAAGAGCTGACCGGCACCGAGATCTACGGTCGGCTTTCTGCGGCGGTGTTTGAGCGCCACAAAGAGGCCAGGGTGGCAGTGGAGACGCTGCGCGCTCAGGCGGGCGGCATGTCACTGCTAAATGAAGAACAGCAGCAGGCGCTCAACGCCCAGCTGGAACAGCTGCTTGCCGATGAGCAGGTACTCACTTCCCGGCAGCAACAGCAGCAGCAAAAGGTGCAGGAACTGCAGCAGCTGGAGCGATTACAGCAGGAGAAACAGCAGCTGACGGGCAACATCCGCCAGCTTGATGAGCAGCGGGTACAGGCGCAGCAGTCCCTGAGCGCCGCCGCTCAGCAACAGCAGCAGGCGGTGGCGGCACAGGAGCAGCACCAGGCGCAGCGCCAGCAGCAGGAAACGCTGATCGCCGAACAGGTACTGCCGCTCGATTTACAGCTCGCCAGCCTGCAACAGCAGCTGCAACAGCTGACGCAAGAGCGAAGTGAGTACCAACAAGCGCTTAAGCTTCGCCAGCAGGAAAGCGTCAAAAACCAGCAGCTTCAGCAGGAGAAGCAGGCGCAGCAGCAGCAGCTCGACGCCTGGCGCAGCGCGCATCCCCAGCTGGAGCACTACGGCGAGCATCTGCCGCTGTGGCGCGAACGCTTCCGCCAGCAGCAGGAAAGTGAGCAGTCACTGACCTCGCTACACCAGCGCGTGCAGGCCCAGCAGCAGCAGGTGCAGCAGCTGGAACAGGCCGGTTTGCAGCTGCAGCAGCAGCAGGCGCCACAGCAGCAAAACCTGGCCACGGCGCAGCACAACCTGACCCAGGCCGAGCAGCAGCTGGCCCCGCTACAGCAGCAGCACCCGGAAGCCGCGCTGCGCAGCGCGCTGGCGCAGTTTGCCCGGCAGCGGCCACAGCGCCTGCGGCTGGCGACGCTGATCCCGCTGTGGCAGCAGATGCACGCGCGCAGCACGCGCCTGCAGCAGGAGAGAGAGCAGCTGGCGCAGCAGATCCAGCAAAGCAGTGAGCAGTTACACACCCTGCGCACCCAGTGGGCAGAGAAGCATCAGCATCAAAAGGATTTAGATCAGCGCTGCAAGCTGGAGCAGCAGATTGCCGATCTCGAGCAGCATCGCGCGCGGCTGGAACAGGGGCAGCCCTGCCCGCTGTGCGGATCCACTGCGCATCCGGCGGTGGAGCAGTATCAGGCGCTGGTGCTGTCGGAAAACCAGCAGCGGCTGGAGGCGTTAAAGCGCGAAGTTGACGAGCTGAAAGATAAGGGCAGCGCCCTCGCCGCGCAGCTGAAGCAGCAACAGCTGCTGCAGGAGCGCCAGCAGCAGGAAGCCGACGAGCTGCAGCGCCAGGCCGCAGAGCTGGAGCAGCAGTGGCAAAGCGCCGCGCAGCCGCTGGCGCTTCACTTCAGCCCACAGCAGCACCCGGAGGCCAGCGACTGGCTGGCACAGCAGGAGCAGGAAGAAGTCACCCTGCAGCAGCAGTGGCAGCAGCTGGAGCAGGCGCTGCGCCACTGCCAGCAGCAGAAAGAGGCCTTACAGCTGCAGCAGCAGGCAGCGCAGGATCTGCAGCAGAAGAGCCAGCTGCAGCAGCAGCAATTGGCTCAGGCAGCGCAGAGCCTGCAAGAACAGCAGCAGCAGCTGGAGCAGGATCGGCAGCGCGCCCAGCAGCTGCGCGGGGAACTGGCCGACGCACTGGCGCCGCTGGGGCTGACGCTGCCGCAGGATGGCGACTGGCAGGGCTGGCTAAGGCTGCGCGAACAGCAGTGGCAGCAGTGGCGTAGCAACAGTGACGCGCTGGCCGCGCTGGTGCCGGAACTGGCGACGCTCAGCAGCCGCCTGCAGGCGCTGGACGAAGAGCTACAGCAGCAGCAGCAGCGCCTGAACGCGCTCGATCGGCGAGTTCAACAGCAGCAGACCACGCTAAGCGAACAGCAGCAGCTGCGCCAGGCGCTGTTCGGCGAGCGCCAGGTTGCCGCCGTGCAGCAGCAGTTACGCGCAGAGGCAGAACAGCATCTGCAGGCGGTACGTGAAGTTCAACAAAAGTGGCAACAGCAGCAGGACCGGATAAATACTCTGACCGGACAGCATAAATCACTAAGTGAGCAGTTGATTAATCTGCAGTCGCGTTTAGATGAAGCCTTAGCCAAATACGGCCATGACGACGACCTGCCCGCGCAGCGTGCGCTGCTGGAGAGCCAGCTCGGCGCGCTCAACCAGCAGCTGCGCGAGCTGGCCAGTCAGCAGGGGCAGCTGCGCCAGCAGTTAGATCACGACAGCCGCCAGCGCAGCCAGCAGCAAACGCTGCTGGCGCAGATAACCGCCGGAGAGCAGCAGCTGGAAGACTGGGGCTACCTCAATCAGCTGATTGGCTCTAAAGAGGGTGATAAATTCCGCCGCTTTGCCCAGGGGCTGACGCTCGATCACCTGGTATGGCTGGCAAACAACCAGCTCAACCGCCTGCACGGCCGCTATCTGCTGCAGCGTAAATCACAGGAGGCGCTGGAGCTGGAAGTGGTCGATACCTGGCAGGCCGATGCGCGGCGCGATACGCGCACGCTATCGGGCGGCGAAAGCTTCCTCGTCAGCCTGGCGCTGGCGCTGGCACTTTCCGACCTGGTGAGCCATAAAACGCGCATCGAATCGCTGTTCCTTGATGAAGGCTTCGGCACGCTCGACGCCGAAACCCTCGACAGCGCGCTGGACGCGCTCGATGCGCTGAATGCCAGCGGCAAAACCATCGGGGTGATCAGCCACGTTGAGGCGATGAAGGAGCGCATCCCGGTGCAGATCAAGGTGCGGAAGATTAACGGGCTGGGCTACAGCAGGCTGGATCTCCCGACGGGGTAACCTTAAGTGACAGATTTGGCGAGATTTATACCGCAAGTGGCTGCCCGAGGGCGTTAAGCCCGGGTGCAGAGGGGTTGTCCATGGGCTGGGCCACTTTTAGCTAGTTCGAACAGCTGTCTGAAACTCAATTCGCAGTTTAAGGAGGTGACTAGCCCTCCTTTAATTGAACCATCGTGATGTGGGGATTCGGTTCGCCAGTTGCTAGGACAATGGCAATCTACGGCTCTTCGCTGATAGCAGCTTTCCAGCCCAATTGGTTTGTCCGCTTTGCCCCATAAGCGGACGCTATTAATATCATGCTAAACTAAGTGAAGGGTTACAGCTCACTGAAGCTGTAAAAGCATGGTATTAGTAATTGGAAACCGAAGGGTAGTTTCGATAAATTTACGAACTTCCGCTCTTCGCTCATAAAAGCCAACCATATTCAAGTCTCCCGCATAGCAGGAGGTAAGAGTATGAATAAGTCATCTTGGAAAAAAGGCTGTATTATCGGCCAAAAAAGACCACTTCAGATATCTTATATCTAGGGGATCCGAATCCGCCTTAAACTTGAAGGTAAAACACGCAATTAGCCCTGTTCAGTATGTGGTTGGACAGTAAACTTCGGGGCTATGCTCTGGTAATAACTTAAAGTATCAGATGTTGTATATGGCAGTTCTGATTTCAGCAGAAAAACTGCGTTACAACAGAAAACCGGCAGTCCTGTCCAATTTGAAATAACCAAAAGAAGAAGAGAGACGCTGTTGCTGTATTGATCAAGCTTGGTAATTACCTCGATAGATATTTTTTTTAGCCTCGGTTCGGGACTAACCAACATGCATCAACCCGGCAATACAACGGAATTTTTCTTGGGTAGGTGGAAAATCCCATGCTCGAAAATCCGCTTCACAGCACACATGTCATGAGAAGAAAAAAAATCTACAAGATCTACATGAAAACCAAGAATCTCAAAATGAGCCAATTTCTTTGAGACCATAAGACACTGGAAAACACAGTCCTTTATTTGGATATTGAAGTCGGTGATGCGTTAGAGATCTCTGAATCGATAGAAGCCTAAGGTTTTCAGGGCTAAAACTGCAATAATGTGCAAGTAGCGGACGTTAATAACTTATAGCAGTGTCAATAAAACTTAAGTTTTTTGAGCGGAGAGCAACATAATGATTAACACTCTGACAACAGGGGTACCTAGAGTAGCATTATGTTAGATAACCCACAGCATTTACTTACGAAACCAAGCGCATTATATAATAGCTTAGGAGCTAAAATAAGCTATTGATTTTCGTAATGTACGCCATAAAGTGTCATAGGAATAAAAACACACTCACATTGTTGATTATCCCTATGCCAACTTGAAATAAATTACATTTAACTACGTTAAACTATTTTTTATAGAAATTAACGAACGATATGCATATCTTGGATTTTTAATTCTTTTAATAGCCTCAATTAAAATACCACAACATAATACATAACTGTCATGCTCAACTATCAATTTTTCTTTCGATATTGCGATAACTTGCGAATCTTCCCTTAATATCACTGGTGCCACAAGACTATAAGTTAAAAATGGGAACATTTTGTGAATAGAGTCATGAAAAACACCTACTGCATGAGTAGGTACTATTTTATAGGGAATCTCAATCCGATAAGCCCATCGTCGGTACTGTCCCATATGAAACTCTGCGATGATGGGAGAAACGTGGGAGGGGAAAACATCCAGTTTATAATCTTCGTATGCTCCTACAACATAAAACAATGTCATCGATACGCTCTCCCTTCAATCCCATATTTAGGATTGTATTTCACCACTTTACCTCTGAGTAATTCACTCAACTTTCTTATTGTAGGGTTAGAAAGATAAGTATTGGGAATAAATAGCTTCCTAATATGTTTTTCTTTAATAGCGTATCCTGCACCCAAACAAAATTCAAAAATCCAAGCATGAGGACTACCTGAGCCATACATAAAATCTATCACTGTTTCTGGAAAGTACTTAGTCAGAACTGGCTTTAATGTCGGGCAAGCAGTGTGTTCATTTATACTATTTAGCGACGCTTCTGGGAGATTAAAAAGATCTGATGTTAAAGAATAGAATCTATCATAATCGCATAACGCCATTTTAAGGAAAAGCTCGCTGTCATAGTTAGGCTTAAGAAAGCCAAATTTAATACTACCAGTATCGACTGGGCTTCCCATGTTAAAGAAATCAATATTATCAGTAAGGAAATCCACATTTAGCTCAATAACTATAGATCCCCGTAGAAGAGGAGGACTACCCACCGGATAACCAACATTGTAATAATCAGACTTTAAACTCCCACTATCTAAATTGCCAATTATATTTTCAATGATATGTAGTTTGTTAAGCGTAAGTACTTTAGAGAAAAAATTCATTTCTCTGCACCTTTCGAATTCTGAATATGATTTTGCCACTGTCCATTAGCCGTATTCAGAATATTTTGATATTGCTCTTGGTATTTCACCACATCTTTGAGTGTGATCTCACTATTAACATCATCTTCTTCCATCCTTTTAGCCATAGTAATGACATGCCGCAACTCATAAAGGGAACAAATTGTAGCAATATTCATAGCCATTCTTTCCTGGTACATGAATTTATTCAGCAACTGCCCTGCAATCCCTGCCCCCATACTCGCAAGAAGAGTTATTATTGTCAGAGATAATTCATGGATTTCCGCATTAATGGCTATAAAAAGAGTGGTAACAGCAGTTAAGACAATTTGAGAGATAGATAGAAACTTATTATACTTCTGATTACATCTCCGCTTTACCTCAAACTCTGAAATACGATTGGCAATCTGAGATTCTAGTTCTGTCAAACTTTTTAGGCTATGTAAAGTCTTCACGATACACCATACGGGGGTTGATCACAGGATGGAAATATTAAAGAATTTTATGGTTGTGTCAATAAGAAAAATCATTTCATCTCAAGATCAAAAACTTTATTTAATCCATGCAATGACTGTATCCTATTCTTTCAAGTGATATATATATCACTTGCCTTAACAAAAACAAAAGTATAAAAACCTGACCATCAAGAATTACTAGGGATTTTCCCATCTAAATACTGTAACAAAAAACCATAACTAATCAATAATAACCAATAATATCAAAGAGTTGATGAGGTTTTTTAATCATAAACTTAGCGTGCATTTTGAAAAAGAATCTTAGATCGCACATTCCGGCAAGAATTTTCCACATAAAATCATGTACAGACCAGTTAACAAACGATTTCGTTTAATAAAACAGCAGTTTCAACACCGTTTAGGAGATGCGAATCTCCTGATCTGATAAATTATAACTCAACATTTTCGTCATAACCTACGAACTAATCCGGATAGAGCACGTCGCCAGTAGAACTTCTGCCCGTCGCTCAAAGACGCCCCACAAGAATCAGCACAACCTTAACCCTGCCTTCTGCAGTCACGCCCTATTGGCTATTACCGGTCCCGCCGTGAAAGGTTTCACGCGCGATCGGTCCTGGCGGCATATCGCTACTTCCAGTCATCTGAAACGATGCTACTCACATTAATTTCGTTCAATCATTAAGCAGCCTGGCATCGAATGAATATTATATATTTTTAAGATAAAGACGGTGAGTAATGAAATCGGTGCCTGCTAACGGAATAAAACCAGCACGTTCATAGAAGGAGAATGCTGATTGAGGTGCGTTAGTGTTGATAAAATCAAACCAACGGCCAGCATCCGCCAGAACTTCTCTGAGCAGAAAGATGCCAACCTGCATCCTTCTCCATTTCACTCCCACATAGAGATGTCGGAGTCTCCCAGCATTAACTGAAGGCATGTAGGGATCCTGGTTTAATCCACATACGCCAATAAGTAATTCGTCGATATAAAAACCTAACAAATTCTCACCCGGCTTATCAAAGCGATTCTGCCCGTCCAACCAATTTTCTTCCAGTCTACGTAGCATATTTAATCCGGCAGCCATACTCTCTTCTTTTAACGCCATAAAACCTTTATCGCCCGGAGTAATGTTCGTGATAATAAAATTCATGAGTTCTCCACTTTTATTCACCCTACATAATGCAGAAATACCCCCTCTCTGACCACGCTCACCGGCCTGTTCTGCCGCCATCACGCCCCTGCTCGAACTGCATAACAAGACTCAGTGCAGCAGGTAATACCGTAAGCGTGACGAAGGTGGCCACGAGAAGTCCGCCGATAATCGCGTAGGCCATGGGCCCCCAGAATACCTGCTCAGCAATCGGGATCATCCCCAGTATGGCAGCGCAGGCCGTGAGCAAGATAGGCCGGGCCCGGTGTTTTGCCGCAGCTTTGATCGCCTCATCGCACTCAAGCCCCTGCCTGACGTTGCTGTCGACTTCCGCGATCAGGATCACCGCGTTGCGGATAATCATGCCGGCTAAGGCGATGATCCCGAGCAAGGCAACAAACCCCATCGGCGTCCCCGTCGGCAACATCGCCAGCACAATGCCAATAAGGCCAAACGGCGCCATAAACAGGGCGATAAGCATGCGCGAGAATCGCTGCAGCTGCACCATCAGCAGGATAAGCATGATAACCAGGGTGACCGGCAGCACGGCAAATACCGAACTGTTGCCTTTGTCCGACTCTGCCACCTCGCCCCCCTCCTCTATCGCATACTCCGCAGGTAAGGTGGACCTGATGCGGGCAATTAAGGGAGCAAGCCGTTGTGAAACGGCCTCAGCCCGTAATCCAGCGGCAAGATCGGTCTGCACGGTGATAAACGGCAGGCGCTGCCGGCGCCAGATAACCGGGTCATCCACTCCCCAGACGGGGGTCGCCACCTGGCTTAAGGGGATTTTTTTGCCTTCTGCTGTCGCGATATTCAGCCCGGAAAGCGTGGTTAAATCCTGACTCTCACGCCGGTTAGCGCGCAGCACCACATCAATCAGCCGGTTTTTGTCCCTGATGGTGGTCACCACGCTGCCAGACCAGACCGTGTTGAGTAAGGTTGCCAGACTTTCGGAGGAGACGCCCGCCGCGCGTGCCGCGGTCTGATTGACCTGCAAAGCGATCGCTCTTTCAGGTTCACCGGCGGTCAGGTTAACCTCCCGGGTTGCCGGACTGTTGCCGAGCACGCTGGCAAGATGCTGCGCAATCTGCCTGACTTTGCGGTAGTTGGGCCCGCTGACGCGATATTTTATTGGCCAGCCTACCGGCGGGCCCAGCTCAAGCGGTGAGACGCGCGTAGTGATATCACTGAAATCCCGGGCTAAAATAGTTTGCAGCTGCGCGCGCAGTTTATCCCTCTCCTTCAGGCCCCTGGCGACCACCACCAGCTGCGCCGTGTTCTCATCATCCAGTAATACGTCCATCGGCAGATAAAAGCGCACAGCCCCTGACCCCACATAGGTGGAAAAATGGTCGATATTCGGATTACCCTTTAAGGCCTGCTCCAGACGCCCGGCTTGCCGCGCCGTGTCGCGCTGGGATGCGTTGCCGGGAAGCGTCAGGCTGACCAGCAGTTCCGGGCGATCGGACGCGGGGAAGAACTCGCCCTGCATCAACGTGGTGGCATAAGCGGCTAAGGCTAATAACAGGCAGGCAAGGCAAAGGGTGGCAGCCCGTCTCTGAAGAACCAGATTGAGCAGGCGCTGATAGACGCGCATCAGCCTTCCCTGCTTTTCAGCGTGTGAGGCCAGCGTCTCAGGTAACAGCCAGGTTCCGACCAGCGGAGAAAAAAGAATCGCCACTACCCATGAACAGAGCAGCGCGATCAGCACCACGGCGAACAGCGAATAGCAGTACTCACCTGCGCTGGAGGCGGCAAATCCCACCGGAATAAAGCCCGCTATCATAACCAGGGTGCCGGTCAGCATCGGGAAGGCGGTGGTCTCGAAGGCATAAGTCGCGGCGCGCCATTTGGTATCACCGGCCTCAATACGCGACACCATCGCTTCAACGGTTATCATCGCATCGTCTACCAGCAGCCCCAGCGCGATGATTAATGCGCCCAGCGAGATACGCTGTAACCCAATGCCGGCAAGCATCATGCCGATAAAGGTCATTGCCAGCACGATGGGAATAGCCGCGGCCACCACCAGCCCGGCACGGGTCCCCAACGAGACGAAGGAGACCGCCAGAACAATCACCACGGCCTCAATCAGTACCCGGATAAATCCGCTCACGGCCTGCGCCACCACGGCAGACTGGTCCGCCACCCTGACCATTTCAATGCCGTGCGGAAGATGGGCACTAATCACCGCCATCCGCGCTTTCAGCGCCTGGCCGAAAGTGAGCATGTTGCCCGTGGCGGCCATGGAGATGGCAAGACCAATGGCTGGCTGGCCGTTGACCCGAAACGCGGGTGACGGGGGCTCTGCATCCTCACGGCTGATGGTCGCAATATCCGTCAGGGGGATGTAGCGCGAGGCAATATGCAGCGTCACGGCGCGTAAACTTTGCTCAGAGGTCAGTGCCCCGCTAACGCGCAGCGCAATGTTCTCACGGTCGCTGCGCAGGATCCCTGAAGGCTCCACCGCGTTCTGCGCCTTGAGCGCATCGGTTATCTGCTGTAAATCCAGCCCCATTCCGGCCAGCTGCGCCGGTGAAAAGGCGAGCACAATATTCTCCTCCTGCACGCCCAGCAGGCTGATTTTGCCCATATCCGGCAGTGACATCAGGCTACGGCTGATATCATCAACCCTGTCACGAAGCTCACGCGCCGTGAAACCCTCTGCAGTAAAGCCATAAAGGGTGCCGAAGGTGTCATCAAATTCGTCATTGACCGACGGGCCCTGCACGCCGGCAGGCAGCGATGGCGCGATATCCTGCATCTTTTTACGCACCTGATACCATATGCCCGCCACTTTTGAGGGCGGCGTGTCATCGCGAAGATTGACAAAAATCACCGATTTCCCGGCATGGGTTTCGCTCTGCACGAAGTCGAGATAGGGCGTTTCCTGCAGCTTTTTCTCCAGCGCATCGGTGACCAGATTAACCGTATCCGTCATGCTGGCACCCGGCCAGCCTGCCGATACCACGGCCGTTTTTATGGTAAACGCCGGGTCTTCATTACGGGGGAGTTGCTGATAGCTGACGATCCCCGCCGCCATTAACAGCAGCATAAAAAAGGTGACCAGCGACTGATGGTTCAGCGCCCAGGCGGAAAGGTTGAAGGACCCGGCAGCGGATGACGGTTTCATTCGCTCTCCTCCCCGGGCTGCACTTTTTCACCTTCCCGCAGTTTACTGACCCCCGCCACGACCACCTTTTCGCCAGGGCGTATACCGTCGCAGATAAATATTTCGGAGGTACTGTAGCGCCCCAGGACAACCGGCCGTAAGTGCAGCGACTGCGTCTTTTCGTCAACGACAAAAATGGCCGGCTGTTCGCCGACACGGGTCAGCGCAGAGGCTGGCAGGGCCGTCATTCGCGGGCCTGAGGCGTTGAGTGCCAGCTGAACCGTGGCACCGAGAGCCATAGCCGCAGGCGGGTTATCCAGCGTGATGCGCACGCGCCAGGTGCGGGTTTGCGGGTCGGCCTGCGGGCTGACGTCGCGGAAATGCCCCACCGCCACCGCAGAAGGGGCTGATAGTAACGAGACGCTAAACGGCCCGTCAGCGTGTTGAGCAACAGACTGGGGGTCCGCCACATTAAATACCGCATCGCGCCCGCTGCCGCTGGCCAGGGTGAAGACGCTCTGTCCCGCACTGACTACCTGTCCTGCCGACGCGCTGACTTGAGTGATCACTCCGTCAGCCGGGGCCGTGAGGTTCGCCCACGAGAGGTTTTCCTGCGCATTTCTCAGGGCATCTTCGCTGCTCTGCCGCTTGGCCCTTGCGCTCTGCCAGTCCGCCCTGGCGCTGTCCAGCTGCGCGCGGGCAATAGCCCCACCGGGCATCAGTCGCTGCATCCGTCTGAGGTTAAGAGCGGCCACCTGCTCTGCCGCGCGGGCGCTCTCCAGGTCGGCCTGCGCGCTGCTGAGCTGATTATGGCTGGTCACGCTTTCCTGCGTGGCCAGAACCTGCCCGGCAGTCACCCGGTCCCCCACCTCAGCGTGGCGCGTCAGAATACGTCCATCCAGCCGGAACCCGAGCGAAACCTCCTCATAGGCACGAATCTCTCCGGTCTGGATGCGGGGATCAGAGGCAACAGCTAGCGGTGCAGAGACAGTACGCACCGGCCTGATGACTGGGGGTTCCTTATGGTTTTTATCACCACACCCTGTCAGCACAATGACAATAACAAGCACACAGACGGCGGGGATCAACGGGAGTAGCCGGCCTGCAGCGTGTAAATGACGAACGCCGTGGCGCGCAAAGTCGGTGAAGGTAACAGCCATGACAGTTATCCTGAATTGAGATATCGCTATTCAATACAATCACTGTCCAGATTCCGGCAATAAACCATCAAGAAACCGTCAAGATAAGCACTTTTTTTCATTACCGGCCGTTCAGGTAAGGCTGAGGGTGATAATCAGCCCTCCCTGCGCTTTCTGTTCCGCCCTGATGCTTCCGCCGTGCGCTTCGCACACCGCGCGGGCAATAGACAGCCCTAAACCACTGCCGCCGGAATGGCGCGCGCGCGAGGCTTCTTCCCGGGTAAAGCGTTCAAACATCAGCGGTAAAAATTCGCTGCCCACACCTGGGCCAAAATCTTCAAAGATGACGTCGTAACCCTCGTGTCGCTTAACCAGATTAATCTCCAGGCGCTGGCCTTCTGCGGCATAGCGCAAAGCATTTTCCATCAGGATGGTGAACACCTGTCCAAGACGGAAGGGATCGCCGGTGTAGCTGCAGACACTCGACTGCCCAAGGCGGATATCAAATCCGATCGGGGTCGTCTGAGGGCTGAGCCAGGCTGCACGCTCACGCAACAGTTCGGTTAGATCGACCGGGGTTTTATCAAGATTAAGCTGCCCGGCATCCGCCAGTGAAAGCAGGTGAAGCTCATCTATCAACCGGTTTAAGTGCAACAGCTGTTTCATGACCATTTGCAGCTGTCGCGGCTCGGGCTGAAACACCTCGTCCAGCATACCCTGCAGCCTTCCCACCGCCGCGGTCAGAGGTGACCGTAATTCATGAGCCATGGCCACGTGTGACGCCCGCAGTTCCCGCTCATAGCGCGACAGCTGCAGCATCATGGCATTAAAGTCATCCGTAAACTGAACCAGTTCAGACGGGGCATACTTAACGGCTCTGGCCCGCGTGCTGAAATCCCCCCGGGCCACGGCCTTCGCCACCTGTGCCAGTTCGCTGAACTGCGAGGAGAGCGGGCGTGCCGCTTTTAAGCCGAAAAAGACAATAAAAGGAATGACCACCACCACCAGGATGCCGACCATCATCCAGTCAGCGCTGGCGATCGACGGATCGGAGTAGCGCGCTCCCCAGCCTGCATCAACAATCTGATGAAAGCGCGCCAGATTAAGTTCCGGATTATCACGCAGCACGTAAAATTCGGCCCTGAGCGCAGGAGACATATGGTGTAGCACCCAGAGGTTTTCAATGGCAAAACGCAGCCACATACAAAACGCAATAACGATAACGCTGCCAATGGCCAGCGCCAGAATACGGATACAAATCCAGCGCCAAAGTGACGGATAGTGTTTTGAATTCATGGCTGTCTGAACCGGTAACCGACGCCGCGCACATTAACCAGTACGTTAACAATACCCGCCGCTTCGAGCTTTTTACGTAAGTTATAGATATGCGTGTCCACCACCCGCTCAAGCGCCTCGCTTTCCGGCAGGCAACTTTCCAGCAGGTGCTGACGGGAAAACGGGCGGGTCGGCGTGCGCATCAGCGTGGTGAGCACGGAAAACTCCGTCGGCGTCAGTTCGAGCCAGGCAAGCCCGCCAGCGGGGGTCCTGACGCCAGCAGTGAGGGCCTCAGCATTCACTTCAAGCTCCTGCCACCGGAGGACCGGAGCGGATTTTTCAGCTGACGACATGCGGCGCATCACCGCCTGCACCCGTGCCACAACTTCGGCAGGATTATAAGGTTTAACAATATAATCATCGGCACCGAAACGTAGCGCACCGATTTTATCGGGCATGTCCCCCATTGCCGTGACCATGATAACGGGAACGGTACTTTCCCGGCGCAGGGCGACCAGCACATCCGTTCCCTTCATGCCGGGAAGCATCACATCCAGCAGAATCAGATCCGGCTTCCACACCTGGGCGGCTGCCAGCCCGGCAAGGCCGTCATCCGCAATCTTTACCTCATAGCCTTCACGTTTTAAATAAGCATCGAGCACGTCCGCCGCATCGGCGTCGTCTTCAATAATCAGGATCCGCTTTGTCTGCATTTTTTCGCCTTGACCGTTTCTTCATAAATCCCTGACAGTTTATTGACACTGCCTCTTCATAATTCGGGTTTCAGTCGCGGCTGCAATCCGCTACCAACCATACGTTTGGGTGATGAGGAATGACATGATATCCAGAAAATTACTACTGCACATTACCTGTTTCGGGCTGTCCGCAACAGTGCTTCAGGCGCTGGCTGACGCGGCCTCACCGGCCCCCACGTTGACTATCGGTATGGGCGCACAAAGCGCACCGCGCTACAGCGGTTCGGATCAGCGCCACTGGCTGACGGGCCCGATCGTTCAGGCACGCGACGGGGCACTTTTCTTTGATTCGCTCAAAGGCGTGGGTTACGACCTGCAGGCGGATAACGGCCTGTATCTGGAACATACTCTGGGCTATACCCTTGGCCGCACGGACAAAAACTCCAGCTGGCGCGATGGCTCGAATACCCTCAAAGGCATGGGAAATATCGATGCGACCATCAATACCGCTCTCGCCGTGGGCTGGTCAGCAACGCCGTGGCTGTCGTTTGAGGCCAGGGCTACTCTGCCGCTGACGGATGGACAGGGGGGGCATTATCAGACCTCCGTCACCCTGCTTCCGCTTCAAAACGACAGCGACACCGTTGCACTTCAGTCGGCAGCACTCTTTGGCGACCGGCGCTATATGAACACCTTTTATGGCGTCAGCCGCGAGCAGAGTAACCGCACTGACTTTGCACCCTATCAGTCCGCCGGGGGTTTCTATGGCATGGACAGCAGCCTCACCTGGAGCCACCAGTTCACGCAACACTGGGGCGGCGTGGTCAGTGCCGATTACACCTGGCTCGACGACAAGGCCAGTAACAGCCCAATTGTGATTAAGCACGGTGGCCTGACATACAATCTGGGCGTGCTGTATACCTTCTGATGGGCTGAATGACCCTTCGTGACAAGTCGTCTGCAAAGACGACTTGTCTTGTGCCCGGCAGCAAAACATTTTGCTTTAACAGGTTAAAAAGGCGGTTCAGATGAAAGAAGAGAGCGCAGTGCTGGTTACCATTATCTTGTTTTACTTGAGTGAGCATTCACCAAACCGGCACTATTTTCACTACCTCTCAGTCGTCTCAGGAAGATTTGAGCACAAGCACGGCATAGCGGCATATTTCATCGGTATCATTTCTGAAAACACAATCGGCGGGATCGCCAAGCTCCAGGCAATCACCAGAATGCATCTCGAATGTATGGGCTCCTTCCTCAAATGTCAGACTGCCTTTCAATACCCATATAAGCTGGCGTCGAGAGAGATATGACATGGCCGGCATCGGCACGGCGGTGTTAGCGGGAAGTTCCACGCTGACCAGGTCTACAGGGATTTGTCCCGGTGAAACATGCCGACGAATGTAACCCGTTTCAGGATCCTGCCAGACGGGCTGTTTTTCATATCTGGTAAGCGTACCCGCGCGCACTTCTGTCAGAGCGAGCAACTGCGACATCGACATATCAAATGAGCCTGACAAACGCGCCAAAATGGTCGCTGTGGGGCTACTTTCACCACGTTCGATCTTGTGTATCATCGCCCGCGAAACACCTGAATTTTCAGCGAGATCGGTTAGTGACCATCCCCGTCTTTCTCTTTCCTGACGGACTTTCTGCCCAATACGGGCATTTAGTTTATCTTCTTTACTGGACAATTCATCTAACATATTGGATAACTAGAGTAGTGTACGATTTGTCTACTTTAGTGAATGAGTGATGAGGTGTCTACCATGCATATTCGATCTGCTTCAGAAGGCGATGCTGAAAAGATTGCTGAAATTTACAACGATGCCGTCATTAATACGACGGCGATCTGGAATGAAAAAACAGTCGACGCTCTAAACCGAATTAACTGGATGAAAGACCGTCAGGACGCAGGATTTCCGGTCATCGTGGCCGTAAACGAGACTGACGACGTTCTTGGATACGCCTCTTTTGGCGACTGGCGCCCTTGGGACGGATACCGTCATACCATTGAACACTCTGTGTACGTTCACAAAGATGCGCGCGGAGCCGGAGCCGGTAACGCACTGATGCGGGAATTGATCAGTTTGGCGAAGGAACAGCATAAACATGTCATGGTGGCAGGCATAGAATCTGGAAATGCAGCGTCAATTTCTCTTCATAAAAAGTTAGGGTTTGTTGAGGCAGGCCGAGTGGCGGAGGTCGGCACTAAATATGGCCGCTGGCTTGATCTCACCTTCATGCAATTGCAGTTAGACTCGCGGGAACGCCCCTGATCCTCAAGAGAAGAACCTTCTTTGACAGAGCAACAGAAGAGTTGGCAGGTGAAAAATCCCTACACATGGAAGTGCAGGGATATGAATATGACAAAGAAATAGTGGTATGACATCAAATCAGAATTTACGCGCTGCAACCAGGAATGCACCCGCTACAAGAAGTGCGGCACCGACCAGAGAAGATAAGTTGTTGAGCACACCTTCTGTCCCGCTGCGGTGAATGTCATATCCGAGACCAACGATCAACTGGCTTGCTACCAGTATAGCGATCGTCCGTGATGCCCCTGGATTTTGATATCCAGTTATGCTGGCAAATACAGAGAACGCCCCCAGAATCCCTGGCAGCAAAGCCCATCCCCTTAATAACTGAAGCAGTTCGGTTAATCCGGATAAACCAGATTTTCCGACCAAAAGGCTGATAAGCAAAATCAAGCCTATGGCAGAGTTAAGCGCTAACGCGATAAAAATGGTTGACACTGAATGGGTGATTTTTGACAAGCTGAATGTGCTCTTCACTCCTTACTGCAACACCTGCTCAGGCTGGTAAATAAAGGGAGGCTAGTTTCTCAATAGCAGCCTCAAGTGAGCTTTGTATGATTAAATCATACAAGACATAAATCATAACAATACGTATCTATTTCAGTGAGTTGCCATGATCATCAAACTATAGAACAGACGTTATCATTCCGCACTTGATTATTCACTTATTAGGTTAGACCACTACTGTTATCATATAAATGTTTTTTACCCCCTCAAAATAATAGGTTTTTAAATCGTTCACAGCCCTTTGCTAACACGATTCAGCTAAATATTCTGGAAATGGCATTTTTTGAAAACAATATCACTTAAAAATGTAGAGTTCATTTACCCAACTTTACCAAAACTAAATTCGATAGCATAATTAAAAAAAGGCAGGATTATTATTTTTTAACATCGCATCGGAGGGTTTAAATTCAGCCACATTAAATATACAGGGTTACTAAGGTTACTTGGTTATTTAAACTGATAAGGGTCAAACGAAATGTCACATCAAGGAATGAAAACCGCATTAGCCATATTTCTAACCGCAACATTGTTCGGTTCATGTCATAAATCCTTCGGAGATTCACAGTCTGTACCTCACGAAAATACTTTTGAACACTCAGAAGTCATACCTAAATGGTGGAAGGAGTCTGTTTTTTATCAAATTTATCCGCGTTCATTTAAAGACACCAACGGAGATGGCATCGGTGATATTAACGGAATCATAGAAAAATTAGATTATTTAAAGAGTTTGGGCATAGATGCCATTTGGATTAATCCGCATTATGACTCTCCCAATAAAGATAATGGTTATGATATACGTGACTATAAAAAAATCATGACTGAATATGGCACCATGAATGATTTTGATCGTTTGGTTAATGAATTAAAGAAAAGAAATATGAAACTGATGATTGATGTCGTTATCAATCACACAAGCGACCAAAATGAATGGTTTATTAAAAGTAAAAGCAGCAAGGATAATCCTTACCGTGACTATTACTTCTGGAGAGATCCTAAAGAAGGGGCAGAGCCAAATAACTACCCCTCATTTTTTGGTGGTTCTGCCTGGCAAAAGGATGAAAGCACCAATCAATATTACCTACATTATTTTGCTAAACAGCAGCCAGATTTAAATTGGGACAACCCCAAGGTCCGTCAAGAAATATATACAATGCTACGTTTCTGGCTAGATAAAGGCGTCTCTGGGCTACGCTTTGATACGGTGGCTACTTACTCAAAAAACACAAATTTCCCAGATCTCACTCAACAAGAATTGAAGAATTTCGCTGAGGAGTATACCAAGGGTCCTAACCTTCATCGTTATATCAACGAAATGAATAAGGAGGTGTTATCACAATATGATATTGCCACAGCCGGTGAAATATTCGGTGCCCCTTTAGATAAATTGATAAAATTCATTGATAGACGTCGTAATGAGCTAAACATGGCATTCACCTTTGACTTAATAAGACTGGATAGAGACACAGACGAGAGATGGCGTCGAAAAGATTGGACACTGTCACAATTCCGGCAGGTTATCGATAGGGTTGACCATACTGCTGGTGAATATGGTTGGAATGCCTTTTTCCTGGATAACCACGATAACCCGCGCGCAGTCTCTCACTTCGGTGATGACCGACCACAATGGCGTGAAAAATCAGCTAAAGCACTTGCAACATTGACGCTAACTCAACGAGCAACTCCATTCATTTTTCAAGGTTCAGAGTTGGGGATGACCAACTACCCATTCAAAACCATTGGTGACTTTAATGATATTGAAGTAAAGGGGTTTTGGGATGACTACGTTAAAAAAGGAAAGGTGCAAGCCAACGAGTTCTTGTACAATGTTCGTTTGACTAGCAGAGATAATAGCCGAACACCATTCCAGTGGGATGATAGCAAAAATGCGGGATTCACCATAGGTAAGCCCTGGTTTAATATTAATTCCAACTACAAAGAAATTAATGCAAAAAGTCAAATTGAAGATCCCAACTCTGTACTAAATTACTATCGTAAGCTGATCGAGATACGGCATCAATTTCCAGTTCTTACTTATGGGCAATATAATGATTTAGACCAAGAGAATGAATCTGTTTATGCTTATACGCGTACCTTGGGGTCAGAGAGGTTTTTAATAGTTATTAACTTCAAGGAACAAACAATTGAATATGATTTACCAGGCATCCTTTCTATAGAGAAGGTCATTATCGAGAGCAACAGTAAAAACACTGTTCAAAAGAATGATACAAAGATAAATTTACAACCATGGCAGTCTGGGATATATAAGTTGAATTAATAACTATTTTTATCTTCTATACAGCTAACAATTTGTTCTTAAAAAGCCGTTGCTTCGCATCGGCTTTAATTTCAAATTTCACACTGATATATTTATGGGTAAGAAAACATGTACGCTGGCCCAGCGCAGCGCCACTGCAGCCCGTGAAATTCGCCACCTCATTGAAATAAACTCGGCCAGCGTTAACGCGGGCAATGCGCTGGTTAATCTATCGGTGGTTACTATGGCGGACATCGTGTCATCGGTAGGTCAACTTACAGATACAGTAAATGGCCTTATCGTACGTTTCCGTAGGTTTAGTCTTCAGACCCCTTATGAATAACCAGAGCCATGGTCGCACCGGAAACCGCCTCCTGCAAGCGTCACTGACTGAGATGGCGCTGAGTATCATCCGGGAACACTACTCCGATTTTAGACCGGCGGAACGCCAAAACGTGGTAGATGCGGCGCTTCAAAAAGTCTGACAACGCTGCAACGTAATGCGTTAACGGGTATAACGGCTGATCGCTGATTACGAGAAAAGCGGTGAGCTACCGCCAAACACATCATAAAACCAATACCGGAGGCTCTAATACGGTATTGGTTTTAGTTAACTAAGTTAGTCGATAGCTTTAAAAAAGTTCTATGAGCGCGATTTTAATACCTCCCCATCATTCAGGATAAACGTTAAACGTCCACTCCAAAACTCTGCGATAAAGATATCCTCATAATCAAGTGAGGCTTTTTTCATTTCAACTTCAAGCCACTGTACATTTTTTTCAATTTCACTGAGTGCGTGATCACGGACTTTGCCATCTTTCATAATGATAACAGACGGCATCTCTGAACCCTCGCAGACTGCCGTTATTTGCCCGTTGGGTTCAATCTGAGCGTAATAGATCTCCTGGAAGGAATGAATGCCCTTCGCATGAAGTTGAGATGACACGTTCAAAATATCAATCTTATTCTTGTTATCAGATATATTTTCGACTAAAAACCTGCCTTTCTTAATAATAGGTATCGGTTGGCCTATGGCCATACTTCGAAAAAAATTTACATGCTTGCTTATTGCATTCAGTAATGAAATCAGAAACACCCCAATAAGGAGCACGATCAGATACTGATACAAAGGTATGGAGTCGCTGTAAATGACGCCTCCGATTATTCCACCCAGTACGAAGTTCCCGATAAAATCTATCGGCGTCATCTGCGACAGTTGCGTTTTTCCTGAAAGGTTGAGGTGAGTAATGACGATCACAAACCCAATTATGAACTTGACCAACACAAATCCGTAGTATTCCATATAACGCTACTCCCACACACGGTTTCTTGAAAACGAGGCACGGCATTGTAAGTTTATTGGTAACAATTTTACGATAGCAACTTCGGAAGTGCCAGAAAGAAGCAGTTATTACATATAATATTTTTCATAAAATTATCTGATTGATAATTTCCTTCAACTCTCTGAAAGATGTCGGAAAAGTAGTTTTCACTATTTCTCTTGATATTAAGAACATCAGATTCTGATAACTACATAAGATTTAAGGGTTATAGCTGGGACCCCACTTTCTTTTAATATAAGGATGTTTTGTTTATAGCTTGCTCAGCGATGATTTACAATTATTTATTTGACATTTGATGAGTTATAACTTTCTTCGTTAAATTAAAGAAAACAAAAAAACCAGATGTTATGTAATTGCAATTAATTTGTTTCATGTTGGTTAACTAACGAAATATATTGTACTTATGTTAGTACTTCTAAAATTCTTATCTATCCCTTATGATAAACTTTATGCATTCTCATTAGGGCAAGGTATAAATATGAACTTTTCTGATAAATTAATCCACGAGATTGACAGCGTTAAAGGTCTTCTCTACAGAACCATAATTTTTTATACGGCATTTTCTACCGGATTGGTGTTCTTTCTGGGAGCAGATAAAATCATCTCATCACATATTACTATTTACCTTTTTTTAAATTTATTGACAATAATTATCCTGACATGGTTTATAAGAAAGTCATTCAAAATAGAGATACACGGGAAGAATTTAATTACATTTCGCATCGGGCTTTTTTTACTCTTAAACTCTACTATCGTCACTATGATCGGTGGCTTGAAAATTATTGATAATGATATTACTTCTCTTGTCTCTGCCGTATTGTATGTGCCTGCAATGATGTTTATCATCTACTCTTTCAATAATTTTATCAGTTATGTTAATGGCAGGTATAAATCTGTAGTAGAGCTCTCTTTAACAGATGAACTTACCGGACTTCCCAATAGAAGATATCTAAACCTCAAACTTAGAGACCTGGAGGATAAGTCAGGTGCAATATGCATTATAGATATTGATGACTTTAAGATGATTAACGATAATTATGGTCATGAAATGGGGGACAAAGTGCTTAAAAAATCGGGACTTATACTAAAGAAATTTGCATGTGAAAATATATTAGTGGCCCGTTCAGGTGGAGAGGAATTTGCCATTGTGTTAAAAGAGGGGGCGGCTGTAAACATTCTGGCAGAAAGGTTAAAGAAATCCCTATCTTTAAGCAGCGCTGATGGCATCCCGACTACAGTCAGCATTGGCGTAGCATTGAAAACAGAGAATCAGACATCTTCATCGTGCCTCGCTTCTGCAGACGCAGCACTATATAGATCCAAAAGGAATGGTAAAAACAGAATTACTTATTCCAACGATCATAATGAATAAAAGATCGGTCAGGCGCAGTGTTAATTAACAATATTCCACTTAAAATACAAAAAACCAGCCATGTACTATGCATTTTTATGCATTCGAAGAATCTAAACGTTATGAAAATAAAGTTATCGTCGCATCATAAGACAATTACTTTTTAACAAACCCTGTATTTATTTTTAATAATAGTTGTCAAATTGGAGTTTATGCTAATCTGTTTATACTTTGTTTTTAAAAACCTCAATCTAGCCGAAGAGACAGAACGTTATACAAAAAATTAGTTAAACTTTAATTTAGGATATTGTAACGGTACTCCCCTCAGGCAGAGATCAAATCCCCAGCAGCTCTAGATTAGAAGTACTCCTTCTTCAGGGTATTAATGGATAATATGACACTGAGAATAAAAATCCTCCGCAGAGAATGACAGGAAAAAATCTTAAGCGGCGTGACGTCCTGCTATCTGCTGGCGCCGGAAGTAAGCGCCCTGCTCCACTATATGCCTGACTTCAAACACCATTTTCTTTTCTGCACCCTGTGTAACACCGGTACGCGCATCGGGAAGCCTGCAGCAGGAGTCAATCGTACTAAACGGTCCCCGCCCCTTTGTTCGTATTCTTCGAAGAAGGTCAGAAGCCAACGTAGCCGCCCGTCGAAAGATGCCGTCACCTGGTCCCGCTCACCTATCGCGACTACGTGCATCAGGTTCTGACCTGGTTAGCCACCGAACGTCCGAAGCGGCGAGAGCCGCTATTGTCGGTTACCGATGAGACCCTGCGCGGCTGTCTTAAGGCGACAGTAAGCCGTGCGGCCGCTGGCTTGATCTCACCTTCATGCAATTGCAGTTAGATTCGCGGGAATGCACCCGCAAGGCTGATTACGCGCTTTCGACCGCAATACGCTTTCTAATACTGGCAATAAAATTATCGCGAATGACATTCTCCTTGTCGGCATTCCAGGCAATGCCCACTTTCCAGCTTATTGACTTGCCTGTTAACGGAATAATAACCCGTTCCGGTGGCGCGATATGCAGAACGCTGTAGGGCAAAATGGCAACACCGGTACCCGCGATCACCAACGCGACAATGGTATGTATATCATCAGCCAGCTGGGTGGAGGAGATAAAAAGACCGTTATCATGCAGAAAGCGGTCAATCTGCGCATTTAATCCCTGCCCGCGTTCAGCATGAAGACGCAACAAAGGAGATTTTTTTAGCCAGTCAGCAGCAGACAATGATAACGACGGCGTTGCGGGGGCCATCAGAACCAGCCGATCGGTAAATAATGGCAGGTAATCAAGCGCTATCGGTGGTGGAACCCTGACAAATCCTACCTGAAGCTCATCATTTTGCAGCAGCTCGTACTGGAGGAAGGAGGGAAGATCCGTCAAAGACATCTCTATTCCCGGAAAGTCTCTGCGAAATTCAGCAATACAGCGTGGTGCCAGATAAAAGCTGGAGAGACCAAATCCAACGGCGATATGCCCCTCAATACCGGCCGATACCCGCCCTGCGTGATCCATAAACACCTGGGCTTGCCTGACTACTTTTTCAGCCTCTGGCAATAAGCATCTTCCCCCGGCGGTCAGTGTTGCGCCGTGACGCCCGCGTGAAAAAAGTGGCACCTTCACCGTCGACTCAAGAAGATTGATCTGCTTGGTCAATGCGGGTTGCGAGATAAACAGTGCCCGGGCCGCGTCGGCATAATTTCCTTTTTCGGCCAGTAGCAAAAAGGCCTTTAGTAACCGGATATTCAATTTTTCATTCCAAAAGGTTATCGAAAATGGAAATCATTTGATTATACAGTTATTGCCAATCGTTATGTAATTCAGTTTCGATAACAACTGGAGAAGCATCATGCACGCGCTGACGTCCTTAAAGGCTGCAACCGTACAGTTTCAGCATCAGGCAAATAACAAAAAATATAATCTGCTGATAATGGAGAAGTTTATTGAACAGGCGGCCATCCAGCAGGTTAAGATCCTGACGTTTCCGGAAATGTGTATCACCGGCTATTGGCATGTCCCTAAGCTCACCGCAGCGGAGGTTTCCGCACTTGCAGAACCGATCGCCACCAGCCCTTCCCTGATGTTAATTCGCGCTCTGTCGATAAAATATCAAATGCTTATTGGCGCCGGTCTGATTGAACGCGCCGATGATGGCCGCCTTTATAATGCGTACGTTGCCTGTATGCCAGACGGCTCAATGCAGACGCATCGAAAACTTCATGCCTTTGAGCATCCGGCCATCAGCAGCGGTGACAGGTTTACCGTTTTTGATACTTCCTGGGGAGTAAAAGTAGGGATCTTGATTTGCTGGGACAATAATCTGGTGGAAAATGTGCGCGCTACGGCATTGCTGGGTGCCGATATCCTTCTCGCACCACATCAAACAGGCGGCACCGATTCCCGCAGCCCTTATGCGATGAAACCTATTCCGCTGTCGCTGTGGGCGGAACGGGAAACGCGCAAGGAAGAAATTACTGCTGCATTCAAAGGGGCAAGCGGCCGGGAATGGCTGATGCGATGGTTACCTGCCCGTGCGCACGACAACGGGTTATTTCTTCTCTTTAGTAACGGCGTAGGCGCAGATGATGACGAAGTCCGCACGGGCAATGCCATGATCCTCGATCCTTACGGGAGGATCATTAATGAAACCTGGGCTGCTGAAGATTTTATGGTGAGCGCTGAACTGGATTTAAGCCTGCTTGCCATGAGTACCGGACGTCGCTGGATCCACGGCCGCCGTCCTGATTTATACCAGATTCTGACACAACCGCAGGGTTATGAACGGGATGCGATCAGCGCACGATTTTCAGATGAGATACCGTAATCTGATAGGTGAGTGAAAAGAACACAGGGTCGTTATTGAAGGTAAGGCCGTGACGTTTATAAAGGCGCAGATTTGCATGCCAGACTAGCTTATCAGGGCCGCAGGGGGTTCCCCGCGGCCCTGACCGTTACAGCGCGGACACCGGCAGCGCGCGCGGGCCAGGCAAAATACTGCCGTTAACGCCATCAGCGGTCAGCATCCCGGCAGCGGCCAGAACCGCAACGTCATGGCTTTTGTCGCTCACGCTGCTGGCAATCTGCTTGATGGCCGCACTGATGAGCATGCCGAGTGGACCAGCGTTGTTATTGTCCTGAGCATCGGTGGCATAGCCAGTACCGGACCAGATCTGCTTACCGCTGCGCAGGTCAACCAGGCGTGCAGCCGCTTTGACCTCGGTCACGCTATCCACCAGCATAAATTTGGTGCCGTAGCTGCTGACATCAATGTACAGCGCCGCGTCCGCGTTAAAGATTTCACGCAGTTTGGCGGGGCTGACATTCTGCGCATCGGCGGCGCTGCTCAGGCCGTTCTGCTCAAAGGTTTTATCCACCACCGCCACCGGGAACACGTAGTAACCGGACTCGGCCAGCGGCGCAGTGACGACCGACACCACGCTATGAGCCGCATTCACATCCGGGCTGCTATTCGTCGCGGGCAGAACCACAATGGAAGCCGGCTTACTGGCGCGAAAAGCGCTGTAGTCATAAGGCTTAGGTTTGGCGCAGCCGCTTAACAGCACAGCGCCGGCGACAATCATCAGAGACCAGAGCTTCATTATTTTTGCACCTTATTACGCATCAGGAAATCCATATAGGCCGCAGATTCCGGGAACTGGGTTTTTTCGGCGTTAAACTGCTGGAAAGCCAGGTCAGGACGGCTGGTGTCAACATATAGCAGGCCAAGCTGGGCGTGCAGACCAGGGGGGACCGGTTTATTTTTCGCCTTTGCCTGCTCAACAATCGCATTCAACGATTCAATTTGCTGCTCGGGTGATTTATCGCGCTGATAATAGCTGTATAAAGAGGATTGATAATCGCCCCAGTAATAGACGCTCTGTTTCTTTTGCGCGCAGCCGACAACGATCAGCGCAGCACAGGCCACGCCGAGGGTTTTTAAAACGCTCATGATTATTCCCTTATTATTATTTCGCCGGGCGCCATGCGCCGGACTCAATTCCATTGACCAGATGATTGACCGCTTCGCGAATCGCTAAATCCATCACCTTACCATTCAGCGTGGAGTCATAGCTGGCGGTGCCGCCGAAGCCGATAATTTCACGGTTTGACAGGCTGTATTCGCCGGCGCCCTGAACGGCATAGACCACTTCCGAGGTGGTCACATCGACGACGTTAAGATTCACTTTGGCATAAGCGACCTGAGATTTGCCGCGGCCCAGAATGCCCCACAGCTGCTGGTCACCCACCTCTTTGCGGCCAAATTCGGTAATGTCACCGGTGATAATATAGTTCGCGCCTTTGATAGACTGCTTGCTGCCTTGATAGCCCGCTTCGGCCTTGAGTTCTTCAAGGTTGGTGCGGTCCATGACATTGAAGCGTCCGGTCTGCTGCAGGTGGGTAATCAGGATGGTTTTAGACTGGTTTCCCAGGCGGTCCACGCCGTCAGAGAACACCCCATTCATATAGGCGGAGCGATTATCGAATTTACCCACGGCAATCGGGCTTTTTACGCCCTGATATTGCGGTTGAGCGGCGGCAGCCACCTGAGGGGCTTCGATAGAGCGTGAGGATTCGGTGGCACAACCGGTTAACAGTACGGTGCCGAATAAGCTAACAACAGCAAGGCTGGTAGGTTTCATTTTAGTCCCTGAATGAAAAATGCAGCGGAAATCCCGCGCCAGAAAAATTTATATTATCTGGAAATAATAAACGCGAGAATTACATATAAAGGTGAGAATGCGGCGCCAGAATAACACAGGCAGCTCTTGCAAATAAACCGAAAGAGTCAATTAATTTAATTGATTAACGGTAATATATACAGCCGAACTAAACCGCCACAACCCCTTAAGGCAAATTTAAGAGAAAATTCTGTAAATCACTTTGCCAGAATGATTTTTGTTTGCTGTCTGCGCAGGTCCGGTACAATGCGACATTATTTATCGCTTTAATTCTGGGGCAAAGCGCAATGTATAAACCTTATTTGACTCTGGGCCTGCTAATCGTCGGCGTTATATTAAGCGGATGTCACGCTACTGCGCGCAAAAACGATCGCTATCTCGCCGCGATGCAGCAAGGCATACAGCGCCATTTCACCGATGCCCACCGCTATCAGGGTAAGGTTTGCCGCGTGACGCTAAAGTACGGTGCGAACCAGCGCTACCAGGTGCTGCGCACCGAAGGTGATGAGTTGCTCTGCCTGAAAACGTGGAGCCTGGTGGCCAGCGCGCCCGATCTGCCCGCGCCGCCGCCTGAACTGGCTGACGGCGTGGCGATTGATTTTCGCCCTTAGCCCGCCAGCTCGCCCTGTCGCCACTGGCGCGGGCTGATGCCGAACCAGCGGCGAAAGGCGCGCGAAAAGGCGCTGACTTCGGAGTAGCCCAGCAGCAGCGCCATCTCGGAAATCGGCAGCTGGCGCTGCTGCAGATAGTGTTTCGCCATCTCACAGCGCACGGCATCCACCAGCGCGGTAAAGCTCAGCCCCTCTTCGCGCAGGCGGCGCTGCAGTGACCAGCTCGACAGCCCCATCTTATCCGCGACCTCTTCCAGCACCGGCTCGCCCTGCAGCATCACCCGGTGCACCTGCGCACGCGCCTGGTCGACAATATTCTGCTGCGGCGTGGCGCTGTTCAGGCGGCGGATCGCATCCTGCATTACGCCAAGCAGCAGCGGATCGCTGTCGGGCATCGCGCGGGCGAGATCGCGTTTCGGGATCAGCAAGGAGTTAAACGGCTGGTCGAAATAGACCGGGGCATCAAAGGCTTTGCAGTGTTCGTGCCACTGCGCCGGGCGCGGATGTTCAAAGTGAACCTCACGCGGCGCCCAGTGTTTACCGGCCACGTGGCGGATCAGGTTCATAAACATCCCCAACGTCAGCTCGGCATCCTGACGGCGGCAGAGAATGGCGCCGTGGCGCACCTGATAATCCAGCCGCCAGCAGTCCCCCTTGTCCACCAGCCGGGTCAGCGTATCGTGCTGGTGCCAGGGAAAAGCATGCGCGACGTTTTGCAGCGCCTGCTCCAGCGTGGCGCTGCACAGACCAATGTAGCCAATCAGACCTAATGACTGTGGTTTAAACTGCCTGCCGTAGTGTAAACCGAAGTTATCACAGCCTGAACTGCGCGCCGCCTCTTCCATCACCCGGCAGTAGTTGATTAAGCCAAGGCTGAGGGTGGGCTGCGCCAGCAGCTCCGGGTCGATACCGCTGACGCCAAAGATACGATCGACATCGCCGCCGCTGTGGCTGATAAAGTCGCTCAGGCCGCTAGCGGCGGCGGCGAGCACGCCACGGTTGGCGGCATTGCCGCTGTGCAAGACGTGGCTGATTTCAGGGCGTGCCAGTTGAGTATGTAACATGTGATTGTCTCCTGCTGCCTGGGGTACTCCCCTCTCCCCGTATACAGAGCAAATTGCGTACCAACCGCAACATCAGACAATTCGCGTGCTTGCGTATGGCTATCCGTGCGAAAAGAGCACCGTGGCAGCACAAAGTGCCCGTCCACGGTGCAACGTGGCGGGTTTATGCGCCGACCGGCAGCTGCGACGTTTCCAGATAACGGCGACACAGGCGCACTGAATGATCCGCCCACTGCGGGCCGAGGCTGTGCGCCATCTCCGTTTCCGCGTGCGATCCCGCCCAGGCCAGCAGCTGAATGCGGCGCTGGATCAGCAGCGTCGGCACCCGATCCATCTCCGCATCGCTGATATGCGCCACCTGCTCATAGCCGGTGATCCAGTTGTCGACCCACTCTGCGGCGCGCGGATGGTGCTCAACAAAGCTGATTGCAGCCGCCAGGTCGTGCAGATACCAGCCGAAGCCGCAATCGTCAAAGTCGATCACCCGGGTTTCGCCCTTGTGCAGCAGCAGGTTGGTCAGGCGCAGATCGGCGTGGATCAGGCCGTAGTTGTGCGGCGCTTTGCCAAACTCCGCCAGCTCGGATCCCACTCTGGCGATCGCCTGCTCAACGATCGCCCGGTCGCCGATGCGCAGATTGGGGGCATCGCGCCAGTCGCCCCAGTGGCTTTGCGCGCTAACCATGGTGTGATGATCCCAGATAATGCGCTGGAACCCGGCCGGCTGTTGCCAGCGGCGGCTGTGCTGATGCAGGCGCGCGGTGATATTGCCGAGCTGGCGAAAGGCGCGCGGGTCGACATCGGTGCCCGGCATCTCGCCCTCAATCCAGTGGAACAGTACCGCGTGGCGCACCGTTCCCTCTTCCAGCACCAGCGTTTGCACCGTTTCCCCTGCGCTATCCGCCACCGCCTGCGGCACCTCGATGCCGGTTTCGCGCAGCGCGTCCAGCCACTGCAGCTCGCTGACGATATCGGCGTATTGGTGATAGTCGGGACGGTGCAGGCGCAGCGCATAGCGTTTACCGCCCGCTTCCAGCAGGAAAGTGGCGTTTTCCGAGCGGCACAGCAGGCTCAGCTTGCCCTGCAGAGCGGCGGGATAGCGGGCCAGCGTGCGTTCGGCCAGGCGCTGCAGCGCGTCATTGTTCAGGGTGTCATTTTGTTTGGCAGTCATTATCTGGCTCCGCAATCGAGGTTGAACGATGTCTCTGTGATAACCAGCATCCGATCGCCCGCCCTTTTCGGCTTGACCGCAGACGACCCAGTTTTGACCGTAGCGTACATCTGGCGCTTTTTTTGCAGCGTAGTTGACCGCAGCGCGCAGAAATCATCACGCCCGCGTCAAGTTTCCCCCCTCGGGGAGCTGCATTATCGACCCACTAACACAATAATGACGGGGATAACGGTATGACGAGCACACTCAAACCCACGCTGGGCACCATCCATTTGTGGGGGATTGCGGTAGGTCTGGTGATTTCCGGGGAATATTTTGGCTGGAGCTACGGCTGGGGCGTAGCGGGTACGCTGGGCTTCCTGCTGACCACGCTGATGATCGCCCTGATGTACACCTGCTTTATTTTCAGCTTTACCGAGCTAACCACCGCTATTCCCCATGCCGGCGGTCCCTTCGCCTACAGCCGCCGCGCCTTTGGCGAAACCGGTGGCCTGATTGCCGGGATGGCAACGCTGATTGAGTTTGTCTTCGCGCCCCCGGCTATCGCCATGGCGATCGGTGCCTATCTCAACGTGCAGTACCCGGAGCTGAACCCGAAATATGCGGCGGTCGGCGCCTATATCGTCTTTATGACGCTGAATATTCTTGGCGTAAAGCTGGCAGCGATGTTTGAACTGGTGGTGACCGTGCTGGCGGTGCTTGAGCTGCTGGTATTTATGGGCGTGGTGGCGCCGGGCTTCAGCATTGCCAACTTCGCCGCCAACGGCTGGGCGGGCGGCGAGCACTTCGGCATGCCTGCGCTGTCGGGGATCTTCGCGGCGATCCCGTTTGCTATCTGGTTCTTCCTCGCGATTGAGGGGGCTGCCATGGCCGCCGAAGAGGCGAAAGATCCGAAGCGCACCATCCCACGTGCCTATGTGGCCGGGATCCTGACGCTGGTGGTGCTGGCGATTGGCGTGATGCTGATGGCGGGCGGTGCGGGCGACTGGCGCACGCTGTCTAACATCAATGACCCGCTGCCGCAGGCGATGAAAATGATCGTCGGCAACCATTCCAACTGGATGCATATGCTGGTGTGGATTGGCCTGTTCGGCCTGATTGCCAGCTTCCACGGCATCATTCTTGGCTACTCGCGCCAGTTCTTTGCGCTGTCGCGCGCCGGATATCTGCCAAGCGGTCTGGCGAAGCTGTCACGCTTTCAAACTCCGCACCGCGCAATTATTGCCGGTGGAGCGATCGGCATTGTCGCCATCTTCAGCGACGGCTGGATTAACCTGCAGGGCATGTCGCTGACGGCGGCGATGATCACCATGGCGGTGTTTGGTGCCATCGTGATGTACATCATGAGCATGCTGAGCCTGTTCCGCCTGCGCCGCACGGCGCCAGAGCTGGAGCGCACCTTCCGCGCGCCGGGTTACCCGGTGGTGCCGATGATTGCGCTGGTGCTGGCGGTGGTGTGCCTGATCGCAATGCTGTGGTTTAACGCGCTAATTGGCGCTGTTTTTGTCGGCCTGATGGCGATCGGCTATCTGTGGTTCCTGATGACCAAAAGCCACCGCGATAATGCCCCGCACGACGTGATGCTGCAGGGCGAATAACGGTTTCGGCGATGTTAACCGGCCTTACGGGCGGACCGGAAAAGAGGGTCCGCCCCTACATTGCTGTAGGGGGCCCCGTCAGATCACAACGGCCACAGCCACGCCGCCCCGCGCACGCCGCTGGAATCACCGTGGACGGCGCGGCGGATCGGGGTGGCAAACTCGCCGCCGAACACCCAGTTTTTCACCAGCTGCGGCACCGTCTGATACAGGCGCTCAACGTTGCTCATCCCGCCGCCCAGCACGATCATATCCGGGTCGAGGATGTTCACCACGTGCGCCAGCGACTTCGCCAGCCGCATCTCGTAGCGGCTCATCGCCAGCTCGGCCACCGGGTCCTGCTGCTCCAGCCGCTTGATAATCTCCGCGCCTTTGAGATCGATGCCGCTCAGCCGCTGGTAATCCGTGGCAAAGCCGGTGCCGGAGATAAAGGTTTCGATGCAGCCTTGCTTACCGCAGTAGCACGGCACCTCTTCGCGGTAGCGCAGCTCGTCTTCATCCATCCACGGCAGCGGGTTGTGCCCCCACTCGCCGGCGTTGCCGTTTCCGCCGCTGTGCGCCTGGCCGTTTAGCGCCACGCCTGCCCCGCAGCCGGTGCCGATGATTACCGCAAACACCGTCTGCTTACCGGCAGCGGCACCGTCGACCGCTTCCGACACCGCCAGGCAGTTGGCATCATTGGCAATGCGCACTTCGCGCCCCAGCCGCTGCTGCAGGTCTTTATCCAGCGGCTGACCGTTCAGCCAGGTGGAGTTGGCGTTTTTTACCCGCCGCGTAAACGGCGACAGCGTGCCGGGAATGCCCAGCCCAACGCTGCCCTGCTGCCCGGTCTCCTGCTCTGCCCGCTTTACCAGCCCGATGATGTTCTCCACGGTCTTGTCATAGTCGTCACGCGGCGTGGGGACGCGGTAGCGGAACAGTTCTTCGCCGTGGTCAGATAAGGCAATCACTTCTGTTTTGGTGCCACCTAAATCAATACCAATACGCACTTGTTATTCCTCATTATTTGACGGTGAGATCACTACCTTAGAAGGCGGCAGGCGGAAAGGCAATGAAACCCCGCCGCCGATTCGCTATCATGCGCCCTGACTTTGAACTCGCGCGCCTTCTTGCGCGCACAGAGAGGGAATGCAGCATGCTGTGGTTTAAAAATTTGATGGTCTATCGTCTTAGTCGCGACATTCCGCTGGTAGCAGACGAGATGGAAAAACAGCTCGATGCTTTCTCTTTCACCCCGTGCGGCAGCCAGGATATGTCGAAAACCGGCTGGGTCTCGCCGATCGGTTCGCGCAGCGAAGATCTGACCCACGTCACTAACGGCCAGATCCTGATTTGCGCGCGCAAAGAAGAGAAAATGCTGCCTTCGCCGGTGATCAAACAGGCGCTGGAAGCGAAAATCAGCAAGCTGGAAGCCGAGCAGTCGCGCAAGCTGAAAAAAACCGAGAAAGACTCACTGAAGGATGAAGTGCTGCACAGCCTGCTGCCGCGTGCCTTCAGCCGCTTCAGCCAGACGTATGTCTGGATCGACACCGTGAACAACCTGATTATGGTTGACTGTGCCAGCGCGAAAAAAGCCGAGGATACGCTGGCGCTGCTGCGTAAGAGCCTGGGGTCACTGCCGGTGGTGCCGCTGACGCTGGAAAGCCCGATTGAGCTGACCATGACCGAGTGGGTGCGCTCTGGCGAGCTGCCTGCCGGTTTCGCGCTGATGGATGAAGCCGAGCTGAAAGCGATTCTGGAAGATGGCGGCGTGATCCGCTGTAAGAAGCAGGACCTGGTGTGCGATGAGATCGCCAACCATATCGAAGCGGGCAAGCTGGTCACCAAGCTGGCACTGGACTGGCAGGAGCGCATCCAGATGGTGCTCTCCGACGACGGTTCTATCAAACGCCTGAAGTTCGCCGATATTCTGCGCGAGCAGAATGACGACATTGACCGCGAAGACGTGACCGGGCGTTTTGATGCTGACTTTATTCTGATGACCGGCGAACTGGCCGCGCTAATCAGCAATACGGTGGAAGCGCTGGGCGGGGAAGCCGAACGTTAATTGACCTTGCTGGCGACGCATGCGTCGCCAGTACGCGCAGGGGCCGGGCATGCCCGACCCGCTACATTATCAATCTTTCAGATAACGGCACAGATAGGCAGACGGCTCAGCCACCTGCAGATGGAATTCACTGTGGCCCGGCACGTTAAATACCTCACCCGGCGCATATCTTTTCCACTCGGCTTCACCCGGCAGCAGCACTTTCAGCGAGCCGCTGACCACCGTCATCTCTTCCGCCTGAGCGGTACCAAAGGTGTATTCACCTTCCGCCATCACGCCAACGCTGGCGCGGCCGGTCGTGGCGCTCTCGAAGCCAATTGACTTCACTTTACCGTCAAAATACTCACTAACATTGAGCATATAAATTCCTTAAAATCAGAGACAAAGGTAAGCTGGCAGTGTAGTGGCATAATTGAGCGGCTGTCACGCACTATTGCGCATCAGCCGCTGCAATCGTGACTCAGACCAGTAATTCTGCCGCCAGTTTGGCGACCAGCACGTTCGAAAGTAGTACCGGAATACCCAACAGTTTTTGCAGGAAATCACGGTGACGCTGGTGATAACCGATACAGTCCAGCACTACCACATCTGCCCCCTGTTCCTGCAGCGACAGCGCAGCATCAATCAGCGTCTCATCGCTGGCCAGATACGGGCTGGCAACGGCGAAACAGGGTGGCTGCGTCAGGTTTTTCCACTTGTTGGCCTGCTCCTGAATCTGTTCGGCCACCGGCACCACAATCCCCACCTGATGACCATCGACAATCGCCTCGATCAGCGGCGGGATAATACGGTCCGGCTCCAGCAGTATCGCCTCACTGGCGTACAGTTTGCCGAACTCACCGGTGCATAACAGCAGGATAGTGCTAAACCCCTCATCTTCCAGCTGCAGGATGCGTTTTTGCAAACCGCGCTCCACTTTGCTCGCCGCCAGCGTCACCTGGCTGCCGTCGGTCAGCCTGGAGACCAGCACCTTCTCGCCGTCTGACGGCGCGTACTGCTCAGCAATTTGCCCGGGCGTGAGGCCATCCAGCAGCCCGGAGTGGGCAATCTGTTCTTCGGGCAGGTACTCCAGCAGCAGCGGCATAATATCCGTGCGCGGGGACTGCCCAATCGTCAACGTCACCAGAGAGGGATTCATAAGCTTAATTCCGCGAGCTAAGATGGCTCAGGCTGCCGTACAGCGCCAGCAGGCGCGCATACTCTTCGGCGTCGTAAAACGCGCAGCTGCCCCGTCCGAACTCTTTTGCCACTTCCACCGCGAACTTCACGGCCAGCGCGATATCGACTTCATGGCTGGCGCCGGTACCACAACCGGGAACCACCGACTCGCTACAGATTGCCACCCCCACCACCGGCACATCGGTTGCCGTGGCTGGCTGGAGGATGCTGTTGAGGTGATACACACCGTTGCCGTACGGCGTAATATCCTGCGTGGTGATCGGGAAAGTCACTGCCGGACGGCCGCTGGTCATCTCCATAATGCGCAGTAAGTCTTCCGATACGCGCAGGATATAACCCTGCTTAACCGTCGGCGACAGCGCATACCCTTTGTGGTTGAGGATGCGGTTGCCCTTGGTGGTATCTATGGAAAGAATAGCATCTGTGCCGGGCACCACTTCATTATCGTTCATGGTGACGTCGTCGATCGGCGAGTCCATAAAGTCGACCGGCTCGTGCGGGCGGGTTGGCGCATTCGGGCAGATATGGGTGGTGATGATGACGTCACCCGCCAGAAAATCGCCTTTACGCTGCATCTCGGCCAGCTTCAGCGCACTGCTGACGGCAGCGACCGCACCATCGGCGTCCGACACCATGCCGATACGCGTTGGCCGTGCGCCAATGCCGCCCAGACGGCCGATAATCCCCAGGGTGGGAGCAGTCCCCCCCCGGCTCTTCCCTGCGCTGCCGGCCAGGGTGATGCGCACGAAATCGGTCTGCCCTTTCGGGCCGCTGACGCGCTTAACGCTGGCGCAAACGCCCGGGTAGCCGCTGAACAGATCCGCGACATCCTGCCCGCTGACGCTGGCGCTATCCAGTAGCTCAAAAACCTGCAAAGTCTGCTGCAAACTCATGTTGTTACCTTAATTATCGTTTGGTGCCGCTGCTGAAAAGGGAGTTAAAAAAGCTGTAAAGCGCATCACCGGCAATAAATCCGGCGGCCATCACTTCCATCGGCGTACGCCCGCGATCGCCCCAGATACGGGTGATGATCAGGCGCAGCACGATACCCGTGACCACAGCCCAGCCGGCCATTGCGTTGAAGATCAGCAGGCCGGTCGCCAGCAGAACGCCGAGCTGACGCTTCGGCCCGCCGATCAGCTGGATCACTGCGCCAGGGATCGCCCAGATCAGTAAGTTATGCGCGATACCCGGTTCCGCTCCGGCCTGAATGGTTTTGGCATACACCCGCGCCACCGGCGGGATCAGATCCTGACTAAAAAAGCTGGCATGGGCGAACCACACCACGGGGATCGAGACGACAAAGGCGATCAGCGCGGCAAACAGCTGTATGCGCCGGCCCCACAGCTCCTGCTGCAGATCGCGACCATGCCCGCGCAGCACAAAGCCGGCTTTCAGGTCATAACCCATATCAGCAAACGCCGGTCCGGTGGCGGCGGTGAAGCCGGTAAGCACGCAGAGCGCCAGCGGCGGGAAGCCGATCAGGATACCGATGATCAGGGTGATCAGGGCCACGGCAAAAGCCGGGAACCAGCCGGAGTGCATCGCCGCAATGCCCACCAGCAGCTCGTGAACAAAGGCCGCAAAGGCGGCATAGATGATGAAGGCGAGCAGCATCGGCAGTGACATCTGCGCCCACAGCCCGGCGCTCAGCGCCAGCAGGGCAGCAATCGCCAGGTAGCCCACCGTTCCCAGTCCCAGCGCTTTGCGCACCTCTGTATCCGGGCTGGAGTAAACCGTGGTGTCGCTCTTTTTGCTGCGGATCACCTGTACCACCTGAATCAGCGCCACCAGCCCGGCGCCGACCATCACGCCGTGCGGAATATAGTTAGCGTTGATATCAATTCCGGCAATCGGCTGGGCGTAGGCGCGTAACAGTAAGCCGATGCCAAACATGCTCAGCGCCCAGATATTGCCGATAAACGCGGTACCAAAGGCCGCCATCGGGATTTTCAGCACTGAGCCGACGATGCCGCCGAGCACGCCGACCAGCAGCAGCCAGGCGTGGCTGCCGCCTTTATCGCCCGCTTTAATCGCTTCCGCCGCCGCCACGCCCGGTGGCCATGCATTGCTGGCCGGGAAAACGCGGGTATCAAACAGGCGATACAGCAGGTAAGCATCCAGCAGCATCGCCGCACTGACGCCGACAAACATCGGCAGGATAAGCTGCGGCTGCCCCATAACCCACGGCACGGCAATCGGCATCAGCAGGCTATTCGCGGCGCCGAAGGTGGCAGAAGAGATCGCCGTCTGCGCAAGGTTTTGGGTATGAATCGATCGATAGCGCTGGAAGGCTTTGAAAGGAATACGTGCCAGCAGCATCGCCAGCAGGGCGCCGATAATAGAGGTGTTAGGCGTCACGCCCAGCGTGGTTAACAGCTGCACGCCAATAATGGCGCCGAGCACTGAAAGTAGAAGCAGCACCACAATGGTGCCAGCATCCTTTAAAGGATTATCCTGCCGCATATTTTCCCCGGTAAAGACCCTGTCCGATGGTGATGGAATGATGTTTTTTGCCCGTGGCAAAATAGTCCCCCGATACTGCGGGGGGATATTTTGCTTATTATCACTGGTCTCTGAGGACCTTATTAGAATGTTGTATTATTGACGGTACTGCTAATGCCCTGGTGAGGCGTACTTGATATCCATAAGGGGATATCAGGTGATGATTACACGGTGGCGGAAATAGCCATCGTATTGGCGAGATCGCCATATTTCCCTGCCAGCTGACGCGTGACCATCTGCAGCGCATCCAGCGTGGCGGAGGAGTATGGCGGCTCCTGATTTTGTGAAGGGAACGACAGGCACAGCGCCACGGTTTCTCCCCGATGTTTGTTAGTAATCGTGGTGGCAAGCGAGCTGATGCCCTGCAGGGTCTCATTGCGTGCCAGCGCATAACCCTGTTCACGAATGCGCGCCAGTTCGGCCAGCAGCTGCTCCAGCGTTTGCGGCGAATTAGGGGAACTCACCTGCCAGGCTCCGGCATAGAGCTTGCGCACGAAGTCATCGCTGTAGCGTGCCAGAATGGCGCGGCCGACCGAGGTTTCCGCAGCCGGTAACCGGCTGCCCGGCGGGGTCACTACCTGAATAAACATCCGCCCCTGGAACATACGCATCACCATAATCTCGCGCCCTTCCAGCACCGAGATATAGCCGGTACAGCTGGACTCTGCGGCCAGCCGCGCCATCATGGATGAGGCACCATCGACCAGCGGCGTGGAGAGATAATGGCTGGCCAGCGACAGCAGCATGCGCCCGACATGGAAACAGCGGGTTTCCGCATCGCGCTCCAGCAGCCCTTCGTTTTCCATCGTCGACAACAGGCGCGAAACGGTACTTTTTGGTAACCCTAATGCCTCAACCACATCAGTAAAGGTCAACCCCGGCTGACCCTGAGTCAGGCCGCTGCGGTTAAACAGTTTGAGTACGGCGGAAGCATTTTCAAGCGTGCTCATCGGGTAGTTCCACTATTAGGAACTGTTGTTCCTGTTTCTGATAAATTTAACCTACGGCGCGTACGCCTGGCGGTCAAGGATTAATTTCATTCGGCTTTAAGGGGAGGAAAAAGGATAATCAGGTGCCGCGGGGCGATGAGAATTTATTATCCCTGATGCAGATTAAAAAATAAAAATATATGGCGGGATCCCGGGCGTGACCAGCGAAATATGCTGCGATGCATATTGAGAAAAATTAGCAGAATTGCGGGTAAAGAAATAATTAATAACGCCAGGTGATAGTGTGCCAGCCGCTGGCGTCCCTGCCAGGGCGGAGTGAGGATTACTCTTTTTCAGCATCCTCATAGCGCTCTTTAGCATCCAGCGCCTCCTGATGACTCTCATGCTCGCTGATCAGCGAGTCAGGTTTCGGATGGTCAGAACGCAGCTCATACCAGACAACGGATTTGCCGGGTGCGCCCTTTTCAACCTCTACAATATGTGCTTCGCGTGGATATGGCGGTCTTCCTGGCATACTCATCCCCTCTTGGCTGTCAGAAAAAGCACGCGAAAGAGATCCCTTTCACGGCGTGGCCAGCAAACCGGCCACTGTCAAAGTATAGACAAGCACAGCGCTTTATCGCGCAGGAGGGGGAGAAAAAGGCGAAGTTAACTGGCGCGAGCGAGGGAGAGTGCGCTGACGATCTGGCTGACAACCGCTTCTGGCGACTGCATCGCATCGATAATATGGTGCGCCGCCTGCTGATAAAGCGCATCACGCGCCGCCAGCACTTCGACCATCTCTTCGGCAATCGGGCGCCCGGTCAGCGTCGGGCGCTGTTCGGCTTCCGGGTAGGCTTCCAGCCGCGCCGCCAGCACCGCTGCATCCGCATTAAGATAGACCACCTGCCCCTGCTCGCGCATGAACTGGCGATTCTCTTCGGCCAGCACCATCCCCCCGCCGGTGGCAATCACCGTCCCCGGCTGCGTAACGGCTTTCAGAGCGAGGGTTTCACGACGGCGAAATCCTTCCCACCCTTCGGCGCTGACAATGTCCGATACGCTCTGGCCGCTGGAGAGCTGGAGGTAATGATCGGTGTCGCAGAAAGCGTACCCTAATGCCAGAGCAAGAGCCTGACCCACGGTGGTTTTACCGCAGCCACGTGCGCCGATCAGATAAATGGGTAATGACATAACAGGCACTTCCTTAACGATTCCGACGCGGGTCATCGCGCACCGAGGGGCAAACATTGAAAAACGTTGACGCATGATACCGGACATTATTCACCGGGACCAGCAGTAACGTTTTCTGTACAGCAAGCAGGGAGGAAAACCTCAATAACTCGATGTTTTTAAAATAAAATTACAGTTGTATCATTTACTTTACACTATAAACAAGCCGCGTAAGGGGGTGCAACATTTCCTTACTCCGACAGCATTTACTTTCACCGGCGGATAGTCAGAATTAACCTATCGCCCGTTTTCGGAGGAACCCCATGCAGAGCGAAGAACAACAACTGATCGAAAGCCTGTTTACCCGCTTAAAACAGGCAGAGTCACACTCCGGCCCGCGCGACGCCGCGGCGGAAAAACTGATCCAGCAGCAGGTGCAAGCGCAACCCGGCGCGCCCTACTACATGGCGCAGGCTATCCTGATCCAGGAAGCGGCAATGAAGCAGCTTAACAGCCGGGTGAGTGAGCTGGAAGCGAAGCTGGCACAGGCCCAGCAGCCCCAGCAGAACAGCGGCGGTTTCCTCTCCGGGCTGTTTGGCGGCGGCAGCCGTTCGCAGCCGCAGCCGGTCCAGCAGCCTGCGCAATCAGCGTGGGGAAATGCGCCCGCCCAGCCACAGCAGCAGCCCGCCTATGCCCAGGCGCCCGCGGCCCCTGCTGCCGGGCGTGGTTTTCTTGGCGGCGCCCTGCAAACGGCGGTCGGCGTTGCCGGCGGCGTAGTGATGGCGGATATGCTGACCAGCATGTTCCACCACTCGCAGCCGGAAGAGATTGTAAATATCATTAACGAACCGGCGATGCCGGACCCGCAGTTTGATAATAATCTCGATACCTTTAACGGCGGGGATAATCAGTCCTTCCTCAGCCAGGATAACGGCCTGCAGCAGGATTACGCCAGCGATAACGACTTCAGCAATGATGCGTTTGGCGATGATTTTGATGACGACAACTTTGTCTGACCGCTAACACCCTCTCCCGCCCGGCGGGAGAGGGTCTCGCCACTACTTACGCTGCTGTTGTAACCATTTATCCAGTTCATTGGCAAACTGCTGACGATCGCGCTGGTTGAGCGCCGGCGGCCCACCGGTCTGCACCCCGCTGGCGCGCATGGTATCCATAAAGTCACGCATGGTTAGCCGCTCGCGAATAGTGGCTTCGCTGTAGCGTTCACCGCGCGGATTCAGCGCAATAGCGCCCTTCTCCATCACTTCGGCCGCCAGCGGAATATCGGCGGTGATCACCAGATCGCCCGCTTCCGCACGGCGCACAATTTCGTTGTCGGCCACGTCAAAGCCCGCCGGAACGCGCAGCGTGCGCACAAAGCGCGATGGCGGCACGCTCAGCCCCTGATTCGCCACCAGCGTCACCATCATCTGCTCACGCTCGGCTGCACGGTACAGCACTTCTTTGATCACTTTCGGGCACGCATCGGCATCCACCCAGATTGGCATCGCCATTTCCTTATAATATTGAGTCGGGAATAGCGCGATCTTCCCATTCTTTTGCCGAATGGCAAACTTAATCTGATCCAGTTAAGGTGTGGGGATGGCATCACGCCAACTTCGTAAACAGAATTAGCAGGGAGAATCTCATGGACAAGAAAATTGGCTTCATTGGCTGCGGTAATATGTCGAAGGCGATTATAGCCGGCCTGGTCGCCGCCGGGCAGGTCAGAGCGGAGAATATCTGGGTATTTGACCACAAGCCCGAAACCAACCTGGCGATGCAGAAACAGTATGGCATCACCCCGGCAGAGAGCGCAGCCGAAGTGGCCGGGCAGGCCGATATTCTGTTCGGCGCGGTAAAACCTAATGCGATCCTGTCGGTGATGAAAGATATTGCGGGCAGCCTGAATAAAGAGACGCTGGTGGTTTCGATTGCCGCGGGCGTGACGCTGGACTCGCTGGCCTCGGTGCTTGGCCACGACCGTAAAATCGTGCGCGTTATGCCGAACACCCCCGCGCTGGTCAACGAGGGCATGACCTCGGTCACCCCCAATGTACTGGTGACCAAAGAAGAGGCCGATGTGGTAGTGGAGATTTTTAGCGGCTTCGGTAAAGCGGCGCTGGTACCGGAGTACCTGATCCACGCGGTGGTCGGCGTCAGCGGTTCTGCCCCGGCCTATGTATTTATGTTTATTGAGGCGATGGCCGATGCGGCCGTGCTGGGCGGGATGCCGCGCGCTCAGGCTTACCAGTTTGCCGCACAGGCGGTGAAAGGCGCAGCGGAAATGGTGCTGGAGACCGGCAAGCATCCGGGCGAACTGAAAGATATGGTGTGCTCACCGGGCGGCACCACCATTGAAGCAGTAAGAGTGCTGGAGCAGAAAGGCTTCCGCTCGGCGGTGATGGAAGCGATGCAGCAGTGCATGGCGAAATCCGAGCAGATGAGCAAGCAGTAAAAAAACGCAGCCAGCGGGGTTACCCGCTGGCTGCGCTGTTCAGGCTGAGAGATGCGCCCGGCTGAGCTGCTCCGCCGCGTCCAGCGTCATCGGCTGCTGCATTCGCTGCACCAGTTCGGCGGTAAAGGTATAGCACCCGCAGGAGGCCACCGCCGCCAGCTTGCCTTTCTGCCCGTAAAGCATGACGAACGTTTTATCGCTTAACGAGCCGATCAGCCGCTCTTCATCCCATTTTTCCGCATGACCAAGATATTCGTAGCGCGTGCCAAACTGGGCCGTCCAGAAGAAGGGGACGCGGTCAAATGCCTCGCCGGCACCCAGCATATTTTTGGCAGCAATCCTTCCCTGCTGCTGCGCCACGCGCCAGTGCTCAATGCGCTGTAGGCCCTCCTCCGCCGGATAGCTGGCGATATCACCTGCCGCCCAGACATTTTTAGCGGCCTGAAGCGCTTCATCGGTTGCCAGACTGCCATCGTCCTGCAGAGCGATATCGTGGATAAAACCGCAGCCCGGCGTAACGCCGGTCGCCAGCACCACCACGCTGCTGGCAATCTGCTGGCCGCTTTTCAGCCGCACGCCGCTGACGTGTCCGTTCTCGGCGGTCAGCTCAGCCACTTCGTCAGTGATAAACTCTACGCCGTTCTGCTGATGCAGATCGCGGAAAAAGCGTGCCAGCTGCTCGCCAAACTGGGCTTTAAACGGCAGCGGCTGCGGGGCGACGATCTGCACCGCGATATCCTGGGCGCGCAGTGCCGACGCCAGCTCCATGCCGATAAAGCTGTTGCCAATAATCACCAGCTTACGCTGCTGCTCCACGGCCTTCATCACCGCGGCGCACTGTTCAATGCTGCGCAGAACGTGAACCCCTGCCAGCGCGTTACCGGGAATGTCGGGGCGCTGAGGAAGACCACCGCTGGCCAGTAGCAGTTTGTCATACTGCAGCGTGCTGCCATCTGCAAAGCGCAGCAGCTGCTGGCGGCTGTCGAGCTGTTCGACATTACCCTGCAACCTTTCTGCATACTGGAAAAAGTCGTCATCGAGCATCGCAGGAACTTCGCTGATTTTCATTTTTCCAGACGGCACAAATTTGGTCAGCGCGGTGCGGTCATAGGGCGCCTCTGATTCGCGGTCCACCAGTACCAGGCGCCCATCAAACCCTTCACGGCGCAGCGTCCAGGCGGCGGCACTGCCCGCCGCGCCCGTCCCCAGAATCACAAAGACCGGCTTGCTGTCACCCGCGCTGAAAGTGGCGAGCGGCGGCATCGGTTGCGGATCCACCTGGATCATGCCGTTCTCCACCCGCACCGGATAGCGTTTCAGATCGCTGAGCGCCAGCGGTTCACACAGCGCACCGTCAAGCAGGGAGAAAGTGGCTTTGTGCCACGGGCAGGTCAGCGTTCCCTGATAGACCGCACCCTCCTCGAGCGGGGCGCCGGAGTGGGGGCACTCGCTCTGATACGCTTTGACCTCATCGCCCTGGCGAATCAGCAAAATGTCGGTGTCGCCAACCGGCGCTTTCAGCGGTTTATTCTCTGCCAGATCTTTTAATACCAGAACGTTTTGATAACTCACCCAGCTCTCCTTTTGCTATATCCACACAAAATGTATCAATATCTTAAGCCTGGCAGGCGGGGGCTCGTTGGCAACTGTTCGAACGATAAGGTATAAAAAAAAACGGCTAACTCACTGGTTAGCCGCCTTTTTTAAATGTTTAACCAAATATGTCGATGCGCCTACATCAGAACGCTCGGAATGATAATCAGCGCAAAAATCAGCACGATCAGCGTGCGCTTGATCCCATAATAGAGCGCGCGGTTGCGCTTTTTCAGGTTCTGCCCGGCATCACGCACCGCGTTAACGTACTTGAAGATGCGGTTGATACCACCCACGCGGTCGTTATCATCATTGGGAGAGGCCGCCGCCGACATCAGCGCCGTGCCAACCCAGTGGTTCACCGCCTGCGCCCAGCGCCACTTCATCGGCCGTTCAATATCGCAGAACAGGATGATACGCGTCTGCTCGCTAGCATTTTGTGCCCAGTGGACATAGGTTTCATCGAAGATCACCGCTTCACCATCGCGCCAGCTGTGTACCTGACCGTCCACATCAATAAAGCAGCGATCGTCATTCGGTGTCTGCAGCCCCAGGTGGTAACGCACCGATCCGGCATAGGGATCGCGATGTTTACCCAGATGGCTTCCGGCAGGCAGCTCGGCAAACATGGCCGCTTTGACCGACGGGATCTGGCTCAGCAGCTCACTGGTCACCGGGCACAGCTCGCGTGCCGAGGGGTGAGCATCGCCATACCATTTCAGATAAAAACGCTTCCAGCCGCGCTTAAAAAAGGTGTTAAAACCGGCATCATTATGCGACTGCGCAGCTTTAATATGGTCCTGAAGGCGCACCGCTTCTTCGCGAATAACCTGCCAGTTATCGGTAATTTTCTGTAATTCGGGGAACGCAGCGTTATCGAAATAGGGCTGTTTCGCAGGCAGTGAGGACAGGCCGGTCATAAACATATTTACCGGTGCCATAAAAGTAGAGTGGTCAAATAGTTGGCGCGACAGCTTTTGTTTAACCACTCCGCGCGAGTGGGCGTAAATCACGCTAATAATAAAGATGCCGATAATGATTAAAGCCACCATACAACGAATCCTTAGGTTGCACGCGACACGATCCAAGACAGTCTGACTGACTCATGAGGGTGTCGAAAAAAAGATCCGAATATTTTAGTGCAAAAATGGGATTTTTCTTAACTCAGCGTGCCGAAAGCAGCAATAAGCGTACTTAACCCGCTGCGGTTTAGGATTAGTTTAGTTAAAGCGCGGGGGAAAATCGGGCGACCGTTCGATCGCCCGCATGAGTTAACTTTTTTTCAGGCAGCTGCTCATAAAGGTTTTACGCTCGTCACCCTTCAACATTTTATCGCCGGCCTGGGCATTACAGGTTTTCATCTTCATCTGTTGCGGCGTCATGCCATCCATTTTGCTGTCCTTCTTCAGGCAGCCGCTCATAAAGGTTTTACGCTCATCCCCTTTCAGGGATTTTTCACCCGCCTGCTGATTACACACCGTCATTTTTTGCTGTTGTGCGGTTTTTTCGGCCGCGCTGGCGTAGCCTGCCGCCGTCAGTGACAGCAGAGCCGCCGCCAGCATTAATTGAACTTTCATGCGTATCCCATCCCATTATTGTTATATCGACACAATAAAGTGTGGCATGAGTTTTGTTTTCGGCGAGGGGTTTTTGCGTAAATTTTAAGGGAAATGAATAAGACGAAGGCTTTATTTCTCGCCCGTTGCCCGCTGCCACAGACCTGTGAGCACCGCGTGCATAAAGAAGATTACTGGCGGGGGTGGTTAAGCAGGCGCTGAATGTAATTTTCCAGCAGTGACATATCTTCAGAAAGCTCAGGTTCGACCGTGACGGACGCGGTCTGCATCGCTTCGGAGATGCTGTCATTGATCTGCTGAAGCTGGCCGCCGTCCATTTTGCGTAACAGTGCAGTGACGACAATCTCAAGCGCTTCGACCTGAGCGACCAGTTCTTTCGATTCCTGCTCTTTTTGCGCCAGTCTGACCAGCAATTCTGCAATGAGGTTTTTCATGCGACTGTCTCAGCAAGTTAAAGCAAGACGGTATCACCAGATTTGAAAAAAGAAAACCTGTATTCGCGTTATTTTTTCGCGACTTAAGCGCAGATCAAAGGGAGGAAAGTTGTTAAATAATGGCGAAACGTTTCGCTCATTGTGACGCGTTATTTTTCGGCTGCTGGCCCTAAAAAAACGGGGGCCAAAACAGGCCCCCGATAAAGTTAGCCGCGCGGGCCGCTGAAACCACCATGAGGTCCGCTGCCGCCGCCAGGTCCGCCCCAGCCGCCACCACCGCCACCGCCGCCCGGAGGCGGGAACAGACATCCACTCAGTGCCGCCACCAGCGCCACAATACTCACTGCTCTAATAATACTCACCATCATCAAACCTCAATACGACGTTAAGGACCCTTTGCGCTGATAGTAAGCGCGGCTCAGGCCCGCCACAATGCAGAATTCTCTGCTTCCACGCGCTATTAACAGGGCGTTTCTACACTTAACGTTTTGCTGTGGTTTTCCTGCCGCAACCCTGCATCAGTGGCAACATTAACGGATTTTCTACAGTGATAAATCTTGCGATCGCTCTCGCATCGCCCCGCCTTTTATCTTTACAAAATCGTCATGCGGCCTCAATGTGAGCGCATAACATTTTAGAGGTTAATCTCATGACAGAACGCGCCCCGCTCTCTCTGCAACAGCTGCTTTCGCAGCGCCATTGGGAAAACCCGGCAGTGACTCAGCTTCACCGCCTGCCCGCCCATCCGCCTTTTGCCAGCTGGCGCAGCGTGGAGTCGGCGCGTGACGAGGAAGTTAGCCCGTCGCTGCATTCGCTCAATGGCGAGTGGTGTTTTAGCTATTTTGCCTGCCCTGAGGCGGTTCCGGATGAGTGGACGCTCGGCGATCTGCCGTCGGCCGACCGCCAGCAGGTTCCTTCCAACTGGCAGCTCTCTGGCTATGACGCCCCGATCTACACCAATGTGCAGTATCCGATTGCGGTCAATCCGCCTTTTGTGCCCTGCGACAACCCGACCGGCTGCTACTCCACCACCTTTGAATGCTCTGCTGAGTGGCTTAGCGGTGGCCAGACGCGCATCATCTTTGACGGCGTCAATTCTGCTTTCTACCTGTGGTGCAACGGTGAGTTTATCGGTTATTCGCAGGACAGCCGCCTGCCCGCAGAGTTTGACCTCAGCCGGGCGCTACACGCCGGGGAAAACCGCCTTGCGGTGCTGGTACTGCGCTGGTGTGACGGAAGCTACCTTGAAGATCAGGATATGTGGCGCATGAGCGGGATTTTCCGCGACGTTAGCCTGCTGCATAAGCCCGCCGTACAGCTCAGCTGCGTGCAGATCGACACGCAGCTGTGCGCCGGCTACCGATCCGCGCAGCTGCAGGTGCTGGCGGTCGCTTCGCTGAATGACGCCAGCGCCTGTCAGGCCCAGGTGACGCTGTGGCGCGGCGAGCAGCTGATTGCGCAGCAGCAGCAGGCGTTTGGCAGCGCGGTGATTGATGAACGCGGGCGCTACCTCGATCGCACCCGGCTGTCGCTACAGGTGGAACAGCCGCTGCTGTGGAGCGCTGAAACTCCGCACCTTTACCGCGCAGTGGTGGCCCTGCTGGATGCCAGCGGTGCGCTGCTGGAAGCCGAAGCTTACGATGTGGGCTTCCGCAAGGTGGAAGTCAGCGGCGGGCTGCTGAAGCTCAACGGCAAGCCGCTGCTGATCCGCGGCACCAACCGTCACGAACATCATCCGCAGCATGGCCAGGTGATGGATGAGGCCACCATGGTCAGAGATATCCTGCTGATGAAGCAGCACAACTTCAACGCGGTGCGCTGCTCTCACTACCCCAACCATCCGCTGTGGTATCGCCTGTGCGATCGCTACGGCCTTTACGTGGTTGATGAGGCCAATATCGAAACGCACGGCATGCAGCCGATGAACCGACTGTCTGACGATCCCAGCTGGTTTAACGCCTTCAGCGAACGCGTCACGCGCATGGTACAGCGCGACCGCAATCACCCCTGCATCATCATCTGGTCGCTGGGCAATGAATCGGGCCACGGCAGCACGCACGACGCGCTCTACCGCTGGATCAAAAGTCACGACCCCAGCCGCCCGGTGCAGTATGAAGGCGGCGGGGCCGACACGGCGGCGACCGATATCCTCTGTCCGATGTACGCGCGCGTCGATCAGGATCAGCCGTTTGATGCCGTTCCCAAATGGTCGATCAAGAAGTGGATCGGCCTGCCGGAAGAGACGCGTCCGCTGATCCTGTGCGAATACGCCCACGCGATGGGCAACAGCTTGGGTGGTTTCGACCGCTACTGGCAGGCGTTTCGTCAGTATCCCCGGCTGCAAGGGGGCTTCGTCTGGGACTGGGTAGACCAGAGCCTGACGCGTACCGATGCCGACGGCCAGCAGTGGCAGGCTTACGGCGGCGATTTCGGCGATACGCCTAACGACCGCCAGTTCTGCATGAACGGGCTGGTTTTCGCCGATCGCACGCCGCATCCGGCGCTGTATGAAGCGCAGCGCGCCCAGCAGTTTTTCCAGTTCACGCTGGAGAGCACGGCCCCGCTGAGCGTGGGTATTCGCAGCGAATATCTGTTCCGTCACAGCGACAACGAGCTGCTGCGCTGGCGTATTGAGCATCAGGGCACCGCGGTGGCTGAAGGAGAAGTGGCCCTCGACCTGGCCGCAGAGGGCAGCACCACGCTGACGCTGGCAGAGCTTCCGCCGCTGGCTGGTGAACTGTGGCTGCGGGTGGAGGTTATCCAGCCGACCGCCACTGCCTGGTCTCCGGCCGGACAGCGGGTCGCGTGGGACGGCTGGCGTCTGCCCGCCGCGCTGACACTCCCACCGCTCCCGGTGACGGGTGAAGTGCCGCGCGTTGAACAGCATGCGCTGCTGACGGAAGTCACGCACGGCGAGCAGTGCTGGCAGTTCAGCCAGGAGAGCGGAGAGCTACTACAGTGGCTGCGCGGCGGCCAGCCTATGCTGCTCTTCCCGCTGCAGGATCTGTTCGCGCGTGCGCCGCTGGATAACGATATCGGCATCAGCGAAGTGACGCGCATCGATCCTCATGCATGGGTAGAGCGCTGGAAACGCGCCGGGCACTATCAGCTGGAGAGCCAGCTCCTGCAGATGCAGGTCGATGCCCTGAGCGATGGCGTGCAGATCCGCACGCTGCACGCCTGGCAGGCTGGCGGGGAACTCTGTTTCCTCAGCCGCAAGTGCTACCGCATTAACCTTCAGGGAGAGATGCAGGTGGAGGTAGAAGTGGATATCGCCGCCGGGCAGCCGCAGCCAGCGCGCATTGGCTTACGCTGCCAGCTGGCCACGGTGACGGAGAGCGTCAGCTGGCTCGGCCTCGGCCCGCATGAGAACTACCCCGACCGCAGGCTCGCCGCCGAGTTCTCACGCTGGACGCTGCCGTTAGAGCAGCTCAGTACCGCGTATGTTTTCCCGGGCGAAAACGGCCTGCGCGGCGGTACGCAGCAGCTGGACTACGGCGACTGGCATCTCAGCGGGGAGTTTCACTTCTCGATCGGCCGTCACAGCATGGAGCAGCTGCGCGACACCTCGCACCGCCACCTGCTGCGCGACGAGCCGGGCAGCTGGCTGATTGTCGATGGTTTCCATATGGGGGTCGGCGGTGATGACTCCTGGAGCCCGAGCGTCAGCCCGGACTTCCTGCTGTCTGCACGCCAGTATCGCTATCAGGTCAGTTTTAAACTCGCGGACTAAGGCGAACTGCCCGGCGTGATTTTGCGCCGGGCGGATTTGCGATAGACCCAAATCAGCTGCACGCTGTTAATCAGCACCACCAGCGCCGTCGCCGCAAATACCCAGCGAAAACCGCCAATCGCCGAGATCCCCGACCCCATCAGCGGCCCCACGACGTTGCCAAGATACATAAACGACTGGTTATAACCAAAGATGCGCCCCGTTACCTGGTCGCTGGAGTAACGCAGCAGCAGCGTCTGTACCGCTGGCATCATTGCACCATCGGCAAAGCCCAGCAGGAAGCGCAGGATCCCCAGCTCAACCGCGCTGTTCGCCCAGGACATGGCGACAAACAGCAGCACCGAGAAGATCAGGGCGGCAAACAGGATGCGTTCCGCGCCAATGCGGTCCCCCAGCTTGCCGAGCGTTGGCGCGGAGAGCAGTGCAGAAACCCCAGGAATAGCCGCAACAACCCCGCTGATAAAGGCAATGTTCTGCACGTTAGGCTCCAGCTCGCGCACGAACAGCGTCAGAATTGGGCTAACTGAACCGTTACACAGCTGGATCACCAGCGTGGTGAAAAACAGGCTAATCATCAGCCCGGGACGGCTGAGGGTATGAAATACCATGCTGCCGCTCAGCTTATTCTCTTTTTTCACCCGCGGCTGGCCGTTCTCTTTAATCAGGAACAGCGTAATCAGGAAACTCACCAGCAGCAGTGCGGAGGTGATCAGGAACACTGCGCGTAAACCCACCCAGTCCGCCAGCAGCCCGCCCATCAGCGGCCCCATTATCACCCCGCAGATTTGTGCCGTGGTCACCATGCTGAGCGCCCAGCCGCTGCGCTCACGCGGCACCTGCCCCGCCACCAGCGCCATCGCATTCGGAATGTAACCGGAGGTCAACCCCATCAGCGCTCGCAGCGCCAGCAGCTGCCAGACACTGGTGACAAACGCCTGCAGCAAAATGACGATACCCATTCCCAGCGAGGCGCGCAGCAGCATCAGCTTGCGGCCTTTACGGTCGGCAAGGCTGCCCCACATCGGTGAGACGATGGCAGAAACGAGGAAGGTAATACTGAAAATCAGGCCGGACCACAGCGTCAGCGCGCTGGGATCGGTGACGCCAAGTTGCTCAACGTAGAGCGGAAGAAAAGGGATAATCTGGCTGATCGCCAGCCCGGTAAATAAACACCCGAACCAGACAGAGATGAGGTTAATCTTCCAGGATTCCATCGTGCTGTGTGAACGACCTGTAGTGGCGAGAAGCGAAACACAAGTGTAACAACACTCACGGCAGGCGTCAGTCACTTATCCAGCGGGCAGCAGCAGAATAGTGTTAGCAAACGACTCTATTGGCGGGGTCAAAACGCAAAAAACCCGCCACGGGGGCGGGTTTTCTTTACTTCGAACTAAGTTCTGTTACCGCCGGAGCGGAAAGAGGACTTAGGCAACAGTTACGTTAGCAGCTGCTGGGCCTTTCTGGCCGTTTTCGATAGTAAAGTTAACTTTCTGGCCTTCTTCCAGGGTTTTGAAACCTGAATCCTGGATTGCAGAGAAGTGTACGAACACATCTTTGCTGCCGTCAGTTGGGGAAATGAAGCCGAAACCTTTCTCAGCGTTAAACCATTTTACTAAACCAGTCTGGGACATGGGTCTTTCCTTCAAAATTGTAGTAAGCCACAGTGGGCACAGGGTTCGTCAACAGGGATTACTATGAGGCACTCAGAAGGAAGTCAGGAAGAAGCTTGAAATAACGCTTGAACTGAAGACTGCTTTACTAAAATTGCTCGCATACGTGGGTCTGTATCAAAACCGACAGGTGCATTTACTCATAACCGCGCCCCCAGTACAAGCGTCGGCATGATAAAAAAGCCATGAAAATTCTAACTCTCTAATTTAAAACAAAAAATATTTTAACGTATTGTTAACCTGCGCTGCAGGCTCACGAATAGTCTTAACGCTAAGTGAGTCAATTCCCCATCTTAAGGTAAATCTTACGCTGGTGACCTGGTTATTCTTCGCTTCCCCATGAGGTTAAGGCATGATGGCTTCGCCTCTTTTGTGTGCAAAGGATCCCACTGATGTTTGAACTGATGAAGGCCATAGGCCTTGGGCTAGTGGTAATTTTGCCGCTGGCTAACCCGCTAACTACCGTGGCGCTGTTCCTTGGCCTGGCGGGCGATATGAACTACCAGGAGCGCAACCGCCAGTCGGCGCAGGCTTCGCTGTACGTATTTATCATTATGACCGTGGCGTACTACGCCGGTAACGTGGTGATGGATACCTTTGGTATCTCCATTCCCGGCTTACGCATCGCCGGGGGGCTGATTGTCGCCTTTATCGGTTTCCGCATGCTATTCCCCCAGCAGCAGGCCGGAACGTCGGTGGAAGCGGACCACAAGCTGGATGAGATGAGCGAACGTAAGGTGGTTAATATCGCCTTCGTGCCGCTGGCAATGCCGAGCACGGCAGGCCCCGGCACCATTGCGATGATCATCAGCACCGCCTCAACTATCCACAGCGGCACCACCTTTGCGCCATGGATTATCACAGTGGCCCCGGTGCTGACCTTCATCGCCGTTAGCCTGATCCTGTGGGGATGCCTGCGCAGTTCCGGCGCAATCATGCGCCTGGTCGGTAAAGGCGGCATCGAAGCTATCTCACGCCTGATGGGCTTCCTGCTGGTGTGCATGGGGGTGCAGTTTATGATCAACGGTATTCTCGAAGTGATTGGCACTTACCACCCTGCCTGAGTTTGTCGCAGCATGAGTAAAAATATTTCTGTTTGTTACTGGCATTCCCGCCTGCGCCATCTACAGTATTAAAAATCTCCACCTGTTTATTTTTCAGGCAAGTGGCGGGCCGCTGTTCTGGCGGCCCGGGTCAACGTCTATCGCTTAAATACCTGATCCTGTCAGTGGCCGTGCGGCCACCGATGGCGCTTTTGCGGAGGTTTACCATGAGTCATCAGCTACACGGCGCCGGGCGCGCCATCACTGACTACTTCAACAGCCCATCGTTTCATGCGCCAAAAGAGAGTGAGTTGCTGGAAGTGATCATGATGGAACTGATGCAGTCCGGAAAATCGCCCAGTAATAAAGCCATCATAGCGAATGTGATTGCGCGCCTGGAGAGGGAAGCCGACGAGTCCGTTTTGCAGGGTTACCGCAACCTGCTGGCAAAAATACTGGAAGGCCATGAGTAGTTTTTTTGCCCTATACGTATGTTTACATGCCAGACGATTGCCATTCACTCTCGCCCCGTTAAGATAAGCGCCGGATGCAGGCGGAGACGGCAATGAGTAACTGGCACAGCAAATTGATCAATAAATTTAAGAAGTTCAGCCTGTTTATACTGCTGCCGGTACTGATGTTGATCCTGCTCATCCGCCTGATTGATGTTTTACGGGCGCCCGAGCTACCAGCGGATTTTGCTCAGCAGCTGCTGCACACCGTTGACGGCCGCGACCTGACGCCTGGCGAGCTAAGCGAGAAGAAACCTCTGCTGGTGTGGTTCTGGAGCACCGGCTGCAGCGCCTGTCATGACACCGTCCCGATGATGATGTGGCTAAACGGCAAACGCACCAATGTGCTGACCGTCGCCAGCCGCTCCGGCAATGACATCAGCATCGTGCGCTATCTCAATGGGCATCATCTGACGCTGCCGGTGGTGAACGACAGCAGCGGCGTGCTGGCAACGCACTGGCAGGTCAGCAGTACGCCTACCCTGATCCTCGTGGCGAAAGGCCAGGTGGTAAGCACCACCAGTGGCTGGACCAGCTCGGCGGGCATCTGGCTGCGCTTATGGTGGGTAAGGAAGTGGCACTACTGAGTCGGGGTGCAGGCTAACAGGGCTGACGCGCGCGGCGGCCAGCCCGGAGCGAAGAATTAACCGCAGTAAACGCGGCTGATAGTCCCGTTTTTATCGCCCATAAAATTGATACGGTTCAGGTTAAAGTCCATCGTCACCGCTGAGTTATACGGAATGGCGCGCACCGCATTTTCAAAACGCAGCGACTCAATGGCCGACAGCGGTTTACCGACATACTGCTGATACTGCGATGCACCACAGCGATCCATCTCCGGGTCTACAGGCGCACCTGCGTCTGCGCTTTTATGCCCAGCGGACTGGCATCCCGACAGCGCAACCAGCGCTGCTATCACGGCAACTTTTCCATAAAATTTCACTGTTTCTGCTCCTCTTTTTGCTTAGATAACCGGCATTTCTGCTGAAAGATTAACAGATTGCGCCGCAAATGAGCAGTGCGTGGTGGCATAAAGCTGCCAGGTGATACCGTGATATTGCGCACGAATCGTTCATAATTTAGCCAGCCTTACATTATAATTTTAGGACTAATCCCACAGAGGAGAATCTTATGGAACTGGCTATCTTTGTCACTTTTGCCGTCATCATGACGCTGGTTGCGGTACGCGTCCGCTAAACCTCACCCGCCTCTGCCCTGACGCAGAGGCGCGTGTCAGCTGACGGTTTTATCCATCAATCCACGCAATGCCTCCAGCGCCATCGGCTTACCCAGTAAATATCCCTGCCCCTGCTGACAGTCAATCAGCCTGAGCTGCGCCAGCTGCTCTTCCGTTTCAATACCTTCCGCCGTCACAATCAGTGAAAATGCGCGCCCCAGGCCAATAATTCCCTCGACTATCGACTGCGCCTGGCGCGAATGCGGGTAGCCATCAAGATACGAACGGTCCATTTTCATGGCGTCAAACGGGAATTTTTTCAGATAGCCGAGCGATGCAAAGCCCGCGCCGAAATCATCCACGGCAATTTTTACCCCCAGCCCTTTCAGCTGGTGCATGATCTCCAGCGCGCTTTCCGGGTGCTCCATGGTGATATTTTCGGTAATTTCCAGCTCCAGCCGCGCTGCCGCTAAGCCGCTCTGCTCAAGCGCCGCCGCGACGCGCAGCGGCAGGCTGCCGTTGCGCAACTCTTTTGGCGAGATGTTCACAGAGACGCACAGCTCGCCGGGCCAGCTGGCGGCGTCCCGACAGGCGCGATTCAGCACCCAGTCACTGATATCCATAATCAGCCCGGTCTCTTCTGCCAGAGGTATAAAGCTGTCCGGCAGGATGAGCTGCCCGGGTTGATGCTGCCAGCGCACCAGCGCCTCGGCCCCTTCCAGCCGCCCGCTTTGCAGATGATAGCGCGGCTGATAGTGCAGGCGCAGTTCATCCCCACCAATGCCCCGGCGCAGATTGCGCTCCATTTCACTGCGCTGCGCCAGGTGCTGCGACATATCGCCGGTATAAAATACCCAGCGGTTACGCCCCTGCTGTTTCGACTGATAGAGCGCGATATCCGCCAGCCGCAGGAGTTCATCCGGCTGCATGGCATCGTCCGGCGCCATGGCGATGCCGAGGCTGGTGCCGATATACAGCTCCTGCGAATTAACGTGGAACGGCTGGTGCAGGCAGTCGAGCAGGCGCTGGCAGCAGCTCTCAATTTCGGCCCGGGTCAGCAGCCCGGTGGTCGCCAGAATAAACTCATCGCCGCCAAGCCGTGCAACCAGATCCCCCGCACTCATGCAGCTGCGCAGACGGCGGGCCACCTCCACCAGCACGCTGTCGCCCGCCGCGTGTCCCCAGGTATCATTGATCGGTTTGAAATGGTCAAGGTCCAGGCTGATCATCACCAGCGGATAGTCCAGCCCCGGCAACGCCTGCAGCTGCTCCTGCAGAAACTCCTGCATAAAAAGCCGATTCGGTAAGCCGGTTAACACATCATGCTGCGAGAGATAGTGAACCCGCGCCTGCGCTTCCACTTCCAGAGTGATATCGGACACCGTGCCGCGATAGCCCAGCAGCTTGCCGTGCAGCATGATCGGCTTCGCGACCAGACTACAGATACGTCGCCCGCGATGCTGAGAATGCAGATAGCAGCGTAACTGGCTGCGCGCGCCGCCAGCCTGCTGCTGCTTCACCCACGTACTGACCGGCAGCTCTGCATGCTGGAGGATCTCATCCAGCTGCCGCCCGATGGAGGTTAGCAGACCAAACCCGGTGACCACGGTGAAGCGCTTTGACAGATAGGTCAGACGCCCGGCGGCATCGGTTTCCCAAATCCAGTCTGAGGCCGCTTCCGCCACGTCACGGAAGCGCGCCTCGCTGGCGGCCAGTTCACGCTGGCTGTACATCAACTGCAGGAAACGCGTATCCGATAGCAGGGCATTATCCATCGCATTATTGATCACCCGGCGCGTTACCACGCCGAGGATCAGCGCAACAAAGGCGAGCAGCGGCAGCAAATACATCAGGAGCTTGCGCCCCGGCTGGCTGGGATCCCAGCGCAGAACCAGTGCCGGTCCGGTTTTAGCCTCCTGGCTGATAAATGGCGTGGTGTAGCGATCCTGCTGATCCTGCGGCACGCGGGCATTATCGACCCCAACCGCATGGCCGAATGCTGTTAGCTTATCGGGCGTAAACAGGTAAACAAACACCATGACGGAAGGCGTGGCGGAGAGCGTGGCCTCATGCGGCATTTTGCCACGGGTGATCGGTGCGGCGGCCACCAGCGCCGGCGTATCGCCAATCATGATACTTTCGCTGATGACATGCTGGTGGCGCTGCTGCAAGCGCGCCTGCTCCACCAGCGGCTGCGCCTGGGTTCCCAGCCACTGTTCCAGCGTAAATGAGGAGAGCTGGCCATCCACTACGGCATAGCGCGTGCGATCGTCCACGTCGATAACGAAGACGCCATCATACTGATGTTCGCGAAACAGGCCGGGGCCAAGGTTCTGCTGGTTCCACGCCCAGTCAGGATCAATCGTCAGGTACATATGCAGCCAGGCTTCCTGCCAGAAAGCGTAGTCGCGCAGGTGAGTTTCCAGCGACTGGCGCTGCTGCTGCCAGGCATCACGCAGCAGCGCCCCTTCCTGATCGACCGATTCCTGATTTTGCTGCCACGCCACGCCAACAACCATCAGCATGGCTAAAAACAACGCACTGCTCAGCAGCAGCGCCAGCGCCATCAGAGTGCGCCGCGTTGCCGATGCCGCTTTTTGCCCATCCGCTAATTCCCCCGTCAGTACCGGTGGATGATTCATAGTCATGCCCCTTAATAATACGGCGTACGAACGCTTCCCTGTCCGTTTGTTACTGCTGGGGCGCTGTCAGTGTGACGTCAGTGCCTGTTTCCCAAAAAGTTCCAATAACGGATATCGGCAGTAAAACTGAACAATTGAGAAAATTTTATGCAATGGTGAATAATCACGCGGCTCGACAGCCTAAAAGTCGCTTGTTAACATGGCGGGATCCGTGCCAGTAGCAGGTCCCTCATGACATCATCGACCGACAGAGTTACTCACACCCTGCTGTGTGCCGGGGTGTTTATTCTCTGGTATGCGATTACTTTGCTGGTCGCTCACTTCCCCAATCTGCAGGCGCTGAAAAGCCGCGGGCTACTGATGCCGGTGCTGTGCCTGTTGGAGTTTGCCGTACTGGTGCCGGTATATCGCTGGTATAACCGCCATTACCATGACATCCCGCGCGGCAGACTTCAGCCGCGCCAAGTGCTGCTGTTCGCCGTGCTGCTGCTGGCTCTTATTGCCAGCCAGTCGCTGTATATGCAGCAGGAGAGCTGGACCGCCAGCCAGTTAAGCCAGGGTAATCTGAGCATGCTGTGGTTCACCCTGGCGGTGGTTTTACTGGCCCCGGTGTTTGAGGAGATCCTGTTTCGCGGTTTTATTCTGCAGGGCTTCCTGCTGTGGGCTCCGCGCCAGCGCCTGGCCTGCGCCCTGCTGACGTCCATTATCTTTGCGGCGATGCATACCCAGTACGCCCATCTGCAAACGGTGATTGCCTTGATTGCGCTATCCCTGCTGCTGTGCGCCGCCCGCCTGGTCTCCTCTGGCCTGAAGCTGCCGATTTTCCTGCATATGCTGAATAACCTGCTCGGCGTCGCGCCCTGGATTTGGGCCACGCTCGGTCGTTAGGCATTGTTCAGTTTTATAACCGTTTCATCATCCTTATAACTTTCACGCATAACGATAGTGAATAATCTACTATTGTTCTTATCGGTTGTTCACTTACACTCGCGAAAAAACGTAAGGCAAGGAAACGTCATGAAATTTGCAGTTCCCTCTGTTATCGCTCTGGCCCTGGCGGCGTCCTTCGCCGCAGCGGCCGCGACACCTAAAGACACGCTGGTTATTGCGCAGTCTATTGATGATGCCAGCAGCTTCGACCCGGCTGACGGCTTCGAACTAACCTCAGTACAGGCATTTACTAACCTCTATCAGCGACTGGTGCAGTCCGACCCGCAAAATCCGACCGACCTGAAACCCACGCTGGCCACCAGCTGGACGCCGGGTAAAGATAACCGCAGCATGACCTTTACCCTGCGTGAAGGCGCTAAGTTCGCCTCCGGCAACCCACTGCGCCCGGAAGATGTGATCTTCTCGCTGTCGCGCGTGATCAAACTGAACCTCGACCCGTCATTTATTCTGTCGCAGCTCGGCTGGACCAAAGATAACGTCGACGCTCAGCTGAAGAAAATTGATGATAACCACGTCCAGCTGAGCTGGAGCGCCGACGTCAGCCCGACCTACGTGCTAAGCCTGCTGGCCGCGCCGGTCTCCTCCATCGTGGATGAAAAAACCGTGATGGCCAACGAACAAAAAGGCGATTTCGGCAACAAATGGCTGGCCACGCATTCGGCGGGCAGCGGTCCGTATCAGATCCGTAAAGTCATCCCGCATGAAGTGGTGCTGTTCAGCGCCAACCCGACCTCGCCGGCCGGTGCGCCTAAACTTAAAAACGTGCTGATCAAGAACGTGCCGGAGCCGGCTGCACGCCGCCTGCTGCTGGAACAGGGCGACGCGGATATTGCCCGTAACCTCGGCGCCGATCAGATGGCCGCGCTGAAAGACAAAGCGGGCGTGAAAACCCTTGCGGTACCGATGGCATCGCTCTATTACATTCAGTTTAATATCGATGCCAATCCGGTCCTGAAAAACCCGGCGCTGTGGGAAGCTTCGCGCTATCTGTTCGATTACAAGGGCATTGCCAACGACCTGCTGAAAGGCCAGTTCTCGGTGCATCAGTCCTTCCTGCCGGAAGGCTTCCTCGGCGCGCTGAACGACAACCCGTTTATCTATGACCCGGAGAAGGCCAAAGCCATTCTGAAGAAAGCCGGCCTGAGCAACGTCAGCTTCAAGCTGTCGACCAGCAACCAGCCGCCGTACCTGGATATCGCCCAGGCACTGCAGGCCAGCTTCGCGAAGGGCGGCATCAAAGTGGACGTGCAGCCAGGCATCAGTTCAGAAGTCGCCACGCGGGTGAAAGCGCATCAGTATGAAGCCACGCTGAACGCCTGGGGCGCCGACTACTTCGATCCAAACACCAACGCTGCCGCCTTTGCCTATAACCCGGAAGACGGCAGCAAAACCCTGGCCTGGCGCTCTAACTGGCACATTCCTGAGCTGAGCAAGCAGACGCTGGCCGCCACCGCGGAAACCGATAAGGCGAAACGCGTTGAGCTGTACCAGAACATGCAGCGTGAAGTGCAGCAGCACTCACCGTATGTCATCGGCATGCAGGCAAAGAATCTGGTGGCGCTGCGCGATAACCTGAAAGGGTACGTGCAGGGTATTAACCCGGATATGGTTTATTACAGCCAGGTCACCAAGTAATGGCGTCATCAGTCTCACAAGCCGGGCCTTCCGCCCGGCTGTTGTTGCGCCGCAGCGGCGGGGTGCTCAGCGCCCTGCTCTCGCTGGTGGTTACCCTGCTTGGGCTACTGGTGTTTACCTTTGCCCTGTCTCATCTTTCGCCGGTTGACCCGGTGCTGCAGATCGCCGGCGATCACGCCAGCGAGTCAACCTACGCCCAGGTGCGCGCCAGTCTCGGCCTGGATCAGCCGCTGCCGGTCCAGTTCTGGCACTATCTGGAACATCTGCTGCGCGGCGATCTCGGCGTTTCCAGCATCACCAATCAGCCGGTTGCCAGCGATCTGCTGCGCACCTTCCCCGCCACCATTGAGCTGGCGACCTGCGCGATGATTTTTGGTGCCGTGTTTGGCATCCTGCTGGCACTGCTGGCGGCGTGGAAACCGGGCAGCCTGCTGGACAATATTGCCCGCATGATCTCGCTGCTCGGCTATTCGGTGCCGGTGTTCTGGCTCGGCCTGCTCGGGCTGCTGCTGTTTTACGCCGTGCTGCACTGGTCAGCCGGGCCGGGGCGGCTGGACGATATCTGGATCTACACCCTCGAACCGAAAACCGGGCTGGTACTGATTGATAGCTGGCTCTCCGGCGACCCGGAAATGTTCCGCAATGCGATTGCGCATCTGTGGCTGCCGGTGGTGGTGCTTGGCCTGCTGTCGATGGCGACCATTACCCGCCTGCTGCGCGCCGCGCTGCTGGAAGAGAGCAGCAAAGAGTACGTGACGCTGGCGCGCGCTAAAGGGGCCGGACGCACGCGCATTCTGCTGCTGCATATCTTCCCTAACGTGCGCGGCACGCTGATCACCGTGCTGGCCCTCTCCTATGCCACGCTGCTGGAAGGGTCGGTGCTGACCGAAACCGTGTTTGCCTGGCCGGGCGTAGGGCGCTATATGACCACGGCGCTGTTCGCTTCGGATACCCCGGCTATCCTCGGCTCCACCCTGCTGATTGGCGGCTGTTTTATTGCCATCAATGCGCTGGCGGATGCACTCACTTACCTGACCGACCCGAGAACCCGATGACGCACTCTCTTCCCGATGCTGAAAGCGTCCAGCCGCGCGTAGTGAAAACGCGGCGCAATATTACGCTCATGGTCGGCCTGAGCCTGGTTGGCCTGCTGATCTTCGCCGCGCTGTTTGCTCCGCTGCTGGCACCGTTTGACCCGAACGCGCAGGAGATGGCGGTGCGCCTGATGCCGCCTTCCGCCAGCCACTGGCTCGGCACCGATGGCTTTGGCCGCGACCTGCTGTCGCGCGTGATCTACGGTGCGCGCCCGACCCTGCTGCTGGTCGCGCTCATCCTGGTGCTGACTATTCCGGTGGGGATGCTGATCGGCATCAGCGCTGGCTATCTTGGTGGCTGGAGCGAACGCGTGCTGATGCGCATTACCGATATCTTCCTTTCGTTGCCGAATCTGGTGATTGCGCTGGCGCTGGTGGCGATGATGGGCCCCGGCCTGATGAACGGTGCGCTGGCGCTGGCGCTGACCAGCTGGCCGCCGTTCGCCCGCCAGGCGCGTGCCGAAACCCTGGCCCTGCGCCGCAGTGATTATCTGGCCGCCGCACGGATGCAGGGCATCAACGGCCTGCGCCTGATGTTCGGCCATATCCTGCCGCTCTGCCTCCCCACTGCCGTGGTGCGCGCCGCGCTTAGCCTCGGCGGCATTATCCTTTCGGCTGCCGGACTGGGCTTCCTCGGCATGGGCATTCAGCCGCCTACCGCCGAATGGGGTTCGATGGTGGCCGAAGGCAGCAAGGTGATTTTTGACCAGTGGTGGGTCGCCGCCGTTCCCGGTGGCGCCATCCTGTTTGCCAGCCTGGCTTTTAATCTGACAGGCGACGGCCTGCGTGACCGACTGGATACCCGAAATGGCAACTGATTCTTCTGCGCAAATCGTGGCTGAAAGCCTGAAAATTAGCGCGGCCAGCGGCGCTGAGCTGGTGAAAAACATCAGCTTTACGCTGGGGCGCGAACGCGTGGCGCTGGTCGGCGAATCCGGCTCCGGCAAATCCCTCACCGCCCGCGCGCTGATGGGGCTGCTGGCCCCTTCCCTGCAATTGCAGGCGCGCACGCTCAGCATCGCCGGCGAAAATGGCCTGACGCTAAATGAGCGCCGCTGGAGCCAGCTGCGCGGCAGCAGCCTCGGCATGGTGATGCAGGACCCCAAATACGCCCTCAACCCGATGCGCACCATTGGCTGGCAGGTGGCGGAACCGCTCAGGCTGCATGGCCGTTTTTCCCGCGCTGAGATCAAAGAGAAAGTGTGTGAAATGCTGGCCGCCGTGGGGCTGCCGCAGCCTGCCGAGCAGATGAAGCGCTATCCGCATCAGCTTTCCGGCGGCATGGGCCAGCGCGTGATGCTGGCGATCGCGCTGATCGCCGAGCCGCAGTTTCTGATTGCTGATGAACCGACCTCCGCGCTCGATCACGCGATGCGCGATCAGGTGCTGGCGCTGATCCGTAATCTGGTCGAGCAGCGCAATATGGGCCTGCTGCTGATCAGCCACGATCTGCAGCAGGTCTCGGAGCACTGCGAGCGGGTGATGGTGATGTATCAGGGTGAGATCCTCGATACGCTGCCCGCTGCAGAGCTGCCGCACGCGACGCATCCCTACACCCGTACGCTGTGGTCCTGCCGCCCGAATAAGTCAACGCACGGCAAACCGCTGCCGGTACTGGATCGCGCCGCGCTGGCGCAGGGGCGTTCCCATGATTGAATTATCCCAGCTGAGCGTGGCCCATAAGCAGGGCTACGAACTGCGCACCGTGGTGCATGATGTTTCGCTCTCGGTCACGCCGGGTGAGTGTTTTGGTCTGGTTGGCCCTTCCGGCTGCGGCAAGTCGTCGCTGCTGTGGGTGCTGGCCGGGCTGAATCCGCACTGGCGCGGTGAGATGCAGCTGGCCGGGCATCACGCCCAGCCTGGCAAAGCCTTCAGCGGACAGCTGCGCCGCGACGTGCAGATGGTGTTTCAGGATCCCTATGCCTCGCTGCATCCCCGGCACCGCCTGCGCCGCACGCTGGCAGAGCCGTTGAAGCTGCTGAAAAGCGATAATATTGACGATCGTATCGATCAGGGGTTCCGCCACGTCGGGCTGGATCCGGCAATGGCCGATCGTTATCCGCATCAGCTCTCCGGCGGCCAGCGCCAGCGCGTGGCGATTGTACGCGCGCTGCTGCTGCAGCCGAAGATCCTGCTGCTGGATGAGCCGACATCGGCGCTGGATATGTCGGTGCAGGCGGAGATCCTCAATCTGCTTAATCAGCTCAAGCAGCAGGATAACCTGACGATGGTGCTGGTCAGCCACGACCCAGATGTTATCGACCACATGTGCGATCGCGCAGTGCATATGGATCAGGGCCGTATTGTCGGCTGACCCCGACTCACGTACTGGCCGGGCATGCCCGGCCCCTACTGAAGGATATTGTGGTAAACAACTAACCATAGTCAGATCCGGCATTTCTGAAGCGCGCAGTGAACCTCTATAGTCCTGATATCTCAACCGATTCAGGACTTTTTTTATGCGCCAATTACTGCCGCTGTTATTCACTACCGCCCTGTTGCTCAGCCCCGGTTCCCAGGCCGCCACGCCAGCCGATACGCTGATCGTTGCTATCTCGCTTGACGGGATTATCAGCTTTGATCCGGCGGAGAGTTTTGAAACCGTCAGCACCAGCAGCCTGCGTAACGTCTACCAAACGCTGGTCACGCCGGATATCAGCGATCCTCGTCAGCTCAGGCCGCAGCTGGCCAGCAGCTGGCAGCCGGGGAGCAGCGAGCACAGCCTGCTGATTACCCTGCAAGCGGACGCGAAGTTTGCCAGCGGCAATCCCGTCACTGCCGACGATGTCATTTACTCGCTGACGCGCGCGGTGAAGCTGAATAAAACCCCGGTGTTTATCCTCGGGGAGTTTGGCTGGACGCCAGACAATGTGGATGCGCAGTTTACCCGGCGCGGCGACCATCAGCTGGAGATCCGCTGGCAGTCGGCAATTGGGCGCGATCTGGCTCTGCGCCTGCTGACCTCGCCCGTCGCCTCGGTAGTGGACAGCAAGCTGGTGCAGCAGCACGTGACGGATCGGGACGCTGGCAACGGCTGGCTGCGCACCCACTCGGCAGGTAGCGCGGCCTACAGCATCCGCAACTACGTGCCCCAGCAGGCGCTGGTGCTGGAGCAGAACCCGCACGCTCAGCCAGCCCCCCGTCTCAAGCGGGTGATCCTGAAGAACGTCAGCGATGCCGGTTCACGCCGCCTGCTGCTGGAGAGCGGCGATGCCGACGTCGCCTATAATTTGGGCGCCGACCAGTTCGCCACGCTGCAAAAGCAGGGCAAGGTGCAGGTCGCCAGCTTCCCCTCCAGCCTGATCTATTACCTCGGCTTCAATACCCAGGATAAGCAGCAGCCGGCGCTGGGCAACCCCGCGCTGTGGCAGGCTGCCCGCTGGCTGGTGGATTACAACAGCCTTTCTCAGCAGCTGTTGAAAGGCCAGTATCAGGTGCATCAAACGTTCCTGCCTGCCGGTTTTGAGGGCGCGCTGACCAACCAGCCGTTCCACTACGATGTGGCGAAAGCCAAAGCGATCCTGGCGAAAGGCGGGATCAAGCCCGGCACGCGCTTTGCGCTGACCGTCGTCAGCCAGCCGCCGTACAGCGATATTGCCCAGGCGCTGCAGGCGAGCTTTGCTAAAGCGGATATTCAGATTGATATTCAGCCGGTCGCCGAGTCCGAGCTGTGGAGCAAAATGCGCAGCCGCAATTTCCAGTCGATCTTTATCTACTGGGGCGCGGATTACGTTGATGCCAACAGCAATGCCAGCACCTTCGCCTATAACGTCGCGGGCGGCCCGAAAACGCTGGCGTGGCGCGTTGGCTGGAATATCCCGGAATTGAGTGCCAAAACGCGCGCGGCGGCGGCGGAAAGTGATACGCAAAAACGCACGGCGCTTTATCAGCAGCTGCAAACAGACATCCAGCAAAATTCACCGTTTGTGGTCTCGCTACAGGGGCAACAACTTGTCGGGCTGGGGAAAAATATTCAGGGGGCACATCAGGGCATTGGTATCAGCCTGCTGTACTTTGACCGCGTAAGTAAGCAATGAGGGAATAACTCGTCATCTCCGTCAGCTACGGAGCACCCCGTAGCTGACCGCAACAAAGCTGAAGATCAGGAGATGGCTGAACCCGAGGCGTGTTTCTGTTTATCCGCTTCAAAATGCGTTTTAAACTGCTCGTAGATAGAGATCATATTTGATGCATCTCCCTGCAGCGGGCTGAGCTTCCCCGCACGTACCAGTTCAATCACCAGCTGTAAGGCAGCCTGCTTCGGGCTGCTGGACGGATGGGCAATTTCGTTCGACATAATCATTTCCGCTAAAACAGTAAAAACGCACTCTAGCAAGTTTGGCCCCTTTTCGTCACGCTTTTTACCCCGCCGGACAAAGTTGTACAAAGAAAAATAAACTTGTACAAGTTTGGCTAAGCGGCTAAAGTAACTCCTGTAACGAATTATGCATTTGCATGGCCTCAGGAAGTGTTGCTGGGTTTCCCACTTCCCGAGGCTTATTTTTTCTCCCCCCTTTCCCCCCTTTTTTTCTGCCGCTTCGATTAACCTTTCGTGCCAAAAGATAAAATTTCTTGATCCCTGACAGGATAAACGGGCAAAAATCAGCTTAAATTTTAACCTTACCGATGATAAAAGGAGGTTGAAATGAAACGACAGACCGTTGCATCATCCGCAATTCATTCAGTGGGTTACGATGCAGATAAGCGCATACTGGAAGTTGAAACTCTGGGCCACGGTACCTGGACCTATTGCGATGTTCCTCTGACAACATGGCACTTCTTTATGGCCTCCCCGTCTAAGGGGTCTTACTTCTATCAGCACATTAAGCATCAGTTTTCCCAGCATTAATGCCGTAGCGCACGGGCGGAAGCAGCAGCGCTTCCGCCATCGGATTGCTACCATTCAAAATAAGAGTTATCCCATAGAGTCGCCGGGCGGTTAACGCCGATATTGCCAGACGTTTATCTTCATTGATGGTGTTGCGCTCTGGATCCTCGCCTCCAGCGCCAGCCCTATTGACAGCCTGCGCTCACGGAGGGCACCCATGTTGCTATCGGAAAGTAAATTAAAGCTCACCAAAGCCCGGTTGATCTGCGCCACGCTGGTGCTGTACGGCGGGTTGATAGCCGTTTCCAGCGCGCAAACCCTTTCGATATCCCTGTCGCAGGAGCAGGATGGCGGTGATGCGGGGCGCGCCTGTATCTACGTGCATCAGGGCAAAGCAGAATTCCGCGTGGTCAAACCCGGTGAAAGCTGCGCGGCGCAAATTACCGTAGAAACGCATCGCAGCTAAACAGACGGCAAATTTTACGGGTAAACACAGCAGGATTTTACCAAGGTATGTTACATTTACCCTAAGTTGAAGCCTGTAGAGACTTTGCAGTGCTGCCCTGGCAAAGGAATCTGTTGTTGAAAACCCTCAATATTAAATTACTTACGCTGATTGCAACCTTTTTGGTGATCCTGCTGCACACCGCAGAGATCCCCTACGGCTCATTTCATAACGGCTGGTCGGTTGCAGTGATGTATGACACGCTGGGGCGAATTTCATTTCCGCTTTTCCTGCTGATTGCGGGCTATATCTCTCTAAATAAAAATGAATCCCTGCTCAGCACGCTAAAAACGCGCGTGCTGGATTTGCTGATCCCGCTGATGGCCTGGACAATTATTTATTTTGTCTACGACCGCACGGTGAATGACAGCCCAAAACCCTTTAGCCTGCTGGATTTACTCAGCACCCCGGCCTACAGCCATCTGTGGTTCATTTACACGCTAATTCTGCTTTACCTGGTCACTCCGCTGCTTAATACCTTTATTCAACACGGCAGCCAGCAGCGCATCAACTATATTCTCGCCGTCTGGTTCGCGCTGGCATCGGTCTATATGCTGTTTGATAACTTCAAAGAGAGCGTGCTGGAAAATCACCTTCTGCAGAACCCCAGTAATATCGATATGGTGGTCTACCTTTCCGGCTTTTATATTATTGGTGGCGTAGTAAGGCGTTATAAGCTCGCGCCAAAAGTGACTATCGCCTCGGTGATATTCGTGCTCAGCGCGGTGCTGACTGCGGTGATGGAGTACTCGCTGTCGCGCAGTATCGGCAGGCCGGACGGGATTTTTCTGTTCTATTCTGCGCCGACCGTCGTTACGCTGGCGCTGGCCTGTTTCTTTATGCTGCTGAATGCGCCATTACAATTTACCCGGCGCGTTAATCTGGCGATTCGCGGTCAGGCAAAGCTCAGCGTAGGTATCTTCTTTGTGCATATGCTGGTGCTGGAGAGCGTGCTGCGCCTGGTGGCGGTGGAGTTCAATGGTTATTACTCGGCGTTCACCATCCCAGCCGTAGCGCTGGCAGTGTTTATTATCTCTTCGCTGATTATTGCACTGGTGATGCGCGTGCCGTGGCTGCGCAAGCTGGTGTAACTCGATGGCCGCCCAGCATATCACTGAACGGCCGCGTATTTCCGGTGGCAGCAGCCCCGGCTACAGGCAGGTAGTCAGTACCTTGCCTCCGCAAATTTGTGCGGTTGATTGATGGCCCTGCGGGCAATCCAGTAGAGTAAAATACGTTCGTCATCGCTATCCTGATCGGCCATTGCCAGCAGCTTCAGGCCCAGCGTGGCTTTGTTGACCGGTTGTCCCGTGATGCTGAGGTCAACCACGGCTTTACCGATGATATTGCACACTTCTTCCTCGTTCGTAACCGGCACTTCTGTTTCACTGCTCATCTTCTCCTCCTCTTTGGCTAAAGGTTAAGCATAGCAAATCTGACACAATTGCCAGGCAGAGTAGGAACATTCGCATTAGCGAGCCGCGCTGGCCCAGGGTAAGCGGGTTAGTGAGTGCCCACGATACACCCATGCAGGCGGCAGGTTAGCCAGCACGCGCGTGCGGTTCCAGGCGAAGTATTCAGAGAGCAGCGGCTCGGATAATGAGGTGTACTGGAACTGAACAAACACGCCGTTATCACTCAGCTGTTCGGCGGCACGCTGCAGAATGCGGTGGCGCACCCCGTGGGGCAGCGACAGCAGCGGCAGGCCGGAAAATATCGCATCAAACTCCCCCTCCAGCGTTTCCGCCGACTCGCCGCTCACCTGTAAACGATTGTCATGCAGGGATGCCAGGCGCGGATGAAAGCGCGGGTTGGTTTCGAAAGCCAGCAGGCTGGCATCCGCCCGCATTCTGCTTAGCAGATGGCGGGTTAACACGCCCTCCCCGGCACCTAATTCCGCTACGCGCAGGCACTGCTGCCATTCGACGGCGTCTGACATGGTTTTACACAGCGTTTGGGAAGAGGGAGCAATGGTCCCGGTTTTGCGCGGATCGGCGATAAACTCTTGTAAGTAACCGGTTTTATCTTTGATATACGACAGTGCGGTCAACAACATCTTTCATCCCCTGGCCAATTTGACTTAGTCCAGTAGGCCATAACTTGGTTAACAAGTTCTTAAAACCTGCAGGATCCCCCTAAAACCAGGATAAATCGCAAAAATTGCACGCTTTTCAGCCAGATCGAGAGCATCAGAGGATATTCTGAAAAATAGCGTGGATTTCCAGCTTATTACGGCCATCTTTCACAGCCAGGGTTAACCGCGCAGGCGGCGGGAAAAATCTCACTATTGCATTGCCGCCGTGTTATCACGCGTGGCATACAGGGATGGATGACACAGCAGGTCCGGTTATTAATGGATCTTTTTAGCATCCAGCGGTACTGGAGTGCGGCTATTTTTGCCGTTGTTCACCCATTTCACCTCGCCATAAATCTCATTATGCTTCCTCTGCAGCACCAGAATCTCAACGCCCGAGGATAATAATATGAAACGCGTCAAATCACTTTTATTGCTGGCATTACTGGCAGGCAGCAGCAGTACCTGGGCCGTGACCGGAGCGGGTGAAGCAGCAGGCAGCAGCGCATCGTCAATGTCTGATGGCACCTCTAATGCCGTTGGCGTTGGCGCCGTTGCCGCGCTGCTGGGTATCGCTCTCGCGACGTCCAGCGGCGGCGATGGCTCGAACACCGGCACCACCACAACGACAACCTCAACGGTTGCGCACTGATTAAATTTTAGCACGCACAGCAGCTCATGGCCTTGCATGCAGCGCAAGGCCATTCATCCGTTAGCGCCTCAGATTTTATCCAACAGTGCGTTCAGCACCTGTTCGATCTCCTGCCGCTCTGCCCGATCCAGTCCCAGTAACGGACGGGGTAACACAGGCTGGCAAATCCCCAGAATCTCTACGGCGGCATACATCACCCGCAGGCTGCTGAGACGCTGGAACAGCTGCCACATCGGCGCCAGTATCTGATTCAGCTCGGCCACCTGCTCTGCATCCCCCGCCTGAGCCGCCCGCATCAGTGCCTGTGCGTGCTGCGGCAGTAGCCCACCCAGCACGCTGAACCACAGATCGCCCCCTGCCAGCAAGGCATTGCCCGCATTCCAGTCACCGCTAAAACCCACGGCAAAACCCGGGGCAAAGCGGGCGCGCAGTTCATTGACATCATCGCGACGGGTCGCGGGCTGAGCAGGCTGTTTCAGCGCCTGAATCTGCGGAAGAGTTCCCAGGCGCTGCAGCAGTTCAGGTGAAAAGGTAAAGTGCGTGGTTCCCGGATTATGGTAGATACAGATCGCCAGATCGCTGGCCTGCGCCACGGCGGCATAGTGCTGGAATACCTCTTCGTCAGACAGCGGCGTATAGGAGACCGGAGCCAGCAAAATACCGCGTGCGCCCGCTTGTGCGGCATCGGCAGCCAGCTGGCAGGCATCATCGGTACGCAACGCCCCGGCGCTGGCAATCACCGGAATATCCCCCAGACAGGCCACCGCCGCTTCAATAGCGCGCTGCTTTTGCTCACGGCGGAGATAAGCGTAAAGACCGGTGCTGCCGAGTAAACCGACAGAATCGACCCGGGCATGTTTCAGGCGCAGCAGCAGTTTTTCCAGCGCGCGGATATCCACTACGCCAGCGGCGTCAGTCGGGGTGATGGGAAAAGCAGAAAGTCCTTGAAACAGTGCCACAGAAACTCCTTATTACACCGCCTGACGGTGAACAACGACAGATAGCAGAAACTTCACGCGCTCAGCACATGCGGAACAGGCTGGTACTGAGCTTGTCACCTATACTGATAAGCAAACCGGATTATCAAAGGAGTGAAAGATGTTAATTGGCTTCGTTTTACTCGTCAGCGCCTGTGGGCATGACGCCTGTGATGCACTTCCGGTATCTGAGCATATCTTTCCCAGCCGCTACGCCTGCGAACAGATGGCTGAACGCATTCATCAGCGCCGCCCCAACGTGGTGCTGCTGTGCGGTGAAGTCTACCGATAATGCGTAATGATTAACTGTCTGCGGCAGGCGCCGCTTCATCCACATAGCGCGTCACCGCCAGCAGGCGGTTCACATGGGTCAACAGCAGGTCCACGTCCGTTTGCAGGAAACCTTCGCCGCTCTGGGAGGCGGTCAGAATGGCATTCTGGATATTGTCTGAAATAGAGGAAGAGGTCCCCTTACCCACGGTCAGCAGCAGGGCCGCAATCAGCAGCGACTGCGCCTCAACCTGAGCGGTTAGCTCTTTGTTATCCACATCCATTTTGGCCATTTTCATCAGAATATCGATCACCAACTGCTTCATCGTACTTTTATCCTCTCAGTTTATTCGTAAGAAATTACCATTCCCCCCGAAACGGGTAAACAGGATTTGATCACCTTATTGCCCCTGTTTGCCCATAAATGCGCTTTCCTCCTATAGCGGGATCGGCTGCCTGCTGCCAGGCTTGGCAGATAAGTTAAGGAGAGCCCATGTTTCGTTTTATCACTTCCCTGTTTTCCAGCCCGGAGTACCTGCTACAGGTGATGAGCCAGAATGACATCGCCGAATCAATTGAAGAGGGTGAGCGCATCCTGATCGACGAAGATGGCAGTGCGATGGTCAACATTTCCAGCCCGGAAGTGCGCGCTGATTTTGCCCGCCACGTTGCCGCATTGAAGAGGGCATAAGATGGGAACGGCTATTTTTATGGTACTGATGGTCTGCGGTTACTGGTATACCAGCCGCGACCTTTCCACCCGCTTCAAAATTAAACGCTCGTTTGGCTGGGATGTTTACTTCCTGGTTGCTCTGTACGGCTGTATTTTCGTCCTGCAAGGGGTGATCGCCACCGCGCTTGTCTGGCTGCTGCTGCTGCTGGTGTCTGCTATTTTCAATGCTATCCCGCAGCTGGCTGATGGCCTGCATCATCAGTGGCAAGTTGAATTTATGACCTGGAGCTTTTTAGGTATTCAGGCACCCGTTGTGGTCATGCTGACCTTCGCCGTCGCCTTCTGTTTTTATCGCTCCAACTGGTCCGGCAGCGCACGCCTTAACAGCTCTGACCGCAAAAAATTGTACAAGAAGCTCTCGCGCTCCAATGGCGTCGAGGGGTTACTGTTTCAGTGTATGGAGGAAGGCGAGCTGGCATGGGTGACATTGAAATCACGGCGCATCTATATCGGCATGATCCACACGGCGTCGTTTGAGCCTGAGATAACCGCCAATGTGGTGCTGATCCCGATGCTGAGCGGCTACCGTGATGGAAAGACCTTAAATCTCAATATTGAGCATAACTACAGCCGCTGGTATGCCGAGCATGGCATTACGCTGGAGTCAGAGCCTAAGTCGGCAATGGCGTTTCGCAAGGTGATCATGCTGGACCAGATTGAGAGTTTTTCGCTGTTCGATGCGGCCAGCGCTAGCGCGCTGGCATTAAAAGATGAAGAGCAGCACTCAGAAAAGCAGCGAGACCAGCCAGAATCCGGCGATGGTCATCAGCAGTGAACCCAGCACGTGGATCAGCGCCGACGTGATTGCCCAGACATAGTTACCCGCCTGCAGCAGCGTGACCACCTCCAGCGAGAATGTGGAAAAGGTGGTCATCCCGCCGCATAAGCCAGTGGTAATCAGCAGTTTCCACGCCGGGTCCAGCTGCGGGTGGCGCATAAACCACGCCACTGCCGCGCCGATAATAAATCCCCCCACCAGATTAACCAGCAGGGTGCCGGGCGGCAGATTGGGGAACAGTGTGTTCAGGCGCACGGCCAGCAGCCAGCGGATCACACAGCCAGCGCAGCCGCCAATCATGACGGCCAGTAAAGGTTTCAGCATAGAGTCCTCAGCGAATTTCGAGGCGAGTGCCAGCAGGCAAATAAACAGATAGCCTGATACACCCGCCTCTGGTTGAACAGAGTCAGGGTTATCAGGCGTCATCAGCCCCTTACGGACGAGGCGGTTGGGAAAGGTGGAACACCATCACCTTATAGCGATTAAGATAATCAGCGAACCTTCGTTTTGCAAGTGGCCTATACAGCAGGAGTGAATATCCTGCGTACGCTAATTGCTTAGCGCTTATCCACCACCATTTTCACCGCCAGGCCCGCCAGTACGGTGCCCATCAGCCAGCGCTGCATTTTCTGCCAGCCGGGGCGCGTAGCGAGGAAGGCCGCAATGGTTCCCGCAGCAAAAATGATCGTTCCGTTGACCAGCACGCTGGTGACGATTTGCGTGATGCCCAGCGTCAGCGATTGTGCCAGCACGTGGCCTTGTTCGGGGTGGATAAACTGCGGTAGCAGCGTCAGGTAGATTACCGCGGTTTTCGGGTTAAGCAGGTTGGTGAGCAGCCCCATGCTGAACAGCTTACGCGGGCTGTCCGGCGGCAGGTCGCGCAGCTGGAAAGGCGACCTCCCGCCGAAAATGGCCTGCCACGCCATCCACAGCAGATAGGCTGCCCCGGCAAATCGCAGCGCGTCATACGCCAGCGGTACCGCCATTAGCAGCGCGGTAATCCCCAGCGCGGCACAGACCATATAAAACATAAAACCGAGCGCCACGCCGCACAGTGAAATATACCCTGCCCTGCGCCCCTGACAGAGCGAGCGCGAGATCAGATAGATCATATTCGGACCGGGCGTTAACACCATGCCGAGGGCAATGGCGGCAAAGGGAATAATCTGCGCGAGCGTGACCATTTAAACCGCCTTACTCTCTGTTAACCGCGAATCGTATCGTCGCCGTAAGCCACCCACTTGTAAGTGGTTAGCGCTTCCAGCCCCATCGGGCCGCGGGCGTGCAGCTTCTGGGTGCTGACCGCCACTTCCGCGCCCAGGCCAAACTGCCCACCGTCGGTAAAGCGCGTGCTGGCGTTGACATATACCGCCGAGGAGTCCACTTCGTTAACGAAGCGGTCAGCATGCTGAATGGTGCGCGTCAGAATAGCGTCCGAATGCTGAGTGCCGTACTCGCGAATGTGGGCAATACCCTCGTCGAGGTCATCCACCAGCTTGACGTTAAGATCCAGCGCCAGCCACTCATCGCGATACTGCTGTTCCGTCACGGCGCTGACTGCCGCCGGGCCGCTGCTGAGCAGCGGCAGAGAGCGTGCGTCGGCATGCAGGGTGATGCCTTCTGCGGCCATCCGCGCGCCCAGCGCAGGCAGGAAACTCTCGGCGATTTCCGCATCAATCAGCAGCGTTTCCACCGAGTTACAGGCGCTCGGGCGCTGTTTCTTGGCGTTGACGATCACCTTCAGCGCGGCTTCCAGCTCAATACTCTTATCCACATAGATATGGCAAACGCCGATCCCACCGGTGATCACCGGGATGGTCGACTGTTCACGACACAGCTTGTGCAGCCCAGCCCCACCACGAGGGATCAGCATATCGACATAGCGATCCAGCTTCAGCAGCTGATTCACCAGCTCCCGATCCGGGCTCTCAATCGCCTGGACTGCGCCCGCTGGCAGGCCGTGCTGCTGCAGGGCATCCTGGATCACCCGTACGGTAGCGGCGTTGGTACGGTATGTCTCTTTACCGCCGCGCAGGATCGCCGCATTACCGGTTTTCAGGCACAGCGTGGCAACGTCCACGGTCACATTCGGGCGCGCTTCGTAGATCACCCCAACCACGCCTAGCGGCACGCGGCGGCGCTCAATGCGCAACCCGCTGTCGAGCTTGCCGCCGTCGATCACTACCCCAACAGGATCGGCCAGGCGGCACACCTGACGAACGTCGTCGGCAATCCCCTTCAGCCGCGCCGGGTTCAGCATCAGGCGGTCGAGCAGCGCTTCACTCATGCCGTGGCTGCGCGCATCGGCAAGGTCAAGCTGGTTGGCCGCAAGGATAGGCGCACTCTGCGCTTCCAGGCGATCGGCAATGGTCATCAGGACCTGATTTTTCTCGGCGGTGGAGAGCACCGACAGCTGGTACGAGGCGGCCTTAGCGGCCTTACCCATTTGTTCAAGCATGCGCGTTCCTTAAGAAACAATCATATCGTCGCGGTGCACGGCAACCGGACCATATTCATAACCTAAAATTTCGCCGATCTGCTGGGAGTGGTGCCCGGCAATCAGGCGCATTGCATCGCTGTTATAGCGCGATACGCCGTGGGCAACGTCGCGCCCCTGCAGGCTGCGAATACGGATCACTTCGCCACGCGAGAAGTTACCGCTGATTTCGCGGATGCCTTTCGGCAGCAGCGAGCTGCCGCGTTCGAGGATCGCCGACAGCGCGCCGTCATCGACCACCAGCTCACCGGCGGGCGGCGCACCAAAGATCCAGCGTTTGCGGTTCTCCAGCGGCGTTTCAAAGGCGTGGAAACGCGTACCGACCGGGTTACAGGCGATGACATCGGCAATCACGCCGGGGCGGCTACCGGCGGCGATAATGGTGTCGATGCCCGCCCGGCAGGCGACGTCGGCGGCCTGCAGTTTGGTCGCCATGCCACCGGTGCCGAGGCCGGACACGCTATCCCCGGCCAGTGCACGCAGCGCATCATCAATGCCGTGGACGTTGCTGATCAGTTCTGCTTGCGGGTTATTACGCGGATCGGCGGTAAACAGCCCCGGCTGATCGGTCAGCAGCAGCAGCTTGTCGGCACCGGCCAGAATCGCCGCCAGCGCCGACAGATTGTCGTTATCACCCACTTTGATTTCCGCGGTAGCAACGGCGTCATTTTCATTAATCACTGGCACGATATGGTTGTCGAGCAGCGCACGCATGGTGTCGCGGGCGTTAAGAAACCGCTCGCGATCTTCAAGGTCTGCGCGGGTCAGCAGCATCTGGCCGATGTGGATGCCGTAAATTGAGAACAACTGTTCCCACAGCTGGATCAGGCGGCTCTGCCCCACCGCAGCCAGCAGCTGCTTAGAGGCGATGGTCGGGGGCAGTTCGGGGTAGCCAAGATGCTCACGCCCGGCCGCCATCGCGCCCGAGGTAACAATGACAATCCGGTGGCCCGCCGCGTGCTGCTGCGCGCACTGACGCACCAGTTCAACGATGTGTGCCCGATTCAGCCGACGCGATCCGCCGGTCAGTACGCTGGTCCCCAGTTTGACTACCAGGGTCTGACTGCTGCTCATTAAATTCCTGCCATTCGTAAAAAAGAGTACAGAGAAACGTTTTAGCAGGTGTGGTGGCTGAAGCCAACAGCCATCAAGGGAAAACGGCGAAAAAGGCCTGACCACTCGCTAGACCAAAAGTTCGCAATTAACAAGAAATGTTGAAAACTGTAATAAATCTTTAATGGAGAAAGGGTAAAAAGTCCGTGCTTTCAGCAGAGCCTTCGGGCCACTTAAAAATTTTACTCTTTCGGGATTGATTGAAAATGATGAAGAAAAGCGCACTGGCAATCTTAACCGCGGCTCTGGCTCTGTCCACCGCTGCACAAGCCGCAGAAGTCTATAACAAAGACGGCAATAAGCTGGATTTCTACGGCAAAGTTAAAGCAATGCGTTATATGAGCGATGCGGATACTAACGCCAGCAACAATGCTGACAAGTCTTACACCCGTATCGGCTTCAAAGGTCAGACCCAGATTAACGACCAGCTGACCGGCTATGGCCAGTGGGAATATAACTTCAGCCTGAGCAACTCCGAAGGGGGTTCTGACGCACAGTCTGGCAACAAAACCCGTCTGGGCTTTGCCGGTCTGAAACTGAAGGATTACGGCTCAATCGACTACGGCCGTAACTACGGCGTGATCTACGACGTTGAAGCCTTCACCGATATGATGCCAGAGTTCGGCGCAACGGCTTATACCCGCGCTGACACCTACATGCTGACCCGTGGTAACGGCATGCTGACCTACCGTAATAATGACTTCTTCGGTCTGGTTGATGGTCTGAAGTTTGCCTTACAGTATCAGGGCAAAAACGACGCATCCTCTACCCGTAATGCCAACGTCTCTAACGGCGACGGCTATGGCGCATCACTGTCGTACAGAATTATTGAAGGTCTGACCGTCAACGGGGCAGTCTCTTCTTCTAACCGTCTTATCCAGACGCAGAAAGAGTCAACTTACGGTGCAGGTGAGAAAGCGGAAGCCTGGGCAACCGGGGTGAAATATGACAACAACGGGGTTTATCTGGCCGGTACTTACGCTGAAACGCGTAACATGAATCCCATTAACAGCGGCGCCACCTTCACGCAGAACGGCACCACCACGGCAGTTTCTGGCTACGTGAACAAACTGCAGAACATTGAGTTGGTTGCGCAGTATCAGTTTGATTTCGGCCTGCGCCCGTCACTGGCCTACGTGCAGACCAAAGGCAAAGATATGGAAAACGGGATTGGCGATGCTGACCTGTACAAATTTGTTGATATCGGCGCCACCTACTACTTCAACAAAAACATGTCGACCTTCGTAGATTACAAAGTCAACCTGCTGAACGACGACAACAAACTCGGTCTCAACACCGACGATATCGTTGCTGTCGGCGTGATGTATCAGTTCTAACGCTGTCAACACTGTGACAACGCCACTGCCACAGTGAGCCTTACCCCTCGTTATGTGTCTATAAAAAAGGCTGGAGTTATCCAGCCTTTTCTTTTATTTCAGATTTTACGCGGTGAGCTTCACCGGTTCGTCGGCGAAATCTGCCGCCGGAACCAGCCCTAACTTCAGCTCTGCCAGCTGGGCTTTCAAACGTTCGTGGAAATTACGCAACGTCTCTTCGAGCCGGGCATTATTATCCTTACCTTTCACCGTCGATGGCTTCCAGTTGCCTTCTTTATCGAACAGGCCAAAGTGATACTCATAGGTAAAATGGTCAGACTGAGCTTCAAGCTCCATCCACCAGCCCCAGAACTCACGTAGCTCGGGTGCGGGTTTCACATTGACGCAAACTGCCAGACAGTCAAAGAAGAAACGGTCACCCTCACATTTTCCTTCTCTGATATAAGGACCTAAAGAGTGAAAGCGCTTAATCAGCTTACTCCTCGGGTGCCCACTCGGTAACGTCATCGCTTAACCTCCTTCATTGGGCCTATAGTTGTAGCGCAAAACCATGAATTATGGCAACTCATGCGCGTAAACGCTCCGATATCCAGTCGCAAATATCGCGAACTGCCTTATCGAAGTTGCCCATCGCCGGGGTGGGATTGATTTTTAACAGCCGCCCGGCGCTGGAAGAGCTGACGATTAAGCGCGACTCCTCTTCCGGGCTGAAAGGATCGTGCGGCCAGTAACCGGACAGCATGGGCACCGGGCAGCGGCGTCCCAGCAGTCCCTGAATTTTTAGCGAGAAGCGGCTCAGTTCAGTGCGCAGAGCGCTGTCCGAGGTGCTCGACATGCCAAGGCGGCTGGCGAGCATATCCATATACATCTCCGGCACGCGGTCCTGTAGGTTAGTGTCGCTCAGCAGGCTATGCACCACCGGCCCCAGGCAGGCCACGGCGCGCAGGTGCTGGCTTTCCAGATACGCCAGCCGCACCGCGACGTTGGCGCCGAAGCGAAAGCCAAATGCCGCCACGCGCGTATGATCGACCCACGGCACGGTATTCAGCTGGCGCAGCACCTGCTGATGCAGGAAGCTGGAGTCCTGCGTCAGCTTCCATTTCGCGGAGAACCCGACCGACGGCATATCCAGCGTCAGCATCGCAATGCCGCGCGGCGCCAGGTAGTCATGGAACAGGCGATAATGGTCGCTCTGCAGCGCGTCGAGGCTGCCGCACATGATGACCGTAGGATACGGCGCTTTCACATCGGCAGGCATATGCAGGAAGCCGATCACCGGGCTACCGCCGGGAATGGCAAACTCCAGCTCTTTCAGCTCGCCAGACAAGCGGTTGGTGGCTTCTTCATAGGCACGGCTGGCCAGCAGCTGCGCCTGCTCCGCCAGCTCATCCTCTTTAAGATGCGGGTAAGCCGCCACGCTGTAGAGGTTGGCGGCATGCAGCCAGTGTTGACCTGCCTGCGCATCGTCGCTGCACTCGCTGGCTTTCTGCTGCCACTGTGCGCCCTGCTTCGACCACTCGTAAATCCAGTTGCCGCCGCGATAGCCAATCACCGTATCCAGCAGTTTGTCATCGGTATGCTCCACGTTGCTGGCGGCAATGCGCGCCAGCACTTCGCTAATCTCCTGCGGAGAGATGCCGCGCCAGCTCCACAGCAGGCGGTTAATCATGCGATACCAGCCAGCATGATTCTCCCCGTCCAGCGCGGAGTGAATACTTAGCGGATTATGGTGGGCGAGACGGCGCACCAGCGATGAAGTTTCCGGGTGCTTGAAGCGCGGCTTGAACAGTTCTTCGCTGAGATTTTTCGGCGACATAACAGGGAGGTCCTCCGGCGTGCTAGTAGTGTTTTAGTCTACCGTAGGCCGGGGATTGACGCGAAGAGTAAAAACAGATGCGCCCGGCATAACCGGGCGCACTTTGATCTCACGCAGCTCTGAGAAAGCCAGCGTGGAGGGATCAGCCTTTAACCAGCGGTGGAAGATAAACCACGCCCATGTCCCAGGGCTGCTCAATCCAGGTGTTCTGCGGGATGTCGATAATGTAGTCGTCAACCAGTGGACGACCGGCAGGCTTGGCGAAAATCGTCACGAAGTGCGCTTTCGGGTACATATCGCGGATCGCCTGGGCAGTGCCGCCAGTGTCGACCAGGTCATCAATCACAATAAAGCCTTCGCCATCGCCTTCGGCACGCTTCAGCACTTTCATTTCGCGCTGATTATCGTGGTCATAACTGGAGATGCAAACGGTATCCACATGGCGGATGCACAGCTCGCGCGCCAGCAGCGCAGCAGGCACCAGGCCACCACGGCTCACGGCGATAATGCCTTTCCACTGTTCAGCAGGCAGCAGGCGCTGGGCAAGTTTACGGGCATGGATTTGCAGCATGTCCCAGGTGACGACGTATTTTTCACTCATAAAAGAATCCCGACCAGTAAACCTGGCTTAAAAATTGTGCAATGGGAGCGGTTGCGCGAAATTATAGTGATCTGAGGCGCTAAAAACCAGCACCAGTGGCCCTCCAGACCCTTTTTTCCTGGGGCGAAAGAAGCATGAGGCGATAATCGGTGATATTCTTTTGCCATCGCGCCGGATCCGCTGGCGGGAATCGTCTAACCGATATCACTGCATGCCCCCTGCCAGCGCGGCAGGTCGGTGATGCTGACACAGGAGAGTTATCGTGTCTGAATTGTCTCAATTATCCCCGCAGCCGCTGTGGGATATTTTTGCCAAAATCTGCTCCATTCCGCATCCTTCCTATCATGAAGAGCAGCTGGCTGCCCATATCATATCGTGGGCGAGCGAGCAGGGTCTGTGGAACGAACGTGACCAGGTTGGCAACATCCTGATCCGCAAACCAGCAACCCCAGGTTATGAGAACCGCCAGCCGGTGGCGTTGCAGGCGCACCTTGACATGGTGCCGCAGAAAAATAACGACACGGTACATGACTTCACTAAAGATCCGATTCAGCCATGGGTCGATGGTGAGTGGGTGAAAGCGCGCGGCACCACGCTGGGCGCGGATAACGGCATCGGCATGGCGTCTGCGCTGGCCGTGCTGGCCGATAACAGCCTGCAGCATGGACCGCTGGAAGTGCTGCTGACCATGACCGAAGAGACCGGCATGGCCGGTGCATTCGGCCTCAAGGCTGGCTGGCTGCAGGCCGATATTCTGATCAACACCGACTCCGAAGAGGAAGGTGAGATCTATATGGGCTGCGCCGGCGGTATCGACTTTACCAGCACCCTGCCTCTGAGCCGTGAAGCTATCCCTTCAGGTTTCCAGACGCTGAAGCTCACCCTGAAAGGTCTGAAAGGCGGCCACTCCGGCTGTGATATTCACGTCGGTCTGGGTAATGCCAACAAATTGCTGGCGCGCTTCCTGTTTACTCACGCCAGGGATCTCGACCTGCGGCTGGTGGACTTCACCGGCGGCACGCTGCGTAACGCCATCCCGCGTGAAGCTTTTGCCACCCTGGCCGTTGCGCCGGAGCAGGTCGACAAGCTGAAATCGCTGGCGGCGGGCTACCTGCTGACGCTGCAAAACGAGCTGAGCCTGAAAGAGAAAAATATCACCATCGTGACGGAAGACGTTGCCAGCACCGGGCAGGCGTTAAACGCCAGCAGCCGCGATGCCTTTATTGCCCTGCTGAACGCCACGCCGAACGGGGTGATCCGCAACTCTGACGTGATGAAAGGCGTGGTGGAAACCTCGCTGAACGTCGGCGTGGTGAGCTTTGACGGTAATGAAGCGAAAATCAACTGCCTGATCCGCTCGCTGATCGACAGCGGCAAGGATTACGTGGTGGAAATGCTGACGGCGCTCGGCGAACTGGCCGGTGCCAAAACGCTGGCGAAAGGCAGCTACCCTGGCTGGCAGCCGGATGCCACCTCACCAGTGATGGCGCTGGTGCGTGAAACCTATGAAAAGCTGTTTGATAAAACGCCGAATATTCAGGTGATCCACGCGGGCCTGGAGTGCGGGCTGTTTAAAGAGCCGTACCCGCAGATGGATATGGTGTCGATTGGGCCAACCATTACCGGGCCACACTCGCCGGATGAGCAGGTACATATTAAGAGCGTTGGCCTGTACTGGCAGCTGCTGACCGCGTTACTGCAGGCGATTCCGGTTAAATAACCCGGCGCATCGGGCGGACCGAAAAAGAGGGTCCGCCCCTACTGTAGGGGCCGATCATTTTTTTCGATCGGCCCGTGTTTTTAAGGCCGATCATTTTTTTCGATCGGCCCGTGTTTCTTTTTACAACCCCAGCAACAGCTGCCGCTCAATCTGCGGATCCAGCATGGTGACATGCAGCCCCACCAGCCTGACTCCGCGCCCGCCGCGCCGTTCATCCCAGCTTTTGCGCGCTATCGCAATCAAATCGGCTTTATTCAGTACCGGCCAGACGTGCTCCTGGGTGGTCAGCTGGAAATCATTGAACTTCAGCTTGACGCCCTGGCGAGCAATCTGCCGATCCGGGCGAATATTGCTCAAGCGCCTTTCCAGCTCGTCGTATAAGCGGTCGATAATCTCCAGGCAGTCTTCCCAGTCGTGGATGTCCTGCGACAGCGTGCGCTCCACGCCGAGGGATTTACGCTGGCGCTCGGTGACCACTTCGCGCTCGTCAATACCGTTGCAGCGCTCCCACAGTACGCGCCCGAACTTACCGAATCGCTTCAAAAGCAGCGCCAGATCGGTTTTTTGCACGTCGCCGCAGGTCGTCAGCCCCAGCTCCTCCAGCTTGCGCGCGGTGACTTTCCCCACGCCTGGGATCTTTGCCAGCGGCAGCGTCAGCAGGAACGGCGCCATTTCATCGGGGGTGATGACAAACTGGCCGTTGGGCTTGTTTAAATCGGAGGCGATTTTAGCCAGAAACTTGACCGGCGCCACGCCTGCCGAAGCGGTGAGATTAAGCTCCTGCTGAATAGTATCGCGGATCTGCCGGGCGATCAGGGTGGCGGAGCCGTGGCAGTGCACACTGTCGGAGACATCGAGATAGGCTTCATCCAGCGACAGCGGCTCAATCAGCGGGGTAAAACGTGAGAAGATGTCGCGAATATGCGCGCTGGCTTCTTTATAAGCTTCATAGCGGCCGGGGATCACCGTCAGGTGCGGGCAGAGCTTCAGCGCCATCGCGGTGGACATCGCGCTGTGTACGCCATATTTACGTGCCGGGTAGTTCGCGGTGCTGATCACGCCGCGCTGTTTTTCGCTGCCGCCAATGGCGATGGGAATGTCGCGCAGGGACGGATTATCGCGCATTTCCACTGCGGCGAAAAAGCAGTCCATATCCACGTGAATAATTTTACGCATAACCCCCTCCAACGATACTGGATAAGTATACAGTCAATTTTGCAGAGTTCAATGCAGCGCATAAACGTCGGTCATTACTAAATTGCCGCTTTTTATCCTTCACTATCTTGCTAAAAAAATAGACAATGCTAATGTGACGCAGCGATAGTGGATTCGTCCTATATTGTCAGTTAACAGACGCCTTCCGGCGTTGCTTTCCACCCCTACTTTTCAAGGGAAACAGAATGGGCAAAATCGCACTGCTGTTTGCGATGATTTTTCTGCCAGCCGTTGTCTTCGCCAGCGTACCCGATGCGGTTACCCCTCTGGCGCCGGTAAGCAAAGAGTTAAAGAAACAATTACTCGGCACCCCCGTGTATCTGCAAATTTTCAAAGAAGAGCGCACGCTTGAGCTTTACGGCAAGATCGGCAACGAATATCGCCTGCTCAACAGTTATCGCATCTGTAATTTCTCCGGCGGCCTTGGGCCAAAACGCGTGCAGGGTGATTTCAAAAGCCCGGAAGGTTTCTACAGCGTGGGGCTCTCCCAGCTGAAGCCTGATAGCCGCTTCTACCGGGCAATTAACGTCGGTTTCCCGAACGAGTACGATCGTCAGCAGGGTTATCAGGGGAAATATCTGATGATCCACGGCAACTGCGTGTCGATTGGCTGCTATGCCATGACCGATGCCTATATGGATGAGATTTATCACTATGTGGAAGCCGCGCTGCGCAATGGCCAGCCGCGTGTTGAGGTGAGCATCTATCCATTCCGCATGACGGAAAGTAATATGCAGCGCCACCGCTACTCAACCTATTACAATTTCTGGAAACAGCTACAGCCGGGATATGCGCAGTTCGTGCAGACGAAGCAGCCGCCGTTTGTCAGCGTCAGCGATGGCAAATATGTGTTGAGCCGCCCAATGTCGAACGGCACAACGGCACCTGACTCAGCGCTCGCGCTCACCCAGGCAAAATAACGCCCACTCGCCTGGCGCAATCTTGTGCCAGGTTTCATTCGCCGTTAGCGGCTGGGTGGCGACCACGGTGACCACATCGTTCGGTGTGGTCTGCTTCTGAAAATCAATCTCCACATCCTGATCCAGCAGCTTGGCTTTGCCAAACGGCGCGCGCCGGGTGATCCAGAACAGATTGGTCGAGCAGAACGCCATCAGATAGCGCCCGTCCGACAGCAGCATATTAAATACCCCCTTCCCACGCAGTTCACCCGCCAGTTCGGCGATATAGCGGAATACCGCCGGCCAGTTGCCGGGCGTGCGCGGATAGCGCGTGGTCAGCTTGTGCAGTAGCCAGCAGAACGCCAGTTCACTGTCGGTTTCCCCAATCGGACGATGGGGGCCGGTATCGAGGTTTTTATACCCCTTCAGCTGCCCGTTGTGGGCATAGGTCCAGTTGCGGCCCCACAGCTCACGGGTAAACGGATGGGTGTTTTCCAGCGACACTTCCCCGCGGTTGGCCTGGCGAATATGCGCCACTACCGAACAGGATTTTATCGGGTACTCCTGCACCAGGCGCGCAATCGGCGACTGGAAGCTGGGCTGTGGATCTTTAAATGTGCGGCAGCCCTTTCCTTCATAAAAGGTAATGCCCCAGCCATCTTTATGCGGACCCGTTCCCCCCCCGCGCTGCACCAGCCCGGTAAAGCTAAAACAGATGTCCGTCGGGACATTGGCGCTCATCCCGAGCAGTTCGCACATAGAATTACCTCAGTGAAAATTAGAAGCAGATCCAATCCCCTCACTATTTCGCGCTGCAGGCAGGCGGCAAGCAAGCGAATCCCCGGAAGCTTACATCAGTAAGTAACCGGGGTTCGCGAGAGCAGCCCACCACTGGCGGCGTGAAAGATAACGAGGATTATTTGACCATCTCTTTTTCGATCAGCAGCATCAGGATATGAATCACCTTAATGTGGATCTCCTGAATGCGGTCGGCATAGCCAAAGTGCGGTACGCGGATTTCTACGTCGGCCACGCCGTCCATTTTACCGCCATCTTTACCGGTCAGGGTGATCACTTTCATCCCCTGCGCACGCGCCGCTTCAACCGCTTTGATGATGTTGGCCGAGTTACCGGAAGTGGAGATCCCCAGCAGTACATCCCCCGCGCGCCCTACCGCTTCAACATAGCGCGAGAAGACAAAATCGTAGCCAAAATCGTTGCTGACGCAGGAGAGGTGGCTGACATCTGAAATGGCGATCGCCGGGTAGCCCGGACGGTTTTCGCGATAGCGGCCGGTCAGCTCTTCGGCGAAGTGCATCGCGTCACAGTGGGAACCGCCGTTACCGCAGGAGAGCACTTTCCCGCCCGCTTTGAATGAGTCAGCCAGTAAAACCGCCGCACGCTGAATCGACTCGATATTTGCATCTTCGCTTAGAAATTTATTCAGCGTGTCTGCCGCTTCGTTCAGCTCGGCGCGAATGAGGTCCTGGTACATAGGGGATGTCCTTTTTAGGAAAGAGTTACCGCCGGAGTTTATCAAGTTGCCCGTTAAGCGGGAAGCGATCTCCCCGACAGCCTGGGGGATTAACGCTTTGTGCCGCCGCTTTGTGAGCCAGGTTGTAATTATTATGTAAACAGATTGCGGCCGCAGTGATGATAATCTAAACATATAACCAACAGGTCGGACCTCTTACTACTTACGGAGCACACGTTATGATGGTTCTCAGCATTGTGGCGACGATCGTACTGATCGGCGCGCTATTTTATCACCGCGTCAACCTGCTGGCAGGTAGCGCTATCCTGCTGATATGGACCGCAGCTCTCGGTTTTTCCGGGCTGTGGGGCCTGTGGCTGCTGCTGCCGCTGGCGCTTATCCTGCTGCCGTTCAATCTCCTGCCGATGCGCCGTGCGCTGTTTAGCAAACCGACGCTAAAAACCTTCCAGAAAGTGATGCCGCCAATGTCACGCACGGAGAAAGAAGCCATCGACGCCGGGACCACCTGGTGGGAAGGCGATCTGTTCCGCGGCGCGCCGGACTGGAAAAAACTGCATAACTATCCGCAACCTAAGCTGACGGCGGAAGAGCAGGCATTTATCGATGGCCCGGTGGAAGAAGCCTGCCGCATGGCGAATGATTTCCAGATCACTCACGAAATGGCCGATCTGCCGCCGGAGCTGTGGGCTTACCTGAAGCAGCACCGCTTCTTCGCGATGATCATCAAGAAAGAGTACGGCGGGCTGGAGTTCTCGGCTTACGCTCAGGCACGGGTGCTGCAAAAGCTGGCCGGGGTTTCCGGTATCCTGGCGATTACCGTCGGCGTGCCAAACTCTCTTGGCCCAGGCGAGCTGCTGCAGCACTACGGCACCGAACAGCAGAAAGATCACTATCTGCCACGCCTGGCACGCGGTCAGGAGATCCCCTGCTTTGCCCTGACCAGCCCGGAAGCGGGTTCTGATGCCGGTGCTATCCCGGACGTTGGCGTAGTGTGCATGGGTGACTGGCAGGGTCAACAGGTGCTGGGTATGCGCCTGACCTGGAATAAACGCTATATCACCCTCGCACCGATCGCCACCGTGCTCGGCCTGGCGTTTAAACTCTCGGATCCGGATCGCCTGCTGGGGGATACGGTTGAACTGGGTATCACCTGTGCGCTGATCCCAACCCAGACGCCAGGCGTCGAAATTGGCCAGCGCCACTTCCCGCTTAACGTGCCGTTCCAGAACGGCCCGACGCGCGGTCAGGATATCTTTGTCCCCATCGACTTTATTATCGGCGGGCCATCAATGGCGGGTCAGGGCTGGCGCATGCTGGTTGAGTGCCTGTCCGTCGGGCGCGGTATCACCCTGCCGTCGAACTCCACCGGCAGCCTGAAAAGCATTGCGATGGCGATTGGGGCTTACTCCCATATTCGCCGTCAGTTCCGCCTGCCGATTGGCAAGATGGAAGGGATTGAAGAGCCGCTGGCGCGCATTGCCGGTAATGCTTACGTGATGGATGCCGCTGCCTCATTGATCACCAGCGGGATTATGCTCGGCGAAAAACCGGCGGTGCTGTCGGCCATCGTGAAATATCACTGTACCCACCGCGGCCAGCGGGCAATCGTCGATGCGATGGATATTGCTGGCGGTAAAGGCATTATGCTCGGTAACAGCAACTTCCTCGCCCGCGCTTATCAGGGCGCACCGATTGCCATTACCGTGGAAGGCGCCAACATTCTGACCCGCAGCATGATTATCTTCGGCCAGGGGGCGATTCGCTGCCATCCTTACGTGCTGGACGAGATGGCTGCGGCGCAGAGCAACAACGTGGTGGCCTTTGATAAGGCGCTGTTCAGCCATATCGGCCACGTCGGCAGCAACAAAATGCGCAGCTTCTGGCTGGGCCTGACCGGCGGCCTGACCAGCGCCACGCCAACCCGTGACGCTACGCGCCGCTACTATCAGCATCTTAACCGCATCAGCGCCAACCTCGCCCTGCTGTCGGATGTGTCGATGTCGGTGCTGGGCGGTAGCCTGAAACGCCGCGAACGTATCTCGGCGCGCCTGGGCGATGTGCTGAGCCAGCTTTATCTGGCCTCTGCCGCGCTGAAACGCTATGAGGATGAGGGCCGTAACGAAGCCGATCTGCCGCTGCTGCACTGGGGCGTGCAGGATGCACTGAATCAGGCAGAAGGGGCGATTGACGACCTGCTGCGTAACTTCCCTAACCGCCTGGTGGCCGGACTGATGCGCGTGGTGGTGTTCCCGACCGGGCGCCACTGCCGGGCGCCGTCGGACCGTCTCGATCACCAGCTGGCACGCATTCTGCAAATTCCTTCCGCCACCCGCAGCCGCCTCGGTCGCGGTCAGTATCTGACGCCGAGCGAACATAATCCGGCAGGCCAGCTGGAAGAGGCGCTGCAGCATGTGATGGCGGCGGAAGTTATCCATGACCGCCTGTGTAAACAGCAGAAAAAACACCTCTCCTTTACCCGCCTTGATGCACTGGCGGCCGAAGGATTAGAGAAAGGATGGGTGACTCAGGAGGAGGCCGACGTGCTGATCCGCGCCGAAGCCAGCCGCCTGCGTTCGATTAACGTCGATGAGTTTGCTGCCGATGCGCTGGCGACCCAGCCGGTGAAAGAGGAGCAGCCGCAGCGAAAGATTGAAGCGGCGTAATTAAACGGGGCGACCATCTGGTCGCCCCGTTTATTTGCATTACCCGTTCTGGCGAATGCGCGCAATCAGCGCATCAATATCCGCCACGTGGTCAGCCAGCAGGATCAGGCTACGGCCCAGCGTGATCGCCTGACGCACGCACTCGACGCGCATCCCTTCATCGCTAATCTGCTTAATATCCGCCACCTGCGACATGCCGACGGTACGGCGGATCACTTCGGTGCCACAGTAGCCAATGGTGTCACGCCACACTTTATCGAGGAACGCCTGCGCATACCCCGGGACGGCCAGCGCGCGGTCACGGCTCTTCTCCGCCGCCAGCGCCAGGAAGCGCCCGGCAAAGCTCAGCCACACTTCACGCACGTCTTTCAGCCGATTTTCACGCGCAGCGGCCGCTTCACGCGGGGCCAGCAGGCCAGGGGCCGCGCAGTAGCTGATAAGCAGATTGCCCAGCGCGCTGCCGATATCAAAGCCCATCGGGCCGTAGAAGCCGAACTCGGCATCAATCACCTTGAGGCGCCCTTCTGCCACGAAGATCGAACCACTGTGCACATCCCCGTGCAGCAGCGCTTCGGCATGGCAGTAAAAGCGGTGCTTCAGCCCACCCACCGCCACGCGCAGCTCGGCATCATCACGCAGCGCCTGTGCCAGCGGCTCCAGCGCGCGCGGATAGGCGTTGCGCTCGTGCACTTCATACGGTTCGTTGAAGAACAGCTCTTCGGTGATGTCGCACAGCTCCGGATTAGTGAAGCGCACCACGTCAGCTTTTTTCTGGTAAGGATGCTGAAAGAAATCGGAAGTGTGGAACAGCGTCTGCGCGAGGTATTCGCCCAGCTGCCCTGCCGCCTGCGGATACTCCACGCCTTTGACCAGCTCGCCGCGCCAGATGGCATGATCGGAGAGATCTTCCATCACCATCACCGCCAGCTCGGCATCGTAATGCAGAATATTCACCGTGTGCAGCGGGCAGAATTTGCCGTGTTCGATCAGCACTTCCGCTTCCAGCCGCGCGCGGTCAAGGGTTAAAGGCCAGGACTCGCCGACGCAGCGCACGTAAGGCAGCGCCTGCTTGACGATGACGCGGCTGATGCCATTCGTATCGAAAATCTTAAATACCAGATTAAGATTCCCATCGCCCACTTCCAGCGAATCAACCAGACTGTTGGGATTATCCACGCCGCCGAACTGGCGAGCATATTCCACGGCATCCGCTGCGGTGAACGTTCGATATTGCGACATTGACCTGACCCTCAAAATAAGACACGTTTCGTTGTAATAAGCCGTTCAGACGTCTATACATCCGTTATGCATGTTGGCACAATATGACGCATTAAAGCAACCAGGATTTAACCATGCAGACACTCAGCACCACCAGCTTACAGGTTCGTGATAATCAGCTCTGGATCCTTGACCAGCAGGCTCTGCCGCAGCAAAAGATCTGGTGCCCAACGCCGGACGTTGCCACGCTGGTTGGCCATATCAAAGCGCTGCGCGTGCGCGGTGCGCCGCTGATTGGCCTGTCGGCCAGCCTGCTGCTGGCGCTGCTGGCGGAAAACGGCATGGCGCAGGCCGAGCTGGCAACCTCACTGGAGGTCCTGCGGGCTGCGCGCCCGACGGCGGTTAACCTGATGAACAACCTCGACCGCATGAAGCTGGCGCTGGCACAGCCTGATTTTGTCAGCGCGCTGAGTGCGGAGGCGCTTCGCCTGGTGGAAGAGGATAAAGCGCTGTGTGACAGCATTGCCCTCGCGGGGAGTGCGCTGATTACTCCCGGCAGCCGCCTGCTGACCCACTGCAACACCGGCGGCCTGGCGACAGCAGGCGTTGGCACCGCGCTGGGCGTGATTGCCCGCGGCTGGCAGCAGGGGCTGGTGAGCTGCGTCTGGGTGGATGAAACCCGCCCACTGCTGCAGGGTGGCCGCCTGACGGCGTGGGAACTGGGCGAGCTGGGCGTGCCCTATCATCTGATCTGCGATTCCATGGCGGCCAGCCTGATGGCGCAGAACAGAGTTGATGCCATCTGGGTTGGCGCGGACCGCATTGCCGCCAATGGGGACGTAGCGAACAAGATTGGCACCTACAGCCTCGCCGTGCTGGCCCACTATCACAACGTGCCGTTTTACGTTGCCGCACCGCACACCACGCTGGATCGCGAATGCCCGGACGGCTCTGCCATTCCTATTGAGCAGCGCGCCGCCAGTGAAGTGACCGGCGTGGCGGGCAGTTTTGGCGAGGTGCAGTGGGCGCCGGAAAATGCGCAGGTGTATAACCCGGCGTTTGACGTGACGCCAGCGTCATTGATCAGCGGTTGGGTGCTGGATACCGGGGTGGTAACACCTGAAGATGTGAAAGCGGGCGTGTTTCAGCCACGCGGTTGAATAATGGCACGGATCGACCGGAAAAAAGGTCTTCATTGCAATACTGCAAATCATCAACACGGGTCGACCGGAAAAAAGGTCGACCCCTACGGTTTTGTAGGGGCGGACCCTCTTTTTCGGTCCGCCCGCAGCAGTTACGGGGCAGCCCGCATCAATCACCCGTATTAAGGTAAGCGCGGATAGGCATCTGCAATATTGTCACCGGTGAACTTCGCGATCCAACCTTCCTGATTATCAAAAATTCGGATCGCGGTAAAGTTCGGCGACGATCCCATATCAAACCAGTGCGGCGTGCCTGCGGGGACGGAGATCAGATCGTTCTTCTCGCACAGGATCTGGTAGATATGCCCGTCGAGATGCAGGCAGAACAGCCCCGCGCCCTCGACAAAGAAACGCACTTCATCTTCACCGTGAGTGTGCTCAGAGAGAAACTTGCTGCGCAGCACCTCTTTCTGCGGATTATCCGCGCGCATGCTGATCACATCCCAGCTCTGATAGCCCTTCTCTGCCACCAGCCGATCGATCGCGTGCTGATACGCCTCGATCACCGTATCGGCATCCGGGTTTTCACCCAGATCGCGGTCGGCTTCCCAGCGCTCAAAGCGTACCGCTTTGGCATTGAGCTTTTGCGCAATCTCTGCCGCCTCAGTGCTGTGCCAGACCGGGGTGGTGGCTTCGGTTTCGGTAAAAATAGTCAGTGCGCTCATGAGTTTTACAGTTCCTGGTTAATCTGATCAAAACCGGCGACCTGACGATGACGGCTCTCGCTGTCATGTGCGCCGCGTATTAACTGCACGGTATTCCAGCCCGCTTCCTGTGCGGCATCCAGCTCCTGATGAATATCGGATAAAAACAGCAATTCCTGCGGCGGCAGCCCGATCTGGCTGGCGATATTGCGGTACGACTGTACCTCGCGCTTGGCGCCGACGTGGGTATCGAAATAGCCGCTGAACAGTCCAGTGATATCACCCGCGTCGCTGTAGCCAAATAACAATTTCTGCGCTGCTACGGAGCCGGATGAATAAACATACAGCGCGATACCCTGCTGCTGCCAGCGTTTTAAGGCGGGCAATACATCGTCATACAGATGGCCGGTAAAGCTGCCGTTCTCATAGCCGGCACGCCAGATCATGCCCTGCAACGCTTTCAGCGCGGTGGATTTACGATCCTGATCCATAAAACCGAACAGCACTTCCACCAGCTCTTCGCTGCTGGCCTGTGGCCGATCCACTTCGGCACGCAGATCGTCAAGCGCCTGCGCCACGGCTGGCTGATGCTGGTTCGCGGCGATAAAGCCGGGCAGGTTTTCACGCGCGAAGGGGAATAACACGTTGTGCACAAAGCGAATATCGCTGGTGGTGCCTTCAATATCAGTGATGATGGCGCGGATCATGTTCTCTCCAGTACGCGGCGTTGTAATTCACACTGGAACAAAAACTCCAGCCCTTCAAGATGTCGACGCGCTTCATTCACGTCTTTGCCCCAGCAGGTCAGCCCGTGGCCACGCAGCAGGAAACCGTAGCGCAGCGGCGTGGTGGCGGCGAACTGCTGAATGCGCTGCGCCAGCCCGTCGATATCCTGATCGTTGTCGAACAGGGCAATCGGCACGCAGTCGAGGTGCGAACTCTGCCCGGCGAGGGTTTTCTGCATCTCGTAGCCCTGCAGCGCCAGCGCCGCGCCTTTCTCCACGCGCGACAGCACGGTGGAGTTCACCGTATGCGTATGCAGCACCGCGCCTGCCTGCGGGAACAGGCGGTAAATTAAGGTATGCAGCCCGGTTTCCGCCGAGGGTTTACGCCCGGATGGCACGCGATTAGTGGCGATCTCCACCTGGATAAAGTCGTCGCGCGTCAGGCTGCCTTTGTCTTTGCCCGACTCACTCAGCAGGCAGTGCTGCGCATCCTGGCGCACTGACATATTGCCCCCGGTGGCGGGCGCCCAGCCGCGCGCGCCAATCCAGTGACAGGCAGCAACTAATTGATCTAACTGAGAGGTTTGCGTCATCTCTTTCCTTAGTGTGAAAGATGATAAGGATGGTTATAGACGTCTAAGCGTCTTGATTGCCAAATACTATCACCGTGCTTTAACAAAATGAAGTAAGAATTGTTTAACTCTGAACGGCAAGATAATAGTTAAAATTATTGGTTTGCTATTCCATCTAAAGAAGTAAAAACGACGGCCATCTATTTAATTGCAATTTGTGCTTTACATTATTGATTTAGGCACGAGTACACTTAAAAAGCATTCTAAGGAGGGGTAATGTTATTAAACTAATTACGCTATTCTGGAGGAAAAAATGCATAACTTAAAAACAGGATTTTATGGGGAGATTCTTAGTGACTCTGCATTAAACTATGGCACACAGCTTCCTCTGGAAGATCCGCGAAAAAATGAAATAATAAAAATAACAGGCAATTCACTTACGGAAAAAATAATTGCGTTATCTTCAGATTTAAAAAAAGACTTTTCAGATCTTCATTGCAATAGCACTGATAGCTTAGAAATAATTTGTCAAAAATGCATGAATTTCCTCAACCACAGAGATTTACAATTCAACTCCAGAGAAAAATTCAGGAATTATTCTCAATGGAAAGAATCAATAAAAGAATGCATATTAAATAACCAAAAAATAAAAATTATCATACCTATTATTCTGTAACATTGGAAACCCAATGAAACGCTTTCAAATCACACATATTACGTATGCTGAAAAAGTTACATTACACCATCTTAAAAAGATAGCCGATGAGGGTTCCTTAATTTATCCGGGAGGGTTTTTCTTTGAGATTATCGCCGATGCTAATTTTTATAGCACTCCATTTATGAATAGTGTAATTGAGACTGAAAACTATATTAATGAACTATCAGAATATGCTAAAGAACAGTCAATGGAAAATAGACTTAGAGTCATAGACATAATGGACATACTTAAGAAGAAAAACGACGATTTCACCGCCAGATTTCATTACTGACTAGAGATAACTGAAAAAGAAGAACAGACTCATTTATCTCAGTGGGAAAAAAGTATGCTCAGCAGCATTAATCTCCGCTACATCTCAGAGTATGAAATACTTAAAGAAATATTTTCCAGTGAGACTGGCAACCATAAAAACATGGCATTAAAAAAAGCTAAAGAAGCTTTAATAATTTACAGATCCCTTAAGAATGCTGCGGCAGATATATCATGGGAAAGCCTTTTAGGAAACAACAGCATAAGGGCCACAATACATACCAAAGACATTCCTGTACTTGGGTTGAGGATTTACCCTGAATACAAAAAAAATTCCAGGCTTCTCCCTTATCATGGCATAGGCTATTTTTACTTAAAAAACAATAAATACAAAATGAAAATTATGACGGAAATGGAGGCTGTATTAATACCTGGCGTCATAAAAATAGAAGATGAAAATGGAATAACCCAAGGTTATATCAGTGAGGCCATAAGTGAAAAATATAAATCGGAATAGCTCAACCTTCATTTCTCTTTATGCACCATTTTTAAACTTTGGTGCAGGCATAGTTGTCGATTTGTATGCCCCTTCGCTTCCTATAATAGCAAAACAGTTTATGGTGACTGAAACTGTCGTCCAATACACGATAGTCTCATCAATAATTGGCTATTCTATTGGGCAATTATTCTTTGGTATTCTCTCTGACTGGAAAGGTCGGAAACTTTCATTAATAGTCGGTATGGTAATTTTTACTCTATCCAGCATGCTCTCCTTTTACAGCACATCTATTGAACAGCTAATTTTGTTAAGATGTGTTCAGGGATTTTCTACTGGAGTGTGTCAGGTTATAGGAAGAGCAATTATATCCGATGAACTCAGTGATGAAAAGTTCAACAAATCTGTAGTTTCACTGAGTATTTCCTTTGCACTAGGATTAATAGCAGGCCCATACATTGGCGCTACCATACAAAATCACTTAGGTTGGCGTTACAGTTTTTTACTGTATTCAGCATATGGGCTGATAGCTTTATTTCTTTCCATATTTCTTAAGGAGAGCATAAATATAAAAGATCGTTTGCCACCATCAAAAGCACTTTACAATATTGCAACAATTTTAAAAAACAATAAAAGCCAAACGAGCATAATTCAACTTGGTTGTTGTTTTTTTGGCTTCACCTTCTGGAGTCAAACGGGAGCTATCTACTTACTCAATAATTATCACGGAAACATACAACTTTTTGCTAAAACAACACTGGCAACAGGATTAAGCTATTTAATTGGCAGCATACTAAACAGAACGATACTATCAAAAATGTCACTGGAAAAAAAAATCAACACAGGCATTATACTGTATTTAATTGGTTCAGTTACTCTGGTTTTATCAGTTTACTGCAAGGGATTGTTAATAGTCCTGATTGGTTTAAATATCATCAACCTGTCTCAGGGAATCTCCTTTCCTAATGTTCTAGCTCGTGCGATAAAGGCCTTTAAAAACATGGCAGGCATCTCTGCCAGTCTTCAGGGATGCGGTATGTTACTTATTGGATTCATGGGGCTATGGGTGTCCAGTCAGTTTAATTATCTAAATGGATTAGAATTATCAATACCTTATTTTGCGTTTTTTGGTTTGATGACGTTATTGCAAATAAGAAACTCCGCTTCAAAAAAAGATACGCCTTGAGGTGTGATTCCGCATTGTATAATGCGAGCAAAAATACGTTTTCTTATTAATAACCATATAATTAAACAATTTAAGGCTGATATGCGCATCGTGATACAGTGGTAGGTACACAAAGCACCTACTTTAAAACCGCACTGTAAGGGTTGAGATCCATGAGCCAGACGTCGTTCACCCCAGAGAGCAAGCTGCCCGCGCTGGGCACCACTATATTCACGCAGATGAGCGCGCTGGCGCAGCAGCACAACGCCATTAATCTGTCGCAGGGATTCCCCGATTTTGACGGCCCGCAATATCTGCAGCAGCGCCTGGCCCACCACGTCAGCCAGGGGGCAAACCAGTATGCGCCAATGACTGGCGTTGCCCCGCTGCGCGAGGCGATTGCGAAAAAAACCGCCGAGCTGTACGGCTACCAGCCAGATGCCAATAGCGAAATTACCGTCACCTCCGGCGCGACCGAAGCTCTGTTTGCTGCAATTACCGCGCTGGTGCGCCCGGGCGATGAAGTGATCTGTTTTGACCCAAGCTACGACAGTTATGCCCCGGCAGTGACGCTGGCAGGCGGCGTAATGAAGCGCATTGCGCTGCAGCCGCCGGGCTTTCGCGTTGACTGGGCGCAGTTCACGGCCCTGCTGTCGGATAAAACCCGGCTGGTGATCCTCAACACGCCGCACAACCCGTCGGCCACCGTCTGGCAGCAAGCGGATTTTGCCGCGCTGTGGCAGGCGATTGCGCAGCGGGAAATCTACGTGCTGAGCGATGAAGTGTACGAGCATATCTGTTTTGATCAGCACGGCCATGCCAGCGTGCTGGCGCATCCGCAGCTGCGCGAGCGGGCGATTGCGGTCTCCTCATTTGGCAAAACCTTCCATATGACCGGCTGGAAAGTCGGCTACTGCGTGGCTCCGGCGGCGTTAAGTGCGGAAGTGCGCAAGGTGCATCAGTATCTGACCTTTTCGGTGAACACCCCGGCACAGCTGGCGATTGCCGATATGCTGGAGCAGGAGCCGCAGCACTACCGCGAGCTGTCGGCATTCTACCGCGCGCGTCGCGATCGCTTCGTGCAGGCGCTGGCGAATAGCCGCTTTGAGATCCTGCCGTGCGAGGGCACCTACTTCCTGCTGGCAGACTACAGCGCTATCTCCGATCTCGACGATGTGGCATTCTGCCAGTGGCTGACAAAAGAAGTGGGCGTTGCGGCAATTCCCCTGTCGGTATTCTGCGCCGACGCCTTCCCCCATAAACTGATCCGCCTGTGCTTCGCTAAACAGGAAGCCACGCTGGATGCTGCTGCGGAGCGCCTGTGTCAACTTTGAAAATTACCGTACTTCAGCAACCGCTGGAGTGGATGGACGGCGCAGCCAACCTGCGCTTTTTCGACGAACTACTGGCCGGAATCGACGGCCGTGACCTGATTATCCTGCCGGAGATGTTCACCACCGGTTTTGCGATGGAGGCAGCGAAAAGCTCGCTGCCGGAAGCGCAGGTGGTGAGCTGGCTGCAGGCCAAAGCCAAAGCGGCCCACGCGATGGTGGCGGGCAGCGCCGCACTGCAGACGGAAAAAGGCGCGGTTAACCGCTTTTTACTGGTCGAGCCAAACGGTACGGTGCATCACTACGACAAGCGCCATCTGTTCCGCATGGCGGGCGAGCACCAGCACTACCTGGCAGGCGAGCGGCGTGAAGTTATCGAGTGGCGCGGCTGGCGCATTCTGCCACAGGTGTGTTACGACCTGCGCTTCCCGGTCTTCTCGCGTAATCAGAACGATTATGACCTGGCGCTCTACGTCGCTAACTGGCCGGCACCGCGCGCGCTGCACTGGCAGACGCTGTTGCAGGCGCGGGCGATTGAGAATCAGGCGTATGTTGCCGGCTGTAACCGCGTCGGCACGGACGGCAACGGCCATCAGTACAGCGGCGACAGCCGGATTATCAGCCCGCTGGGTGAGATACTCGCTGCCGGTGAACCGCATCAGCCAGCGCGGCTCGATGCCGATCTGTCGCTGGAGAACGTGCGCGAATACCGTGAGAAGTTCCCGGCATGGCGCGATGCGGACAGTTTTAGTTTCTAATTTCGTGCGCGGTCACGGGCCGGTCACAAAAGCGATCGGCCCCGGCGATATTCAACTTCTTCGCTTACCCGGTTAAACAGCAGGTTCAATGTGACCGATACCAGGCATGCGGCGCTGATGCCTGAATGGAAAAGGGTACGTACCCAGCCGGGGAACTGGTCGTAGAACGACGGCATCACAATCGGGATCATGCCAAAGGCAATCGATGTGGCAACAATTACCAGGTTCATATTGTCCTTGTAGTCCACCTTCGCCAGCGTACGAATCCCGCTGGCCGCCACGGTACCAAACAGCACCACGCCGGCCCCACCCAGCACCGGCAGCGGTATCGCCGCCACCACCCTACCCAGCAGCGGAAAGAAGCCGAGCAGCACCAGGATCACCCCGCCCGCCGCAACGACAAAGCGACTTTTCACCCCGGTCATTGCCACCAGCCCGATATTTTGCGCAAAGGCACTCTGCGGGAAGGAGTTGAACAGCGGTGCCAGCGCGCTGGTCAGCATATCGGCACGCAGGCCGCGAGCGATGCGCTTACCGTCCACATCCGTGCCGACAATCTCGCCGATGGCGATCAGCCCAGCCGTGGTTTCCGTGAGCAGCACCAGCACAATCAGCGTCATCGAAACTATCGCCGCCAGGTCAAACACCGGCATGCCGAAGCTGAGTATTCCCGGCAGCGCCAGCCAGTCGCCCTGCGCCACCCGACTGAAATCGGCCTGCCCGGTAAACAGCGCAATGCCGGTGCCTGCCGCCATTGCCAGCAGTACCGCCAGCCGTTTAACCGCCGCATTGCCGACGCGGTTAAGCAGCAGCACCATGACCAGCGTCACCGCCGCCAGCCCGATATTACTGGTCGACCCCCAGCCTGCGCTCTGCGGATTTCCGCCCATCGCCCAGCGCGCTGCCACCGGCATCAGCGACAGGCCGATCGCCGTAATGACGGTCCCGGTCACCACCGGGGGGAAGAAGCGGATGATGTGAGCAAACAGTGGGGCGATTAGCAGGCCGATCAGCGAGGAGGCGATCACCGCGCCAAACACCACCGGCAGCCCACCGCCACCGGTCACCAGCGTCACCATCGTCGCCACACCGGCAAAGGAGACCCCCTGCACCAGCGGCAGGCGCGAACCGAAGCCCGGCACGCCCAGCGCCTGGAGCAGGGTGGCGCAGCCGCTAACGAACAGTGCAGCCGTCACCAGCACGCCCAGCTGTGCGGCGTTCAGCCCGGCAGCGGCGCCGATAATCAGCGGCGGCGCAATAATGCCGCCGTACATGGTGAGGACATGTTGTAAACCCCAGGCAAAAGCCTTGCCTGCCGGATAACGCGTATCTTCTGGCCTGACGCTCATAATAGTGCCTTTTGTATTTGCTGTAAGACGGGTCAGGCATGCCTGCCCCCTACGAAAAACACGTCCTGACAGACGTCGTAGGGGCGATGACTTGCCTGCCCCCTACGAAAAACACGTCCTGACAGACGTTGTAGGGGCGATGGCTTGCCTGCCCCCTACGAAAACACGTCCTGACAGACGTCGTAGGGGCGATGGCTTGCCTCGCCCGGGATTTAACTACCGCGGTAGGTGGACCACGACCACGGGGTGATCACAAAGGGTAAGTGGTAATGGCTGCCGGTGGCGGCAATCACGAAATTGATCTGCGCATTGACGTACAGGGTTTCACGCCCGCCGGCGGCAAAATAGTCTCCAATCTCTGCCGTCAGGCGGTAGTGGCCCGGCGCCAGCGGCTGCGGAGTCAGGTCGCTGAGGCGGCCATCATCATTGGTGACGCCACTGGCCAGCGGCTGCCAGCCTTCGCTGCCCTGCTGTTCAAGGGCGATGGTCACCCCTGCCGCCGGTTTGCCCAGCGCGGTATCCAGGATATGTGTGGTAATGGTGCTCACTGAAACGCCTCCTGCAGTCGTAAAAGGGTGATTTCACTCAGCTGGGCAAGGGCTTCGCGCTCCTCCTGCTCTGCATGGTTGTTCAGGCGGCGCTGCAGCTCGGCGAGGATCTGCTCACCGCTGCGCCCTTTGGCACGGATCAGGAACACCCGGCCAAAGCGCTGTTCATAGGTCGCATTCCCCGCGCGTAACGCCTCTGCCAGCCGGGCATCCGCGCTGTTGACCTGGCTCTGTTCGCTGCCGGACATCGCGGCTTCTTTCCCGCCGCCTGCCGCACGCTCGCCGATGCGCGGGTGCGCTGAGAGCGCCTGATTGAGTGCGGCGCCATCCCACTCCTGCGCCAGCAGCTCGCCCCCGGCCAGCAGCTCATTAAGCGACGAGTACGGCCGCCCATTCACCAGCGCGGCGGACCAGTCTGGCAGCGCCACGCAGTGTGCAATACTGTGCCGGGCAGCGGCGGCGCTGGCCTGGTTGAACTCTGTTAACTTCATCATTCGCCTCCGTTATGGCGGTCGCGGCACGCCTCGACCCTACGCTGACTGGCTACAGGCCAGCGCATTCACCGCCTGTACATAGGCCTGCACCGCCTGCGCCACATCTTGCGTGGTCACCGACTCTGCCGGATGATGACTGATGCCACGGTCGCAGCGCACAAACAGCATGCCCACCGGCCAGCGCTCGGCGATGGCGATGGCATCATGACCTGCACCGCTCGGCAGTGACAGGCTGCGCCCTTGCACGCTGTTGACCGCCTGGGTTAACGCGGCCTGCAAAGCATCATCACAGCGCGTTGCCGGGATCTGGTAATACTCTTCGGCGCTGAAGCTCAGGCCACGGCGCAGGGCAATGGCTTCACCCTGGGTAAGCAGCTCGGAGAGCAGCTCACTCAGCGCCTGGTCTTCCGGGCCGCGCACATCAAGCGTCAGCGCCACCTCACCGGGAATGACGTTCACCGCCCCCGGATGGCACTGCAGTGTGCCGACCGTCGCCACCAGCTGCGGGTTGTGCTGCGGCGGGCACTGTTCGATAAACACCATCCATTCGGCGGCAGCGGCCAGCGCATCTTTGCGATGGCTCATCGGCACCGTCCCGGCGTGCCCGGCTTCGCCGGTAAAGCGGCAGTTAAGGCGGCGTGCGCCGTTAATCGCCGTCACCACCCCCAGCGCCAGCTGCTCTTGCTCAAGACATGGCCCCTGCTCGATATGCAGTTCGAGATAGGCGACGAAATCTTCCGCGTCGCGCGCGGCCTGCCAGATGCGATCGGGATTGAGGCCGATATCGCGCATCGCCTGGCCGACGGTAATGCTGTTACCGTCCGGATGCGTAACCCAGCTTTCCGGCCAGGTCCCGGTCAGGCCACGGCTGCCGAGCAGGGTGATGCCGAAGCGCGTGCCCTCTTCGTCGGCGAAGCCGATAATCTCAATGGCTAACGGCAGGCGCTCACCGCGATCGTGCAGATACTGCACGGTCTCAATCGCCGTCAGCACGCCGAGCATGCCGTCGTAACGCCCGGCATTGCGCACGGTATCCAGGTGTGAGCCAAGCAGCAGCGCTTTGGCACCCGTCTCCTGCCCTTCATAGCGGCCGCAGATATTGCCGACGCTGTCCTGCCACACCTGCATGCCCGCTGCCTTCATCCACTTGCCGACCAGCGCGTTGGCGCGCAGATGCTCCGGCGACAGATAGACGCGGGTGAGGTATTCCGGGGTTTCACTGATTTCAGCCAGCGCATCGCAGCGGGACATAACGCGCTCGGCGGCAATCGCTGCCGCCGGGGCATTCATCAGGCAGGCGTTCATTAGCGGCTCCCGTTGTAGTGATCCCAGGCGGCCTGCATTGCAGCGCCCTGGGGAGTACGGAAACCAAGGTGGGTCAGCACCGACTCCAGCGCGCTCAGGGTCTGCATCACGCAGTCTTTACGAGCGTTGTAGCCCATGGTGCCGATGCGCCACACTTTGCCAATCAGCGGGCCAAATGAGGTGCCGATCTCAATACCGAAATCTTCCAGCATCAGCTTGCGCACCTGGTCGCCGTTGACGCCCTGCGGGATCATCACGCCGAGCACGTTATTCATCTTGTGCTGCAGGTTGCCGAAGGTCTCCAGCCCCATGCCCTGAATACCTTTTAACAGCGCGTCGCCGTGCAGCTTGTGGCGGGCGATGCCGTTATCCAGCCCCTCTTCGAGGATCAGGCGGGCGCACTCGCGCGCGCCAAACAGCGCAGAAGTGGCTTCGGTGTGATGGTTCAGGCGCTCCGGCCCCCAGTAATCCATGATCATGCCGAGATCGAAATAGTTGGAGTAGATCATTTCGTCAACGCCGTCCTGATGGGCGTCGGTGCGGATCCCCTCTTCCACGCATTTGCGCTTGCGGATCGCTTCTTCCATCGCCGGGCTAAGGGTAATGGGCGAGGTGCCGGACGGCCCGCAAAGGCATTTCTGCATCCCGGCAGAGACGGCATCCAGCCCCCAGGCATCGGTTTCCAGCGCGTTACCGGCCAGCGAAGCGGTGGCATCGGTGTAGAACAGCACGCCATATTTTTTACAGATGGCGCCCAGCTCTTCCAGCGGCTGCAGCATAGTGGTGGAGGTATCGCCCTGCACCGTCAGCAGCAGGCGCGGCTGCACTTTTTTAATCGCATCTTCAATCTGATCCGGGGTGAACACTTCGCCCCACGGTACTTCAATGGTGTGCACTTCCGCACGGCAGCGGCGGGCGATTTCACACAGCAGGTGGCCAAAGCGGCCAAATACCGGCACCAGCACCTTATCGCCAGGGCGGATCGCCGACAGCAGGATCGCTTCAATCCCGGCGCGTGAGGTGCCGTCGATCAGCATCGTCCAACGGTTTTCGCTGCGGAACACGCCACGGTACAGCGCCATCACTTCGTTCATATACTGCGTCATCGCCGGATCGTACTGGCCCAGCAGCTGGCTGGACATGGCGCGCAGCACGCGCGGGTCGGCGTTAATCGGTCCCGGCCCCATCAGCAGGCGCTGCGGCGGGTTGATCTGGGTAAATTTAGATAAATCCATCTGTTCCATCCTTCTGTTCATCCGCGTTGCACTTAACTCAGGCCACGCACCGAGGAGATAAATTGTTTAAGTTCTGTCGTTTGCGGGTTGGAGAACACCGTTTTGCTGTCGCCCTGCTCCCAGACGCGCCCCTGGTGCATAAACACCACGCGGTCACCCACTTCACGGGCAAAGTTCATTTCGTGCGTTACCAGAATCAGCGTCATGCCCTCTTGTGCCAGCTGCTCCAGCACTTTCAGCACCTCACCCACCAGCTCCGGGTCGAGCGCCGAGGTGATTTCATCACATAACAGCACTTTCGGCGACATCGCCAGCGCGCGGGCAATCGCCACGCGCTGCTGCTGGCCGCCGGAAAGGTTGGCCGGGTAGTAATCGACACGGTCAGCGAGGCCGACTTTTTCCAGCATCTGGGTAGCCAGCAGGCGGCACTCGGCTTCGCTTTTTTTCAGTACCCGGCGCGGCGCCAGCATCACGTTTTCCAGCGCGGTCATATGCGGGAACAGATTGAAGTTCTGGAACACCATGCCGATCGAGCGGCTGATGTCACGCGCCTGGGAATCGCGGTCGGTGATGGTCATGCCGCCGAGTTTGATGCTGCCTTCCTGATAGCCTTCCAGACCGTTGACGCAGCGCAGCAGGGTACTTTTCCCCGAGCCGCTGCGGCCGATAATCGAGATCACTTCACCCATTTCGATGTCGAGATCCACGCCTTTCAGTACGTGGTTGTCGCCATAATATTTTTGCACCTGATTAATGGTGATGAGCGGCATTGAATTTCTTCTCCAGATACTGGCTGTAGCGCGACAGCGGATAACACATCAGGAAGTAGCCCAGCGCTACCAGCCCGAAGACTTTAAACGGTTGATAGGTGACGTTATTCAGAATGGTGCCCGCCTTGGTCAGTTCGATAAAGCCGATTATCGAAGCCAGCGCGGTGCCTTTCACCACCTGCACGGCAAAGCCCACGGTCGGGGCCAGCCCGATGCGCAGCGCCTGCGGCAGCACCACGCGCAGCAGCGTCTGGCCGAAGCTTAACCCCAGGCAGCGGCTGGCTTCCCACTGCCCCTTTGGCAGCGCTTTGATGCTGCCGTGCCAGATATCCACCAAAAAGGCGCTGGTGTAAAAGGTCAGGGCCAGCGAGGCGGCGGTCCACGGCGACACATCGATGCCGAACAGCGCCACGCCGAAAAAGGCGAGGAACAGCTGCATCAGCAGCGGCGTGCCCTGGAACAGCTCAATATAGCCACGGATGAAACGGTTAGGCCAGACGCGCCCGCCGAGGCGCACCAGCACCAGCGGCAGCGCCACCAGCGTGCCGCCGAAAAAGGCGGTTAATGACAGCGCGATAGTCCAGCGCGCCGCCAGCAGCAGGTTGCGCAGAATGTCCCAGTCGGTAAAGGTGTTCATTTATGGCTGCTCCCCAAACCATTTCCGTCCCGCTGCCAGCAGCAGCTGACGCATGGCAATCGACAGCGCCAGATACATCAGCGTGGTCACCAGGTAGACTTCAAAACTCAAAAAGGTGCGCGACTGGATCAGGTTGGCGGCAAAGGTCAGCTCTTCATAAGAGACCTGCGACACCACCGACGAACCGAGCATCACGATAATGCACTGGCTGACCAGCGCCGGATAAATGCGTTTCAACGACGGCGGCAGCACGATGCGGATAAAGGTCTGCGTGCGGCTCAGGCCGAGCACGCGCCCCGCTTCCCACTGCCCTTTCGGCGTCACCTGAATACCGGCGCGGATAATTTCCGTGCTGTAAGCGCCAAGGTTAATCAGCATCGCCAGCAGTGCGGCTTCGCCCGCCGTCAGTTTCAGGCCGAGATTGGGCAAGCCAAACACAATAAAAAACAGCTGCACCACAAACGGCGTGTTGCGGATCAGCTCGACGTAGACACCCCAAATGCGGCTGAGCACCGTCGGTTTGCCGCTGCGCAGCGCAGCGCCAAAGATCCCCAGCGCCACGCCGCCTACCGTTGCCATTACCGTAAGCTGGATAGTCACCCACAGGCCGGAAATCAGTTCCGGCCAGTAGGGCCACAGTGCAGGAAAATTCAGTTGCCCCATCATCAGTCTGCCCTTACGCGCCGAGGTCAGCCGGCAGCGGTGCTTTCAACCACTGTTCAGAGAGGCCGCTCAGAGTTTTGTCCTGAATTGCCTGCTCGATCAGCGCATCAACTTTGGCCTTCAGGGCCGGTTCTTCTTTCTTCATGCCAATAAAGCACGGTGAGTCTTTCAGCATAAATTTTGCCACCGGCGCTTTGTCGGCGTTCTGGCGGGAAATCGCGGCCACCACCAGGTTACCGGTCGCCACGTACTGCACCTGCCCTGACAGATAAGCGGAGAGCGTGGTGTTGTTATCTTCATAACGCTTCACCTCGGCGTCTTTCGGCGCAATACCGGTCAGCACCATATCTTCCACCGCGCCACGCGTCACACCGATGGATTTGCCGCTCAGCTCGGCGGCATCTTTCAACGTGCCATCTTTCGGGCCAAATACGCCCAGGAAGAACGGCGCATAGGCGCGGCTGAAGTCGATCACTTTCTCGCGCTCCGGGTTTTTACCAAGGCTGGAGATGACCAAATCCACCTTATTCGTTTGCAGATAGGGAACGCGGTTAGCGCTGGTGACCGGCACCAGCTGCAACTTAAGTTTCATCTGCTTCGCCAGATACTTCGCCATATCAATGTCGTAGCCCTGCGGCTGTAAATCGGTACCGACCGAACCAAACGGTGGGAAGTCCTGCGGCACGGCGATACGAATAACGCCACGCTTTTCAATATCCTGCAGCTGGTCGGCATGCGCCACGGTGGTCTGAGTGAACAGCACGGCGCCAGCCAGTAATGCGAGTAAACCTTTTTTCATCTTCACTTCCCCGGTTAATACATCATGAAACGAAAGATTCTTAAAGAATTTATTTGCAACTAATGTGCCAGCGCGCAGCACACTGCATAAATTTTTGGTCTTAAGCGATAAGCGGGAAGGAAAAAGCGTTTATTAGCCTGCAATTAGCCAACAAAAACACGGAAGACACGGCGGATTAACAGGTGGGCAGAGGCAGGAGTTGGGGAATAAAATGGGGCGCAATGGCGCGCCCCAAAATCATGCAAAGCACCAAAACAGTGCCCCATTAGCGCTGTTCCAGTTCATCCAGCTGGCTGTAAAGGTCGGCGATCTGATGAATGCGCTGGCGGCCATCGCTTAACAGTTCATGCAGCACCGCATTCGCCAGCAGGTTGATCAGGCTGTTGGCCGCGGCGTAGCTGTCAAACGCCGAAACGCTGTCGAGCGGGGCGCAGAGCTGCCAGCGCGCCAGAGCAATGACGCCCTGCGCCTGCGGCTCGCACAGCGCCAGCGTTGGGATGCCGCTCTGCTGCAGCTGCTGCAGCAGCGGGCGGATGATGCGCGGACGGCGGCGGAAAGCCATCACCACCACCAGATCGTCGGGCGTGAGATCCACCAGCTCCTCGGCAAGCGTCTGGCCCGGCTGCGGCAGTAAGTGCACCTGGGCGCGGGCCTGAAGCAGCTGCTGTCGCAGGTGCAACGCCACCGGATACGCGTTACGTAAGCCAATGATAAAAATGCGTTTACTGTTGGACAACGCCTGCACCACCTCTCCCAACTGCCCGGTATCGATAGCGTTAACCCACTGGGTGAGGTTGGCCATCTCCTGCTTGTAGTGGCGCGCCAGCAGCGTGTTGCCCTGCACTGCATCGCGGTTGTCGGTCAGCGGCATCCCACTCTGGCGCAGGGTACGCAGCTCGTCGCGCATATCCTTATATTTTTCATAGCCCAGGCGCTTAAACAGGCGGCTGACCGTAGCCTTCGAGACCCCACTCAGGCGCGCCAGCTCCGCGCTGTTATAGCTGATCAGATCGTCGAAATGGTCAAAGGCAAAATCGGCGATACGCTGTTCCTGCGGCGACAGCTGTGCGTAATGGCTGCGCAGGCGTTCATCAAGCTGCTTCATGGCTTCTGCCCTGTAACTTTTGTTTCACGGTCTGGATGATATACAAATAACGTGCCCGTCTGTAGCGCGGCGCACTAAACAATTTTTGTTAAAACCGGTGCTGACCGACAGTTTTTCAATTCCCTGCGTCCATCATCCGGCAAACTGGAACGGCTATTGCTTATATTAAGCTATCAGCAATCTGGACGACGAGAATGGAATGAATCAAAGCAATATCGCGCCGCTGGGTATGGCGGTCACACCTCACCACCTGGCATCAGAAAGCGCACTGGGTGTATTACGCGAAGGCGGCAATGCCATTGAAGCGATGGTTGCTGCGGCTGCCACTATCGCCGTGGTCTACCCGCATATGAACGGTTTGGGCGGTGATGGTTTTTGGTTGATCCTGCCGCCAAACGGCGAGCCGATCGCCATTGACGCCAGCGGTGCCGCCGGTTCGCTGGCCTCAATCGATTTCTACCAGGGTCACGCCACCATCCCGCATCGCGGTCCTGAATCGGCACTTACCGTAGCGGGAACCGTCAGCGGCTGGGAGGAAGCGCTGGCGGTATCCAAAGAGCTGGGCGGCCAGCAGCGCCCGCTGCCGCGCCTGCTGGCCGATGCCATCCGCTATGCTGCTGACGGAATTCCAGTGACGGAATCCCAGGCGGCGGCCACCGCCAGTAAACATGCCGAGCTGGCTAATCAGCCCGGCTTTGCCGCGACCTTTCTGCCCGATGGCGAAGTGCCCCGCCCCGGTAGCCGCTTTACCCAGCCCGAACTGGCGGCGACCTTAATCCACTTGGCAGAAGCCGGGCTGGAGAGCTTCTATCGCGGTCCGCTGGCGCGCGAGATTGCCAGCGAGATGTCACGCCTTGGCATGCCGGTAACGCTGGAAGATCTCAACCGCCAGCAGGCAAAACGCCGCAGGCCGCTGCGCATCCGCCATCAGTACGGCGACGTATTCAATATGCCGCCGCCCACTCAGGGCCTGGTTTCGCTGGCGATCCTCGGCATTACCGACCATCTGGCAATGGCAGATGCTGACGAAGCGCAAACCATTCACCGCATTGTTGAAGCCACCAAGCTGGCCTTTGGCCTGCGCGACCAGCACATCACCGACCCGCTGCATATGCGGGAAGAGATGCAGGCGCTGCTCGACAGCGATCGATTGCAGCAGCTGGCTGCATGCGTCGATGTGGATCGCGCCGCGCCGTGGGGCACCGGTAAAGGCCCGGGCGACACGGTGTGGATGGGGGTGATGGACAGCAGCGGGCTGGCGGTGAGCTTTATTCAGAGCATCTACCATGAATTCGGTAGCGGCGTGGTGATCCCGGGTACCGGCATCACCTGGCAGAACCGCGGTGCCTCTTTCAGCCTCGATCCTGAGCATCTGCTGGCGCTGGTACCGGGCAAACAGCCTTTCCATACCCTGAATCCGGCGGCGGCGCGCCTGACGGATGGCCGCACCATGGTCTATGGCTCGATGGGCGGGGACGGCCAGCCGCAAACCCAGGCGGCGATTTTTACCCGCCATGTAATTCAGGGGATGGCGCTGCAACAGGCTATCGGTGCTCCGCGCTGGCTGCTGGGCCGGACCTGGGGCCAGGCATCGGATTCGTTAAAGCTGGAGGGGCGCTTCAGCGCAGAGACCGTTGCCACGCTGCGCGAGCTGGGGCATGAGGTGGAGATGTTAGCGGATTTCAGCGAGGCCGTCGGCCATGCCGGAGCGATTGTGCGCCACATCAACGGCATGCTGGAAGGCGCCTTCGACCCACGCAGCAACGGCAGCGCGGCCGGGTTTTAACCGAGTTGAAAATTTAAAGAGACAGGGGAGAGATCATGAAACAAGACACACCCGACTGGGCAGCCTACGTGGCACAGATGGAGCAGGTGCTGGCGCTGGAGCTGGACGAGACTCGCCGCGCCGAACTGCTGACTCAGTTTAGCCGCATTGCCGCGATGGCGGCGCCGCTGATGGCGTTCCCGCTCGACGATCGCCTTGAAGTGGCGGGGGTATATAAAGCATGAATCTGGCGTCCTTATCGATTGCAGAACTGAAACGCGCGCTGGCGGCGGGTGAGCTGAGCGCGCGCGATATCGCCAGCCAGACGCTGGCAAATATTGAGCGCCATAATCCCGCGCTGAACGCCTGGACCCACGTCACTCAGGAGCGCATGTTACAGGAGGCTGACCGCCTCGATCGCCTGAAGCGTGAAGGCCAGCCGCTGCCCGCGCTGGCTGCCGTACCCTATGCCGTGAAAAATCTGTTCGACGTGGCCGGTCACAGCACCCTGGCGGGAGCCAGCCTGTTCAGCAACCGCACGGCGGCGCGTCAGGATGCCTGGGCGGTCCACAAGCTGGCGGCCAGCGGTGGCCTGCTTTCCGGTATGCTCAATATGGATGCTTACGCCTATGGTTTTACCACCGAAAACAGCCACTACGGGGCAACCCATAACCCGCACGATCTGACGCGCATTGCCGGAGGCTCTTCCGGCGGTTCTGCCGCCGCCGTCGCTGCCGGAGTGGTCCACTTCTCTCTCGGCACCGATACCAATGGGTCGATTCGCGTGCCCGCTTCGCTGTGCGGCATCTTCGGCCTGAAACCGACCTTTGGCCGCCTGTCGCGCAGCGGCAGCCATCCTTTTGTTGCCAGCCTCGACCATATCGGCCCCTTTGCGCGCCGCGTCAGCGACCTGACGCAGGTCTACGATGCGCTTCAGGGGCGTGATGCGCAGGACAGTTTCCAGGCGGAGAAAGCCATGCAGCCAGTCGCCCTCCTGCTGGAGCGCGGGATGGAAGGCTTGCGCTGCGGCGTGCTGGGCGGCTATTTCCAGCAGTGGTGTGACGACGATGCACGGCTGGCGGTGGCTCAGGCGGCGAAAGCGCTCAACGTCAATGATGAGATAGTGCTGCCGGAAGCCGAACTGGCGCGCGCGGCGGCTTTTATTATTACGGCGTCCGAGGGCGGCAATCACTACCTGCCCGCACTGCGCCATTCGCCAGAGCGCTTCGAGCCGCTGTCGCGCGAGCGCCTGCTGGCCGGGGCGATGATCCCCTCCGCATGGTATGTGCAGGCCCAGCGCTTCCGCCGTCATTTTCAGCAGCAGGTGCTGGCACGCTTTGCCGAGGTCGATGTGCTGATCGCCCCGGCCACGCCGACCAGCGCTACGCTGATTGGTCAGGAAACCATGCGCATTAACGGCAGCGATCTGCCGGTGCGCGCCAGCATGGGGATGCTGACGCAGCCGATCTCATTCCTGGGCCTGCCCGTCACCACCGTACCACTGCGCACTTCCTCGGGGCTGCCAATCGGATTACAGTTGATCGCAGCCCCCTTTAAAGAGGAAGCCTGCCTGCGAGCTGCACGCGTGCTTGAGCAGATGGGCATTGCGCAGGCCGCGCCTGCCAGCATGGAGTCATAACATGAAAAGTGAATATATCGATCGCCCGGGCATTCTTGCCGAGGTCACCGCCGCGTTTTACCGCTATGAAGAGGCGTTAATCAGCAACAATGTTGCGGTACTGGATGAGCTGTTCTGGCATGACGAGCGTACGGTGCGCCTGGGGGCCGGGGAGAATCTGTACGGTATTGATGCCATCAGAGAGTTCCGCGCATCACGCCCGTCTGTCGGCTTAGACCGCCAGCTACAGAACACCGTAATAACCAGCTACGGCGAGGACTTTGCGGTCTGCAGCACCGAGTTTACCCGTGAAGGCAGCGAACGAATAGGTCGCCAGCAGCAGACCTGGGTCAGGTTACCCTGCGGCTGGCGGATTGTTGCAGCCCAGGTCAGCCTGATGAGCTAAATTGCGTTTTTCAGGGGCCGCTCACGGCCCCTTCCGATCCGTACTTTACACGGTGGCAACGTCCCCCTGCTGATGATAAAACTCCCTTTCCAACGATGTGAAAAGGAGAGACACATGACCACCACCCGCCCCAGCATCGCTGCCAGAGCAAAACCGCTTAATGAAGACTGGCATCGCGAAGAGATAAAATGCGCTATACGCCTTAAAGGCTACTCTATTGCCTCGCTGTCCCGTGCATACGGTATGGCGGGCGGCACGCTGGCGAATGCCCTGACGCGACCGTGGCCAAAAGGAGAGAAAATTATTGCGCTGACGCTGGGTATCAAGCCTGAAGTGATCTGGCCCACGCGTTATGAGATGCGCCGCAAGGCGAAGGTGAAAATGCAGAAAAGATATGATGGGGAAGCGTGATTTGCTCCCCCTTTTGAGAAGGCTATTGTTCAAATGGCATAATTGAATCACTGCTTTGGAAAATACTTTGCGGAATAAAATTATTAAAGCCGTGCTCAATGCAGTAATCAATCAGGCCTCGTTTATTACCAACACCAGATTTTTTATAAATACGACATAAGATATCCTCCACCGTACGGTTGGGAACGCCAATAGCGGCTTCGGTCATTTTCGGTGTAAATGACTGACAGGTGTAGAAGATGATCTCCCACTCTTTATCAGTGAATATTTCGGTGGGTGGAGTAAACATCAACGAAGTAGGGATTTTTATTTTCGCCAGGCGCGTAATGAAAACAGACTCAACCGGGCGACAGTGTGCAATGACGCCTAAGGGTGTGCCATCTTCATCCAGAATAGGGAATTTTTCACAGTACCAGGGCTGTAGATAGTTCAGTTGGTCGAAATTATGAACTTCTACAGAAGTTACGCGATCTTTAGCGATTTCTACTTTACGATCGTGGGCCTGAAACTGAGGTTCAAATTCGTGTATTGCCAATGGTAGCTCACGATCGAAAAGTCCCTCCATATTAAAACCTTTTGGTAAACCAATAAAATTTCTCATACGCACATTCGAATATACGAATTGAGAAAGATTATTTTTTACTATCCATGGCTCACTACTCCCCTCCCAAAACCTGATAAAAGGATTAATGATCTGTTGAATTTTTGAATCTTTCACTTTTTGGCACATAGTTTTATCCTTAATTTTGTAATTACCGCATCCCGCAATAACTATATGCTCAATATTTCGATAATTAAGAGCCGACAGCCAATATCCGCACTTTTTGAATTAGTAATTAAGCCAATTTATAAATTATGCGATCTAAACGGGCGAGGAGACACTCATGAATTCCCCATGAATTATTTCCATCGCTAAACGTCCGCAAACCGGTCTGAACTCAGCCAGAGCACGCCGGAACGGCAAAACACACTCCCTGCGGGCCTCGGCACGCGGCATCCCTGCCGCGTGACGTCCGGCTTACCTCAGGCCAGGCTCATCCGCCCTCTATCATCGTGTTCGCTGGGGGTTTTTAAACCGCGACGCTGGGGCTTTGGGTGCAAGGAGAGAGGACTGATTGCAGCAGGCTCACGGCCCCAAAAAGAGATGAAAGGCTTAATAATTCGCTCTATTGCCGAATTCTTTTCCTTGATATTCATATCAATTATCCTTTTTTTGGAATGCAGAGTTCAGAGGTTAGCGTTATTCAAACGGCATAATTGAACCGCTGCTTTGGAAAATACTTTGCGGAATAAAATTATTAAAGCCGTGCTCAATGCAGTAATCAATCAGGCCTCGTTTATTACCCACGCCAGATTTTTTATAGATACGACACAGAGTATCTTCTATCGTACGATTGGAAACACCAATCGCAGCTTCGATCATTTTTGGTGTAAACGACTGACAGGTGTAGAAAATAATCTCCCACTCTTTATCGGTAAATAGTTCGTCTGGAGGGGTAAACATTAGCGAGGTGGGAATCTTAATTTTAGCCAGTCGAGTGATGAATATCGATTCAACCGGGCGACAGTGGGCTATAATCCCTAACGGGGTACCATCTTCATCTAAAATAGGAAGCTTTTCGCAGTACCACGGTTGTAGATAATCTAAATCATCGAACTTATGCACTTCAATAGAAGTAACACGGTCTTTTTCATATTCAACTTTGCGATCGTGTGCCTGAAACTCTGGTTCAAACTCATGCATCGCTAAAGGAAGCTCGCCATCATAACGGCCCTCCATATCGAAACTTTCCGGCACGCCTATAAATTTACGCAAACGGATATTTGTATAAACAAATTGGGACTGATTATTTCTTACTATCCAAGGCTCTTTACTTCCCTCCCAAAAGCGAATAAGTGGAGCAATAATCTTATCGATTTTGGCATTAACTTCTTTCTGATTCATATAGTTCACCCTTCTATAAAAAATGAAAAACTGCATCCCGCAATAACTATATGCTCAATATCGCGATAATTAAGAGCCGACAGCAGATATCCGCACTTTTTGAATTAGTAATTCAGCCAATTTCTAAATAATGCGATCTAAAAGGGCGAGGAGACACTCACGAGTGCCCCCATGAATTATTTCCCTCGCTAAACGTCCGCAAACCGGTCTGAGCACGCCGGAACGGCAAAAGAGACTCCCTGCGCGCCTCGGCACGCGTCATCCCTGCCGCGTGACGTCCGGCTTACCTCAGGCCTAGCTCATCCCCCTGCTAACATTGTGCTCGCTGTGGGTTTTCAAATCGCGACGCTGAGGCTTTGGGTGCAAGGAGAGAGGACTGATTGCAGCAGGCTCACGGCCCCAAAAAGAGATGAAAGGCTTAATAATTCGCTCTATTGCCGAATCCTTTTCCTTGATATTCATATCAATTATCCTTTTTTTGGAATGCAGAGTTCAGAGGTTAGCGTTATTCAAACGGCATAATTGAACCGCTGCTTTGGAAAATACTTTGCGGAATAAAATTATTAAAGCCGTGCTCAATGCAGTAATCAATCAGGCCTCGTTTATTACCCACGCCAGATTTTTTATAGATACGACACAGAGTATCTTCTATCGTACGATTGGAAACACCAATCGCAGCTTCGATCATTTTTGGTGTAAACGACTGACAGGTGTAGAAAATAATCTCCCACTCTTTTTCGTTAAATATATCGTCTGGAGGGGTAAACATTAGCGAGGTGGGAATCTTAATTTTAGCCAGTCGAGTGATGAATATCGATTCAACCGGGCGACAGTGCACGATAACGCCTAAGGGTGTGCCATCCTCATCTAAAATCGGGAATTTTTCAGAGTACCAGGGTTGTAGATAATCTAGCTGGTCAAACTGATGCACTTCTACAGATGTTACGCGATCCTTGACACTTTCTACTTTACGATCGTGGGCCTGAAACTGAGGTTCAAATTCATGTATCGCTAAGGGCAGCTCACGATCATAAAGACCTTCCATGTTAAAGCCTTTTGGAAGACCGAGAAAACCTTGCAGTCGTTTATTACTGTAAACGAACTGCGACACATTATTTTTGACCATCCACGGCTCGTTACTACCCTCCCAAAAGCGAATGAGCGGAGTAATAATTTTATCGATTTTGGTATCAACTTCTTTCTGATTCATATAGTCCATCCTTCTATAAAAATGAAAACTGCATCCCGCAATAACTATATGCTCAATATCTCGATAATTAAGAGCCGGCAGCCAATATCCGCACTTTTTGAATTAGTAATTCAGCCAATTTATAAATTATGCGATCTAAACGGGCGAGGAGACACTCATGAATTCCCCATGAATTATTTCCCTCGCTAAACGTCCGCAGACCGGTCTGAGCTCAGCCTGAGCACGCCGGAACGGCAAAACACGCTCCCTGCGGGCCTCGGCACGCGGCATCCCTGCCGCGTGACGTCCGGCTTACCTCAGGCCATGCTCATCCCCCCTCTATCATCGTGTTCGCTGGGGGTTTTTAAACCGCGACGCTGGGGCTTTGGGTGCAGGGAGGGAGGGCTGATTGCAGCAGGCTCACGGCCAGGGATGGCCGTGCTGCCTCGCTACAGGGATGTATTCATGCCGGTGCGGAAAGCAGCCCTCCCTTCTGAAACCGGGCGCCTGTCATCCCGCGATAACCTTCAAATCCAATCTTTTGTGGGGGTGCCTCAGACCAGGAACTCGCCCGCAATCGATTAAATTTCCGGTGCCGGGTGTTTTGCCACCCAGTGCTCAGCAATCTGCTGACGGGTGCAGATCCACACTCTGTCGTGCTGCTGGATATGATCGAGGAAGCGCTGCAGGGCGCGGAAGCGGCCGGGGCGCCCCAGCAGGCGGCAGTGCATGCCAATCGACAACATCTTCGGCGCGCTGTCGCCCTCTTCATACAGCACGTCAAAGCTGTCGCGCAGGTAAGTATAAAACTGCTCGGCGGTATTAAAGCCCTGCGGCGTGGCGAAGCGCATATCGTTAGTCTCCAGCGTGTACGGGATCACCAGATGCGGCTTCACGGTGCCATCCTGGCAGGTGACCTGGGTCCAGAACGGCAGATCGTCACCGTAATAGTCACTGTCGTAGGTCAGCCCGCCCTGCTCAACCACCAGACGCCGCGTGTTCGGGCTATCGCGCCCGGTGTACCAGCCGGTCGGCGTTTTGCCGAACAGGTCGGTCAGGGTATCCAGCGCCTGCTGCATATGCTGACGTTCGGTTTTAGCATCCATGCTCTGATAGTGGATCCAGCGCCAGCCGTGGCTGACCACGTCATAATCGGCGGCTTTAATCGCTGCGACTATCTCCGGGTGGCGGGCCAGCGCCATTGCCACGCCAAACACCGTCAGCGGCAGACCGCGCTTCTGGAACTCGTTATGAATGCGCCAGAAACCGGCACGCGAACCGTACTCATACAGCGAGTCCATCGACATATGGCGCTCAGGATAGCTGGCTGCGCCAATAATATCGGACAGAAACTGCTCGGAACCGGCGTCACCGTGCAGAACGTTGTTTTCCGCGCCCTCTTCATAATTGAGGACGAACTGCACCGCGATCTTCGCCTTGCCAGGCCAGGCGGCATGGGGAGGATTCCCGGCGTAACCGCGCAGGTCACGCGGATAGTTTTTGTTAAAGCTGTATTCTTTCTTTTCCGGTACATCACTCATGGTTTGACTCCCTGGTCGCGGAAAGGTATTGCCTTAGTTTAGGCGCTCAAACTGGCCCGACAGATTTTTTCGTATCGGGTAATCAAGATCGCCGTGTTTGCTGGTGTTTAACCCTAGCGCCAGCAGCGACTCGACCATTTTGACCGCGGCTGTTACGCCGTCGATCACCGGGATCCCCAGCTCACGCGTCAGCGTCTGCGCCAGATCGGCCATGCCGCCGCAGCCCAGCACAATCGCCCCGCTGCCATCTTCGCGCTTCGCCTGTATACAGCGCTGGCGTACTTTCTCCTGGGCGATACCGCTACCATCTTCCAGCGACAGCACCGGCAGATCGATAGCGTGCAGCGCCGCGCAGTGATGCTCAAAACCGTACTGCTGCAGCAGATGACGGGCAATGACCAGCGTGCGCGGCAGCGTGGTGACAACCGAAAAGCGCGTCGCCACCAGCGTAGCCATATGCATCGCCGCCTCGGCAATGCCCACCACCGGCCCCTGCGCCAGCTCGCGCGCGGCCAGCAGCCCCGGATCGCCAAAACAGGCGATAACATGGCCGCTAACGCCCTGCTCACGACCGGCTTTCACCTGCTCCAGTACGCCAATCGCCGCAATGGCCTCATCAAAATGACCTTCGATAGAGGGCACGCCCTGCGTCGGGCAGACCGCGAGGATCTCGGTATTGGCGCCTGCAACCGCACGCGCAGCCGCGCCGATAGTTTCCGTCATCGCCTGGCTGGTGTTGGGGTTGATGACCTGGATGACCTGCTTGTTCATGATCGTGCTCCTGTGGCGGCGAAGAGCCGGGCAAAGTCCGGCAGCGTCTCGCCACTGCGTTCAAAGCGCAGACTGGCGACAATATGATCGAAATGTTGCCGTAGTGAGTCAGTCAGGCGGGTAAGGGATTTCTCGCGCAGCAGCTCGACCAGCCGATCGTGATCGTCACAGCGGCAGCCCTGTTGCCACGGTGCGCCCCAGGCAGCGACCACCAGCGAAGAGCGTTGGGTCAGGCGCGTCACCATTTCGGTCAGTACCTGATTGCCGGAGATAGCCTGAAGCTGAATATGGAAGGCGGCAGAGAGGCGGATGGCGGCGGCACCGTCATGATCCTCATGCGCCTGCTGCTCCTGGCGATTGAGCTTTTCCAGCGCTGCCAGATGCGGTGCCTGGCAGTGCGCCAGCACGGCAGGCAGATTGGCGCACTCAATCAGGCTGCGGGTGCGGAAGATATCCTGCGCCTCTTCCACCGTTGGCGTGGCAACCTGTGCACCACGTTTGGGCGTTAGCGTGATCATTTGCACTGCGGCGAGGCGTTGCAGCACTTTGCGGATGCCGGTCCGGCTAACGCCAAAGACTTCGGAGAGCGCCTCTTCAGGTAATTTGCTCCCCGGAGGTAACTGATGTTCAACGATGGCGGTCATCAGCGCCTGATAGATGGGTTCGTCCTTGTCACCCAGGTCGGAGGCCGTTTTCAGCCCGCTTTCACTCTTCATTCCTACTCCGGTCAACATCATTTCTGTCAGGAAGCGTACACATGAATCACAACTTTTGTATACACGAAATTACAATCTGGCCTGGATCCTGCAATGTCTCCTGCAACCCGGTTTATTGATAACTGTATTCAGAGGAGCAGGTTTCATGCCAAATAGTGAAGTGTCTTCCCAGGCAGCAGCTGCTGAAGCCAATGCCAACTACAGCCCAAGGCTGTGCAATGAGGATCTGGCGCCGACGCGTGACCAGAACTGGAGCTGGTACAACATCTTTTCTTTCTGGATGTCCGATGTACACAGCATGGGCGGTTATGTGGTGGCGGCCAGCTTCTTTACGCTCGGGCTCGCCAGCTGGCAGGTTCTGCTTTGCCTGCTGGCCGGTATCTGCATTGTGCAGCTGTGCGCCAACCTGGTGGCGAAACCGAGTCAGATGGCTGGCGTGCCTTATGCGGTGATCTGCCGCCAGGCGTTTGGCGTCTTTGGCGCTAATATCCCGGCGGTGATCCGCGGTCTGATCGCTTTTGCCTGGTACGGTATTCAGACCTACCTGGCGGCGAATGCGCTGATGCTTGTCTCCCTTAAGTTCTGGCCGGCGCTGAGCACCCTGACACAATCTTCGTGGCTGGGCCTGTCGCAGCTGGGCTGGATCTGCTTCGGGATTATGTGGTTCCTGCAGGCGATGGTGTTCTGGCATGGAATGAACGCCATCAAGCGCTTCATCGATATCGCCGGTCCGGCGGTGTACGTGGTGATGGTGGCGCTGGCGGGATGGATTGTATACAAAACGGGTTTCAGCGGTATCTCTCTGACGCTGGCGAGTAAATCGCTGACCGGCGGGGAGCAAGCCTGGCAGATGATCACCGCCACTGCGCTTGTGGTCTCTTACTTCTCCGGCCCGCTGCTTAATTTTGGTGACTTCTCGCGCTACGGTAAAAGCCTGGGCGAGATCCGCCGTGGCAACCGCTGGGGCCTGCCGTTCAACTTCCTGCTGTTTTCAATCGTTACCGTGGTGATTGTCTCCGGCACGCAGTCGCTGTTTGGCCGCATGATTACTGACCCGATTGAAACCGTCAGCATGGTGGGTAACGATCTGGCCGTGGCAATTGGGCTGCTGACGATGATCATCGCGACCATCGGTATTAATATTGTGGCGAACTTCGTTTCCCCGGCGTTCGACTTCTCTAACTGTTCTCCGCAGAAAATCAGCTTCCGCACCGGCGGCATGATTGCGGCAGTCGGATCGGTACTGCTGACGCCGTGGAATCTGTTCCAGTCACCGGAGCTGATCCACTATACGCTGGACGTGCTGGGTGCGTTTATCGGGCCGCTGTTCGGGATTCTGCTGGCGGATTTCTACCTGATTAAGCGCAGCCAGATTTCGGTTGATGACCTGTTTGATGATACGCCGAAGGGGATTTACTGGTACAAGGGTGGCTTTAACCCGAAAGCGATTGCTGCTCTGCTGCCGTCGGTGGCGATTGGGCTGGTGATTAGCTTTATCCCTTCGCTGCATGCCGTGGCGAACTTTAGCTGGTTTATCGGTGTGGCGCTGGGTGCCGGGAGCTATCGCTGGATTGCGCGCGGTGACCTGGCGGCGACCGTGGCGAAAGGCTATAACGCCAAAGTGGCGATGCAGAAAGAGTAGCGCAGCGTAGAAACGAAAAAGGCCGACTCTTACG